>CAZIQR010000018.1:0-26284 GCA_964541055.1 uncultured Eubacteriales bacterium
CCCGGCCGCGGCCAACTCTTTTAAGATCAAGCCTTTTCGGGCCGGCCGATCATCCGAAAAAGACCTTGGCGATGTCGTAGAGTTCGGCATCGACGGTCTTGGGCTCGGCCAGCGCCTCCTCGAGGGGGACCTGGACGATCCGGTTGCCCCGCAGCCCGACCATGAAGCCGAACTTCTCCTCCTTGACGAGGTCGATGGCGGCGATCCCATAGCGGGTGGCCAGGATGCGGTCGAAGGCCGTCGGCGAGCCGCCCCGCTGAACGTGGCCGAGGACCGTGACCCGGGTGTCGATGGCCGTGCGCATCTCGATCTCGCGGGCGATTATGTTGCCGATGCCGCCCAGACGGACGTGCCCGAAGGCGTCCTTCTCGCCCGACTGGACGATGAGGCTCGCGTCCTGGGGCTTGGCGCCTTCCGCCACGACGACGATGCTGAAGAGCTTGCCGCGCTCGCGGCGCTTCTGGATCTGGATGCAGATCTCGTCGAGGTCGAAAGGGAACTCGGGGATGAGGATGATGTCGGCCCCGCCGGCGAGCCCGCCCTCGATGGCGATCCAGCCGGCGTGCCGGCCCATGACCTCGACGACCATGACCCGGTGGTGGGCCTCGGCCGTCGTGTGCAGCCGGTCGAGGGCCTCGGCCACGACCGACACGGCCGTGTCGAAGCCGAAGGTGTAGTCCGTGCCGGAGAGATCGTTGTCGATCGTCTTCGGCACGCCGACGCAGCGCAGGCCCTTGTCGCAGAGTTTCTTGGCCACGCCGAGCGTGTCCTCGCCGCCGATGGCGATGATCGCGTCGAGCTCGAACTTCTCGACTTGGGCGAAAATCTTGCCGACCCCGTCCTCGACGCAGAAGGGGTTGGTCCGGGATGTGCCCAGGATCGTGCCGCCGCGCGGCAGGATGCCGGAGATGGCGTTCAGGTCGAGGGGATAGATCTTGCCCTCGATGAGGCCCAGCCAGCCGTTCTTGATGCCGAGGACGTCGAAGCCGTAGGAGGTGATGCCCTTGCGGGTCGCCGCCCGGATGACCGCGTTGAGCCCGGGACAGTCGCCGCCGCCGGTCAGGATGCCGACTCTCATGGTGGTGAACCTCCGAAACAGACGATCGGGTCTCGATAAACCGCAGGAGATTATACGCGCAGGGGAGGGCCGATTCAAGACGCCTTCCGGCCTTGACGGTCAGGGCGCTTTTGTTTAAGGTAGGGGAGCGTCCGGCCCGAACCGCAGAGGAGGAGACCATGCCTGCCACGATCATCAGCGGCAAGGACGTGTCCGCCCAGATCCGCGACGAGCTCAAGGCCCGCGCCGCCCGCCTCAAGGAAAAAGGGCGCACGCCCGGTCTCGCCGTCGTCCTCGTCGGCGAAGACCCCGCCTCGGTGTCCTACGTCACGGCCAAAGGCAAAGCGGCCGAGGAGATCGGCATCTTCGAGACGACCATCCGCATGCCGGCCGACGCGACGGAAGACGAGATCCTCCGCCAGGTCGACAGACTCAACCGCGACGACCGCACTAACGGCTTCCTCGTCCAGCTGCCGCTGCCCAAATACGTCGACGCCGGGAGGGTCATCAACCTCATCTCGCCGGACAAGGACGTCGACGGGTTCCACCCGGTCAACGTCGGCAAGATGCTGCGCGGCGAGCCCTGCCCGCTGCCATGTACGCCCTACGGCGTCGTCCAGCTCCTCGTCCGCGGCGGTTACGGTCCGGACGGCAAGCACGTCGTCATCTGCGGCCGGAGCAACATCGTCGGCAAGCCGCTCGCGGCCATGCTCATCCAGAAGCGGAAGGGCGCCAACGCCACGGTGACCGTCTGCCACACCTCGACGCCCGACATCCGCCGCTACACGCTCCAGGCCGACATCCTCGTCGCGGCCATGGGCGTGCCGCGGGCCATCAAGGCCGAGATGGTGCCCGAGGGCTGCGTCGTCATCGACGTCGGCGTCAACCGCGTCCCGGACGCGACGGCGGCCAAGGGCTTCCGGCTCGTCGGCGACGTCGATTTCGAGCCCATCAAGGAGAAGGCCTCGGCCATCACCCCGGTCCCGGGCGGCGTCGGGCCGATGACGGTCACGATGCTGATGATGAACACGATCGAGGCCGCCGAGCGCAAGGCGGGCCTCGTTCCTTAAGCTCCGGGGGGCGGTCATGAAGATCGGCAAGATCGACGAGGGGGATTTCCGCTCTCTCCTGATGGGCAAGTTCGGCCGGCGCGATCCGAGCGTCATCGTCCCGCACCGGACCGGCGTCGACGCCGGCGTCGTCGATCTCGGCGCCGCTATACCGCCCTGCCCATCTGGAAATCCCTCGCGAGGCGGCGAGGGGCTGGGAGCGGAGTCCTCGAAGCGACCATCAGCGCCGCTACGGAGCGACTCGGAGTGGCGGAGCTGAGAGATATCTTAAAAGATCGGAACTTATCCCGATATTTCGCAGAAATCGGCCTCCGTGTATGCTCCGGCAGATTTCTGCCCTCCGCTCACCTCGTTCGCTGCGGTCGGTTGGCCTTCTTTCCCTTCTTTTCGGCCTGGACCATGACGTCCTTGAGCGAGAGGCTGTCGAAATAGCCCTTGAGCAGCTCCGTCGCGCCCTTCCAGATGTCGAAGGTCGGGCAGGTGTCGAGGAACTCGCAGTAAGTCCCGTCCTCGACGCATTCGACGAGGCAGCAGTTGCCTTCGAGAGCGTGAAGGATCTCGCCGATCTTGATGTCTTCGGGCTTGCGGGCCAGGGTGTAGCCGCCGCCGGCGCCGCGGATGCTCTTGACCAAGCGGTTGATCTTGAGGGGGATGATGATCTGCTCGAGGTAGCGGATCGAGATCCTCTCGTCCTCGGAGATGTTCTTCAGGATGACCGCGTCGCGGCTTTCCCCGCAGTGCCGGGCCAGGTTCAGCATCAGGCGCGTGCCGTACCGCCCCTTGGTCGAGAGTCTGATCATCGAAAGCTCCTTAATATCCTATTTTAACGGGGTTCCCGGCGAATATCAACTAAAACCCATAGGAATTATCAGGATTCCGCGGCGGGCCCGCCGTCGCCCCGGCGCGGCTTGACACCCCGCGCGGTCCGCAAGTATCCTAGCCCCGAAATCCCTTCGATAAAGGAACACCCATGTCCCGTCAGATCCTGCTCGGTGACGAGGCCGTGGCCCTCGGGGCCGTCCAGGCCGGCCTGTCGGCCGCCTACTCCTATCCCGGGACCCCGGCCTCCGAGATCCTGGAGTACCTCGTCCGCCTGTCCGGGGAGGCCAAGGCCTTCCGGGCCGTCTGGTCGGTGAACGAAAAAGTGGCCTACGAAGAGGCCCTAGGCGTCTCGTTCGCCGGGAAGCGGTCGCTCGTCTCGTTCAAGCACGTCGGCCTCAACGTCGCCGCCGACCCGTTCATGAACTCGGCCATCACCGGCGCCAACGGCGGCTTCCTCGTCGTCAGCGCCGACGATCCCGGCATGCACAGCTCGCAGAACGAGCAGGACAGCCGCTACTACGTCGACTTCGCCAAGATCTTCGGCTACGAGCCCTCCGACCACCAGGAAGCCTATGACATGACCCGGGAGGCCTACGACCTGTCCGAGACGCTCGGCCTGCCGGTGCTGATGCGGCTCGTGACGCGCCTCTCCCACAGCCGCGCGGCCGTCGAGACGCGCGAGCCGCGGCCGCAGAACGAGCTCAAGAAGGGGGCCGCCCGGGACTGGATCCTGCTCCCCGTCAACGCCCGCCGGCGCTTCGCCCAGCTGCTCGACCGCCAGGCCGAAATGGTCCGGCTCTCCGAGGAGTCGCGGTTCAATACCCTTCAGCTCAACGACGGGGACCGGTCGCTCGGCGTCATCGCCTCCGGCATCGCTTACAACTACTTCCGCGAGGCCGTGGCCAAGGATGCCGCGCCGCCGGCTTTCCTCAAGATCTCGACCTATCCGCTGCCCGTGGATCTTATCCGCAGGCTCGTCGATCATGTCGACACCGTCCTGGTTTTCGAGGACGGCTATCCGTTCATCGAGCGCCAGCTCCGGGGGCTTTTCGGCGTGCCCGGCAAGACGATCCTGGGCAAGATGAACGGGCCCGTGCCGGCCTCCGGCGAGCTCTCGCCCGACATCGTCCGCAAGGCCCTCGGCCGCGACCCGCTGCCGTCCATCGCCGCGAGCGGCCTGCCCCTCGCCGGCCGCCCGCCCCAGCTGTGCGTCGGCTGCCCGCACGCCGACACCTTCAAGGCCCTCAACAAGGCCCTCGAAGGCCTCATCGGAGCGAACGTCTTCAGCGATATCGGCTGCTACACCCTCGGCGCCCTGCCGCCCTACAACGCCATCCACAGCTGTGTCTGTATGGGAGCGAGCGTCAGCATGGCCCGCGGCGCCGCCGACGTCGGCCTCTACCCGGCCGTCTCCGTCATCGGCGACTCGACCTTTGCCCACTCCGGCATCACGCCCCTCCTCAGCGCGGCCCGGGCCGACGCCGATATGACCGTCATCATCCTCGACAATGCGACGACGGCCATGACCGGCGGCCAGCCGACCTACGGCTCGGGCGAGGCCCTCCTGCGCCTGGTCGAGGGGCTGGGCGTTCCCAAGGAACACCTGCGGACGATCGAGCCGCTGCCGAAGAATCACGAGACGAGCGTTCAGATCATCAAGGACGAGCTCGCGCACCACGGGTTGTCCGTCATTGTCGCCGTCCGCGAATGCGTCCAGGAACAGCGGAAGAAGAGGAGCTAGGCCATGAAACAGGACATCATCCTCGCGGGCGTCGGCGGCCAGGGCATCCTGTCGATCGCCTACGTCATCGACAACGCCGCCCTCGCCGAAGGCCTGGCCTTCAAGCAGGCCGAGGTCCACGGCATGGCCCAGCGCGGCGGCGCCGTCCAGTCCCACATGCGCCTCTCGGACGGCCGGATCTGGAGCGACCTCATCCCCAAGGGCGAGGCCGACATGATCCTCAGCGTCGAGCCGCTCGAGGCCCTTCGCTACCTCGACACGCTGCGCCCGGACGGGATCGTCGTCACCAGCTCGACGCCGTTCCGGAACATCCCCGATTATCCCGACCTCGATCAGGTCCTGGCCGCCCTCCGCAAGGCGCCGCGCACCGTCGTCGTCGATTCGGAGAAGCTGGCCAAGGAGGCCGGCACGGTCAAGGCCCAGAACATCGTCCTTCTCGGCGCGGCCTCGTCCTTCCTGATCCTCAAGGAGGCCAGCCTGCTGCAAACGATCGAGGCCCTCTTCCGGGGCCGCGGCCCGACCGTCCTCGAGGCCAACCTCAAGGCGTTCGAGCTGGGCAAGAAAGCGGCCCAGGCGTCATGAAGACCGGCTGGGCCAGGACCGTCCGCGTCCTCGAACGCGCGGAAAAGGACGGGCGCGATTTCCTCCTCGAGCCCGAGGTCTATGAGATCCTGAGGGATGCGGGCATCCCGGCGCCTCGCCATGTCTTCCTCCCCGCGGGCCGCAAGGCCGGGCGGAAGGACCTGGCGGCGCTCGGCGGCGGGAAGGTCGTCGTCAAGATCGTCTCGCCGCTCGTCATCCACAAGTCGGACGTCGGCGGCGTGGCCATTGCCGAGGCCCGTCCGGCCGCCGTGAACGCGGCCTGCGAAGCCATGCTCCGGACCGTTGTCGCCCGCACCCCGGCCGCCTCGCGCCAGGCGGTCCGCGAGTCCGTGCGCGGCTTCCTCGTCGTGGAGAAGGTCGCCTTCGACGACGCGGGTTTCGGCTCGGAGATCCTCCTCGGCCTCCGGAACTCCCAGGATTTCGGCCCGGTGCTGACCATGGGCTCCGGCGGCCTGGACGTCGAATATATGAACGCCCGGCTCAAGGAGGGGACGGCCGCGGCCATCGCCTCGGCCCACCTGCTCGACGACGAGAAGGTGCTGCGCCTGCTCGAGCCGCTGACCTTCTTCGGCAAGCTGGCGCGCGAGTTCCGCGGCCGCAAGCCTCTCGTCGCCCCCAAGGTCCTGGCCGAGACGCTCCTTCGTTTCCGCGATCTCGCGGCGGCCTTCTCGGCCTATTCGACCGGGACGCCGTTCGTGCTGGAAGAGGCCGAGGTCAATCCGTTCGTCGTCCGTCGCGGCCGGCTCGTGCCCCTCGACGGCGTCTGCCGCTTCTCGCGCCGGAAGGCCGTTCCGTCCGCCCGCCCCGTCGAAGCCGTCGGCCGACTGCTCAAGCCGGCCTCGATCGGCATCATCGGCGTGTCCGAGAAGATGAACATCGGCCACATCATCCTCAACAATATCCTCAAGGGCGGCTTCAACCGGTCTAACGTCACCGTCGTCAAGCCCGGCCTCGAGACGATCGAGGGCTGCCGCTGCGTCCCGACCGTCGCCGAAATGCCGGAGACAGTCGACCTCTTCGTCCTGACCCTCGCCGCGGACCAGGTCTATGACGTCATGAAGGACCTGGTCGATCACGGCCAGGCCCGCTCGGTGATCCTCATCGCCGGAGGGATGGGGGAGAAGGAGGGCGGAGCCTCGATCGAGGAGCGCATCCGGTCCCTGCTTCGCGAGGGGCGCGACGCCGGCCGGACAACGCCGGTCGTCAACGGCGGCAACTGCCTCGGCATCGTTTCCAGGCCGGGGCTCTACGACACGCTCTTCATCCCGGATTACAAGCTCCCGCGGCCGCCCCGGGCCGGCTCGGCCACGGCCGTGATCAGCCAGAGCGGCGCCTTCATGATCTGTCGCATGAGCAAGATGCCATCGATCGAGCCGGTCTATTCGGTCTCGCTGGGCAACCAGATCGACCTGACGGCTTCCGATTATCTGAGTTATCTCAAGGACGATCCCGCGGTCCGGACCTTCTGCGTTTACATGGAAGGTTTCAAGCCGGGGGACGGCCTTCTCTTTGCCAGGGCCATCGGCGAGATCACGGCCCTCGGCCGGCGGGTGCTCGTTTACAAGGCCGGGCGCAGCCCGGAGGGCCGGTCGGCGACCTCCAGCCATACCGCCTCCGTCGCGGGGGACTACGGCGTCTTCAAGGCCGTCTGCGAGCAGGCCGGGGCCATCGTCGCCGACAACCTGTTCGAATTCGAGAGCTTCATGAAGGGCCTGGCCTGGCTCGAGGACCGCCCCGTCCGCGGCCGGCGCGTCGGGCTCATCAGCAACGCCGGCTTCGAATGTGTCATGATGGCCGACAATCTCAAGGACGGGACCGGCCTCGACCTGGCCGCTTTCGCCCCGGCGACCCAGGAGAGGATCCTGGCCGGCCTGCGGCCGCTCGGCATCGATAAGCTCCTCGACGTCCACAATCCCCTCGATGTGACCCCGGTCGCGAACGACGCCGCCTTCGCCGAGAGCGCCCGGGCCTTCATCGAAGACCCCGGCGTCGATTGCGCCGTCATCTCCAACGTCCCGCTGACGGTCGCCCTCCAGACCCTGCCGGCGGGGGAGGGTCACGGGGAGGACATGACCCGACCGGGCGGCTTCGCGGCCCGGACGATCGAGATCTTCAGGGCCACGAAGAAACCCGTGGTCGTCAACATCGACTCGGGCGTTCTCTACGACCCGCTCGCGGCGTACCTCGAAGCGGCCGGCATCCCGGTCTTCCGCCGGGCGGACGAGGCCCTGCGCTTCCTAAGGATGTTCATCGACCGCCTGATCGCTTAGGGCGAACAGCCCTTAGCGGACCCGCTGCTGGAATTGGTGGGGAAAGCCGAGCGGGTTGTTCGTCCGGATCGGCCCGGTATGGCAGACGTTGCACGCCGTCGGCTGCGTCCCGCCGTGGGCGCTGACGATCCCGTTCAATCCGCCCCCCTTCGAGGTCTTGTGGCAGACCCGGCAGCTGCCGAGTGACAGGGCCTTGGCCTGATATTGGATGGCCTGGGCGTTGTCGGGATCCTTGCTGGTCGGCACCTCGGCATGGGCCGGACCGTGGCAGGCCGGGCACGACAGGCCGCCGTGGCCGGTCCCGTTCCGGTAGAGCGAGGTCCCCGTGTCGACGCCCGCGATGAACGTGTGGCAGTCGACGCACTTCGCCTCGGTCTCCCAGGGGACGCGGCCTGCGGCGATGCCGATGCCGAGCGAGGTCAGGTCCCCGTGGCAGGCCGTGCAGTTGCCCGTGCTCGAGGTGTGCGCCGTGCTCCGGTTGCCCAGGGTCTTCGCCCCGGGGTGGCAGTCGTAGCAAGCGACGGTCTGGGCGTAATGGGAGACGTGGACCGCGTAGGAGAGGTATTCCTCCGAAGAGCCCTCTCCCGTCGTGCCCAGGATGGGGCTGCCGTGGCACTTGGCGCAGTAGACGGGGCGGCCGGCCTCGACGAAGGTCGTCCCGGAGAGCTTGTCATGGGAGGCCAGGACCGAGCCGACCTCCTGGGATCCGACGGTCTGGCCGTGGCATTTGCCGCAGTTGATCTCGTCGGAGGTCTCGGCGGTGGTCGTCGTCGTCGCCAGCTCGGCGCCGGTCGAGGCGTCGCGCACGACGATCTCGGCGACCTGATAGGGGTCCCACGTGCCGGCGTCGTTGATCGGCACGAGCGGGATGCCATCGACCTCGAAACGGTCTCCCTTGAGGAGCATGGCCCCGGAGAGCCCGTTGTGAACGCCGGCGTCGACGAAGTTGAGGCCGGTGTTCGGGGCCAGGGCGGTCCCGAAGAGCTCGAACGCGTTGTCCCAGAACTGGCCGTATTGCCGGATGGGGTCGGTCGTCGTTTTGCCGTAGGAGGAGGCGTTGCCGGCGATCCGATAGGACAGGGTGACGCCGGTGGTCACGATCTGGGGCGGATCGCCCCTTTTGATGACCTGGGCGACGAGCGTGTTGTAGGGCGGCTGCAGGACTTCGGCGTTGTAGGTGGGGTTGAGGAAGTGCATGCCCATCCCGCTCCAGGCCAGGACGACATAGGACATCGAGGCCGCGGGGATGTCGACAGGCGTGACCGCATCGCTGTTGTCGTTCGTCGAGCAGGAGGCGACAAGAACAGCCAGGGCGAGCCCGATAAGGGCGGGAACGGTCCGTCGGCGCTCAAACATCCATGTCTCCTTCCGGGATATTATTCACGGATTGCCTATATTTTGCAAACGCTCGGCGAGGCCGGTCCGTTTCCTTGTCTCCCCCAAGGGCCCGTGCTACAATCCGCTCGAAGGACGACGGAGACCCCAAAAGGCCCCTGAGGACGCATGCCGATCTACGAATACCGCTGTGCCGACTGCCATAAAAAGACGACGGTCATCACTCTCTCCGTCAAGGAGACCGTCGATCCCGTCTGCAGCCACTGCGGCGGGCGGCGGCTGGCCAAGCTCGTGTCGAGGGTCGCCGTCCGGAAGTCCGAAGAGAGCCGGCTCGAGAGCCTGGCCGACCCCTCCTCGCTGGCCGGTCTCGACGAGAAGGACCCCAAAAGCGTGGCCCGCTGGATGAAGCGCATGGGGCAGGAGATGGGGGAGGACGCCGGCGAGGGCTTTGACGAGGAGGTCGACAAGGCCATGGAGGAAGCGGCCCGGGAGAGCGAAGCCGGCGAGGGCGGCGGCCTCGGCGGCGGGGAGGGGGAGGACCTGTGACCGAGATCCTGTTGTTCGTGGGCGGCGTCGTTTTCGGCGCCTTGGTCGTCCTGGTCGTGCACGCGCTGCGCAAGAAGGACACCCGGGAGATCGCCCGGGCCCTGGTGAGCGAGACCGAGTCCGAGAAGCTCCAGGACCTCGAGGCCCTGATGGGCCGCGTCCGCGACAGCTTCGGGGCCCTCTCCCAGGAGGCGCTCCGGGCCAGCACGGGCGAGCTCGTCAAGCTGGCCAAAGAGAACCTCGACGGCCGGGTCCAGCTGAGCCAGCGGGAGCTTGACGCCAAGAAGCAGCTCATCGACCAGAACCTGGCCACGATGAAGGGCGATATCCAGAAGATGCAGGAGCTCGTCCTGCGCTTCGAGAAGGAACGGGCCCATCAGTACGGCGAGGTCTCGAATCAGCTCAGGACCGCGGCCGACCAGACGTCGCGGCTCCAGCAAACGGCCGATCATCTGCGCTCCGCCCTGGCCAGCACCAAGGCCCGCGGCCAATGGGGCGAGCGCATGGCCGAGGACGTCCTGCGCCTGGCCGGGTTCGTCGAAGGCATCAACTACATCAAACAGAAGGTCCTCGACATGGCCGCCTCGCGGCCGGACTACACCTTCTGGCTGCCCCAGGGCCTCAAGGTCAATATGGACGTCAAGTTCCCGCTCAACAGCTACCTGCGTTACCTCGAGGCGGACAACGACGCCGGGCGCGAGGGGCACAAGGCCCAGTTCCTGCGCGACGTCCGGACGCGGATCAAGGAGGTCACGACCCGCGACTACATCAACCCGGAGGAGAAGACGCTCGACTACGTCCTCGTCTTCATCCCCAACGAGCAGGTCTACGCCTTCATCAACGAGAACGATCCCGGGATCATGGACGACGCCCTGAAGAGCAAGGTCATCCTCTGCTCGCCGTTCACCCTCTTCGCCATCCTGGCCATCATCCGGCAGTCGCTCGACAACTTCAGCATGGAGAAGACGGCCGGCGAGATCCTCGGCCTGGTCAAGAACTTCAAGAAGGAGTGGGAGCGGTTCGGCGAGTGCATGACGAAGATGGGCGAGAAGCTCGACGGGGCCCGCGACGAGTTCCGCAAGCTGACGACCACGCGGCAGGGCAAGCTCGACCGGTCCATCCAGAAGATCGAGGACCTGCAGCAGCTCAAGGGACTGGCCGAGGTCGAGGCCCTCGAGGCCGAAGCCGAGGTCGTCGCCCTCGAGGAGGGGGAGGCCAAGGGCCAGAAGGGCTGAGGGAGACGCGGCCGCTCAGCGCCGCTTGCCGAAGATGGCCGTGCCGATGCGGACCAGGGTCGCGCCTTCTTCGACGGCGACCCGCCACGAATGGGACATGCCCATGGAGAGGTGCCTCATCTCCACGCCCGGGACCGCCGCCGCCCGGAGGGCCTCGAAGACGCGCCGCGTCTCCGTGAAAGAGGGCCGCGATTCCTCGGGATCGCCCTCGAAGGGGCCCATGGTCATGAGGCCGAGGACGCGAAGGCGGGGCAGAGCGCCGAGCCCCCGGACCAGAGCCTCGGCCTCGTCCGGCATCACGCCCGTCTTCTGCGGCTCGCGTCCGCTGTTGATCTCGACGAGGACCTCCATCGTCTTGCCGGCCGCCGCGGCCCGCTTGTCGAGCTCGCGGCCGAGCCCGATCGAATCCACGGTCTCGATGAGGTCGAAGAGCTCGACGGCCGTCTTGGCCTTGTTCGTCTGGAGGTGGCCGATGAGGTGCCAGCGGGCCCGCCGGCCGACGGCCGGGAAGACCGCGGCGGCCTCCTGGACGTAGTTCTCGCCGATCGTCCTGACCCCCGCGTCGATGGCTTCCAGGATCTCGGCCGCCGTCCGAGTCTTGGCCGCGGCGATAAGCTCCACCCCCGGCGGGAGCTCCGCCAGGACGGCCTTGACGTTCCCGGTGATCGTTCCGTTCATGGGCTCCATTTTAGCATAGGCGGGGATTTGCTATAATCGGCGGGCAGGGGAGCACTCATGACGATCCGTGAAGAACTGGAAAAGACCGAGCAGCAGATCCTGTCGCCCAAAGCCAGCTTGAGCGCCCGGTCCAAGGGCCGGGTCCGGCCTGAATCCGCGCATCCGATCCGCACCGATTACCAGCGCGACCGCGACCGGATCATCCATTCGAAATCGTTCCGGCGGCTGAAGCACAAGACCCAGGTCTTCCTCTCGCCGTTCGGCGACCACTACCGGACGCGACTGACCCACTGCCTCGAGGTCTCCCAGATCGCCCGGACGATCGCCAAGGCCCTTCGGCTCAACGAAGACCTCACCGAGGCCATCGCCCTCGGCCACGACCTCGGGCACACGCCCTTCGGGCACGCCGGCGAGCAGACCCTCCGCAAGCTCCTGCCCCAGGGCTTCCACCACGCCGACCAGAGCCTGCGCGTCGTCGAGAAGCTCGAATACGACGGCAAGGGGCTCAACCTGACCTTCGAGGTCCGCGACGGCATCCAGCGGCATTCCAAGGGCCGCGGCGAGATCTTCGACGAGGACGTCGAGGACATGCCGTCGACGCTCGAGGGCCAGATCGTGCGCGTCTCCGACATCATCGCCTACGTCAATCACGATATCGACGACGCCCTCCGCGCCGGCATCATCAAGGACGAGGACATCCCGGCTCCCCTCGTGAAGGTCCTGGGCAAATGGCACGCGACGCGCATCGACCGCATGGTCATGGACGTCGTCGAGGCCAGCTTGGCCGCGGGGCTCGAGCGGATCGCCATGAGCGACCGGATCATGAAGGCCGTCGTCGAGCTCCGGGAATTCCTCTATCAGAACGTTTACTTCAATTCGGCGGCGCGCGACGAGCTGCGCAAGACCGAGAAGATCATTATCGATCTCTTCGGCTTTATCATGGAACGCCCCGAGGACTACATCCGCCCGTATCCGGCCGGCGACCCGGTCATCGTCCGGGTCGGGGATTTCATCGCCGGCATGACCGACCGCTACGCCATGGCCCTCTACGAGCAGATCTTCCTGCCCAAGGCTTGGCCGATCCTGTGAGGACGATCGCCATGCGCGCAGCACGCGGCGGGTCGCAAGGGGCGACGGCTCTTTTTGTGGCGCTCCTGGCGCTCCTGGCCGGGACCGCTTGCCGGAAGCCGCTCTCGGGCCCCTATCTCGACGCGGCTCTCAAAGCCAGGGCCTGGATCTCGTCGGCCGAGATCCGCGTCCCCGAAGGACTGTCGTGGCCGGCCGTGCCGCCCGACCGTCAGACGGTCGGCCTCGACCTCTACAGCGGCGTCCCCGGCGTCGTCCTCTTCCATGTTCAAGCCTACTACGCGACGGGCGATCGGTCCTCTCTCGACCGGGCCCGCGGCGGGGCGGATTTTCTGCTCGCCCAGGCGCCGTCCGTCGCGTCCCCGGGCCTTTACGAAGGCCTTTCGGGGATCGGGTTTGCCCTCGAAGAGGCATTCAAGGCCTCGAAGGACGAAAAATACCGGCGCGGGTTCCTCGACGTCCTCAACCGGATCGCCGCCTCGGCCAAGCCGGCCGGCCGCGGGATCGAATGGAGCTCGACCGCGGACGTCATCAGCGGCGGCGCCGGCACCGGCCTCTTCCTCCTCTACGCTTATCATGAAACGGGCGACAAGGCCTGGCTCGGCTTGGCGGCCCAGGCGGGCTCACGTCTGATCGAACTGGGCCGGCCCGAGAACGGCGGCCTGAAGTGGGCCATGGACCCGGCGTTCCCGCGGCTCATGCCCAACTTCTCCCACGGCACGGCCGGCATCGCCTATTTCCTGACGGCGCTCCATCGCGAGACGAGGCGGGCGGAGTTCCTCGGGGCGGCCCTGGCCGGGGCCCGCTATCTCCTCTCGGTCGCCGATACGGACGGCGGCCGCTGCCTCGTCTTCCATGACGAACCGGACAACAAAGGTCTTTATTATCTCGGCTGGTGCCACGGCCCGGTCGGCACGGCCCGGCTGTTCTTTCTGCTCGCCCGCGTGACGGGTGACGCCTCCTGGCTCGACTGGGTCCGGAGGTCGGCCAACGGCCTTCTTCAAAGCGGTATTCCCGAGCACGAAACCCCGGGATTCTGGAACAATGCCGGCATCTGCTGTGGCCTGGCCGGGGTGGGGGAGTTCTTCCTGGATCTCCACGCTGAGCTCGGCGACGAGGCCTATCTCGACTTCGCGAAACGCGTCGGGTCCCGCCTTCTCGCTAAGGCGACCGTCGAGGACGGCCGCATGTCGTGGGTCCAGGCCGAGCATCGGACCCGGCCCGATTTTGTGTTCGCTCAAACCGGGTACATGCAGGGCGCGGCGGGGATCGGCACCTATCTGCTGAAGATGGCCGTGGCCGGCCGGACCATGCGGCGCGTGGTCTTCCCGGACACGCCGTTCACGCGCTGAGGGCCTGCCCGTCCGGCTTTGCCCGCCTCGGGTTTCATGTTATCATGAGCGTGTCGAACCCGATATTCCCCGACATCGAGGAGGGCCTCCCATGGCCAGAATAGACGACCTTCGGAAGATCGCCACCCGCCTCCGCGTCCATTGCCTGCGCATGACGACCGCCGCCGGCTCGGGACATCCGACCTCCTGCCTGTCCGCGGCCGACATCGCCGCCTCCCTGTTCTTCTCCGAGATGCGCTGGAACACGAAGGACCCGCGCGACCCCGCGAACGACGAGTTCGTCTTGTCCAAGGGCCACGCCGCCCCGCTCCTCTGGGCGGCCTATGCCGAAGCGGGCCTCCTTCCGCTCGAGAGCCTCCTCGATCTGCGCAAGATCACGAGCGGCCTCGAGGGCCACCCGACGCCCCGGATGCCGTGGGTCAAGGCGGCCACCGGCTCGCTCGGCCAGGGCCTGTCGGTGGGCGCCGGGCTGGCGCTCGCCCAGCGGCTCGACAAGTCCCCGGCCCGCACCTTCGTGCTCATGGGCGACGGCGAATGCGCCGAGGGCAACGTCTGGGAAGCGGCGGCCGACGCCGCGCTCATGAAGCTCAAGAACCTCGTCGCCGTCGTCGACGTCAACCGCCTCGGCCAGTCCGGGCCGTCCATGCACCAGCACGATCTCGCGGCCTGGGCCCGCAAGTTCCGCGGCTTCGGCTGGGACGCGATGATCATCGACGGCCACAAGATCGACAAGATCCTGGCGGCCCTCAGGCAGGCCGGCAAAAAAGGCCTGCCCACGGTCATCCTGGCCCGGACGATCAAGGGCAAGGGCGTGAGCTTCGTCGAGGACAAGAACGGTTGGCACGGCAAGCCTCTCAAGGCCGACGAGCTGGCCCGGGCCCTCGAGGAGATCGGGCCCCTGCCCGAGGTCGATTCCCCCGCGCTCGTCCGCGCGGCCCGGCCCTTCAAGAAGAAACCGGCCGCCGCCTCGCCGGAGCTCCCCAAGCCCGACTACAAGGAGAAGACGGCGACGCGGCTGGCCTACGGCAACGCCCTGCTCAAGCTCGGCCGGGTGAATCCGCTCGTGGTCGCCATCGACGGCGACGTCAAGAACTCGACCTACGCCGACAAGTTCTTCGAGGCCTTCGCCGGCCGGTCCTTCGAGTCGTTCATCGCCGAGCAGCAGATGGTCGGCTTCGCCGTCGGGCTGGCGGCCAAAGGCTACATCCCGTTCGCGGCCACGTTCGCCGCCTTCCTCGCCCGGGCCCATGACCAGATCCGGATGGCGGCCTACTCCTTCGCCAACATCAAGCTCTGCGGCTCCCACGTCGGCGTCAGCATCGGCGAGGACGGCCCGTCCCAGATGGGGCTCGAGGACATGGCCATCTTCCGGCCCATCCCCGGCTGCGTCATCCTCTATCCGAGCGACGCCGTCTCGGCCGAGGCTTGCGTCGCCGCGGCCGCCGCCCATAAGGGCATGTGCTACATCCGGACGACCCGTCCCGCGACGGCCCTCCTCTACGGCCCCGACGAACCGTTCCCGATCGGGGGCGCGAAAGTCCTTCGCAGGAGCGACGGCGACGCCGTGACGATCGTCGCCGCCGGGATCACCGTGCACGAAGCGCTCAAGGCGCGCGACCTCCTGGCCAAGGAGGGGATCGGCCTGAGGATCATCGACGCCTATTCCGTGGCCCCGCTCGACGCCTCGACCATCCGCCGCGAGGCCGCCGAGACCGGCGGCCGGGTCATCGTCGCCGAGGACCATTACCCGGCCGGCGGGCTGGGCGGAGCCGTGCTCCAGGCCCTCGCCGGCGAGCGCCTCTTGTTCAAGCACCTGTGCGTCCGCGATCTGCCGCGCTCGGGCAAGCCCGATGAGCTGCTGGAGATGTTCGGCCTCAACGCGTCCCATATCGCCCGCGCGGCCAAGGAGCTGCTGGGCCGTTGAGACGACGCACCGCGCCGGCGGCCCTCCTCGCGGCCGCCCTTCTTGTCCTGGCCGGACCGTCTTTCCTGCCGAGCCAGTCCCCGCGGGCCCGGCCGGAGGTGCTGACCGGCACGGTCACGGCCGTCACGGACGGAGACACGATCCGCGTTCGCATCGCTGGGCATGGAGACGAGCGGGTGCGCCTGATCGGGGTCGACAGCCCCGAACTCGACGACTCCCGCGAGAACGTGCGCTTCATGGCCTTCCTGGCCAAGCGGTTCGCCTTTTCCCGCCTTTATCAGGCCCGGGTCGAGCTTTTGCCGGGGCCGGAAACACGGGATTCCTACGGACGTCTCCTGGCCTTTGTCCGCCCCGCCGACGGGGTAATCTTCAACGTGACTTTGGTTCGCGAGGGCTATGCCACGGCCTTCCTCAAGTTCCCCTTCGACGACGAGCTGCGCCGCGAGCTCAAGGCGGCCGAGACCGAGGCCCGGCAGGCCGGACGCGGGCTCTGGGCCAGAGAACCCTATCCGGTGGTCCCGCCGGGCGTGGCCGGCGGCCGGGTCGGCGAGGTCCTGACGGCCCGCTTCCGCTGCCTGCGGTCTTACAAGCGCAGCGGCTTCTGCCTCCTCGAAGCCGACGGAGCGGCCTTCGACGCCGCGATCCCTCTCGAGGTCTTCCGGACCCTGCCGGGGCCGCTCGATTTCGCGGGCCGGGTCCTCGACGTGACCGGCCTGGTCGAGCTCTACAAGGGACGTCCCCAGATCATGGTCGGCCTGCCGATCCAGCTCAAGCGCCTCAACGGAAAGGAGCTCCCATGACCCCGATGATCACTCCCGCCGTCCGGGCCGAGATCGAAGCCGCGGTTGGCGCGGCGAACGCCTTTTCGGATCCCGAGCGGACCTGCGATTACGGCCATGACGAGTTCTCGATGAAGGAGATCGCCCACGAGCCCGACCTCGTCGTCCGGCCGGGAACGACGGCGGAGGTCGCGGCCGTGCTCAGGATCGCCAACGCGAACGGCCTCCCGGTGACGCCGCGGGGCGGGGCCACGGGCCTCTGCGGCGGCTGTGTCCCGGTCTGCGGCGGCATCGTCCTCTCGCTCGAGCGCATGGCCCGCGTCCTCGAGGTCGACGCCGACAATCAGATGGCCGTGACCGAGGCCGGGGTGCGGCTCTCGGATTTCGCCAAGACGGTCGAGGAAGCCGGCCTCTATTTTCCGCCCCATCCCGGGGACGAGAGCGCCATGATGGGCGGACTCGTGGCCACCAACGCCGGCGGCAGCCGGGCCGTCAAGTACGGCACCATCCGCAACTACGTCCGCGGCCTCGAGATGGTCACGCCGGCCGGAGACGTCCTGCGCCTCGGCGGCAAGCTCGAGAAATCGAGCACCGGCTACAACCTCATGCACCTCGTCATCGGCTCGGAGGGCACGCTCGGCGTCGTCACCCAGGCCACCCTCCATCTCAAGGCTAAGCCGGGGATCATGCGCTCCCTCGTCGTCCCCTTCGAGGCCCTCGAGCCGGCCCTCGAGACCGTGCCCCTGATCATGAAGCGGGGCATCGTGCCGCTCGCCGTCGAGTTCCTGGAGATCGAGCCCATCGTCATCACCGAGGAGCACCTGCACAAGAAATGGCCGACCAAGCTGGGTAAGACCCACCTCCTGGTCATCCTCGACGCCACGACCGACGAGGAGATGGACCGGCTGTCCGAGGCCGTGGCCGAGGTCTGCTGCGAGAAGGGGGCCATGGACGTCTTCATCGCCGACACCCCCAGCAAGCAGGACGAGGTCCTGGCCATCCGCTCCAAGATCTACGACGCCATCAAGTCCGGCACGGTGGAGATCCTCGACATCGCCGTGCCGCGGGCCGAGGTGGCGGCCCATGTCCGCCGGGTCCGAGAGGTCGCGGCCCAATACGACATCTGGCTCCCGACCTTCGGCCACGCCGCCGACGGCAACGTCCACACCCACATCATGAAGGCCCGCTTCGAGAACGGAGCCATGACGCCGGTCCCGGAGAGCGAGTGGCGGCCCAAGACGGACCCGGTCCGCGAGGCCCTCTTCCGGGACGCCAAGGCCCGCGGCGGGGTCATCTCCGGGGAGCACGGCATCGGCCTCGTCAAGAAGCCCTACCTGTCGCTCGTCCTCGACGAGCGGGAGATCGAGATCATGCGGGGCATCAAGAAGGCCTTCGACCCCCGGGGGATCATGAACCCCGGCAAGATCTTCGATTGAGTTGGTCGCGCCGACCGTGCTACCCTTTCTTCGCTCGGGGTATTCCCACCCGTCGGCCGCTCGCCGGCCCGGCGAGCCGGCTCGCTTCGTATCCGGGCTTCGCTCTCCTCTCGCCGTGCTCGAGGACCCGTGCCCGCTCCGCCCTCCCACGGCCTCCTCTGGGAACACCCCTGCGCGAGGGGCAGCAAGGCCGGCGCATAACTCAATTGCCTGGCGCTCTGAATCGTGGTATCGTTGAGATACCGGGGCGATGAAATCCTGATCACAGGAGGACAAGCATGGTCGAACGGATCACCGAGATCTACGTCATCCTGGAGAACAAGCCGTCTCAGCTGGGCGACCTGTGCAGTTTCCTGGCCGAGAACGAGATCAACGTCGACGCCATCGGCGTCTTCCATGACACGGCCAAGCTCGTGGTCCAGCAGCTCAACAAGGCCGTCAAGCTCCTGACCAAGCTGAACTACACGACGGAGCTCCGCGACGTCCTGAGGATCGACCTCGAGAACCGGCCCGGGGCCCTGGCCGATGTGACGACCAAGCTCGGCGACGAGGGCATTAATATCGAGTACTGCTACGGCACGCTGTCCCGCCACGGGAACGGGGTCTCCCTCGTCGTGGACGTGTCGAACATCGAGCGGGCCTGCCAGGTACTGGGGGCCTGACCCGGTCCCGGCCTCGACACCCTCATGCCGGAGCGTCCCGACGCCGTCGTCCTGGGCGCCGGCGCGTCCGGGCTCATAGCTGCGGTGAGCGCCGCCCGTCGCGGCGCCAAGGTGACCGTCATCGAGCGCCTTCCCCAAGCCGGCAAGAAACTTCTGGCGACGGGGGGCGGCCGCTGCAACTTGCTCAACGACCGTCTCTCGGCCTCGGACTTCGCCTCGACGGAGCCAGCGCTGGTGGCGTCCATCCTGGGCCGTTTCAATCGCGACGCGATCCGGTCCTTCTTCCAGGACCTCGGCCTTCGCCTCCAATCCGACGAGGCCGGCCGCGTCTATCCGGCCACGAACCAGGCGGCTTCGGTCCTCAAGGTGCTCGAGCTCGAAACGGCCCGGCGGCGTGTCCGGATCGAGACACGCTTCGAGGCGAAAAAGGTCGCCGCCCCAAGCGGGCGCTTCCGCATCGAGGCCGCGGACGGGAGGGCGGTCGAGGCGCCGGCGCTTGTCCTCGCCGCCGGCGGCCGGTCTTACCCGGCCCTGGGCTCGAACGGCTCCGGATATGATCTGGCGGCTTCGTTCGGCCACAGCATCGTCGCGCCGGTGCCGAGCGCCGTACCGCTCATCGTCAAGGATCGCCTGTGCCATTTTCTCCAAGGGCAGCGGCTGCGGGTACGGATCGAGAGCCGGATCGCCGGCCGGGCGCGGCAAGAGGCCGAGGGAGAGCTGTTGTTCACCCAATACGGGCTTTCCGGGACGGCCGCGCTCGACGTTAGCGAGAGCCTGTCGATCGCCCTGAACCGGGAAGGCCGCAAGGACGCCTCCGTCGTCGTTGATTTCCTTCCGTTCCTGGCGGAGCAGGACGTCGCCGAAGAGATTGCCCGCCGTCTCGTGTCGGGCTGGGCAATTAAGGACCTGGCCTCGGGGCTGCTGCCCGAGAAGTTCGGCCTGATCATGGCTCAGCTTGTCCATGAAGCCGGGCACGCGCCGGCCGGCAACGATCCCGAGGAGAGCGGACGGCGGCTGGCGGCCCTGCTCAAGAGCCGGGAATTCCCGGTTCTCGGCACGCGCGGCTGGAACGAAGCCGAATTCACCTCCGGCGGCGTGGACGCGCGGGAGGTCAAGCCCGGGACCCTCGAGTCCAAGCTCATGAACCGGCTGTATTTCGCCGGCGAGATCCTCGACGTCCAGGGCGGCCGCGGCGGATTCAACCTGGCCTGGGCCTGGGCCTCCGGCTTCGTCGCCGGGCTCCTCGGATAGGCTCCGCGCCCCTACATCCCCGGATAGAGCAGGGCGTTCAGCAGGAACTTGTACGTCCCGTGCGACTGGGCCCTGTTCTGGCAGCGGATGCCGATCAGGATGATGCGTCCGTCTTTCCACTTGGTGTCGACGACGGCCGCCTTCCGCGCCAGGTATTCCTCGCCCATCAGCCAGCCGCTCATCAGGATCTCATCGGCGGGGTAGGTGGCCACGACCTTGCGGTCCCATTCGAAGGACGGCGAGAACGTGTCCAGGGCCAGGCTGTTGACGAACATGGCCGCGGCCTCCTTGGGCATGCCGTAGCCGATCGGCGTTTCGTTGTCGACGAGGATCCGCAGGATCGAGGTCGGGCAGAAGAACTTGGTCCGGTCGACGCCGCTGAGGGCGTTCCGGGCCGGCGCGCCGAAATCGCTGATGGCGAACTCGGAGGCCCCGTTGAGGGTGACGAGACGGCCGCCCTTCTCGACGAAGGCCTTGAGGGCATCGACGCCTTCCTGGCCGATGCCGCCCTCGTATTCAGGCGGGACGGGGCTCTGACGGAACATGCGGGCCATGAACGAGTCGGGGGCGGCGCCGCCGGGCCCGCCGGGTCCGGCCCCGGGACGGACGCCCTTGATGGTATTGGCGTTCTCGTCGGCGAAGAGGATGACGTCGAAGTCGGCCCGCAGGTCGGCCTTCTTCTCCTTCGTCCCCTTGATGTCGGCGTTATGCAGGGTCGTGTAGGGGATGCTCATGTCATCGAAGACGTAGCGGGTCCAGCCTTCGTCGGCGTTCCCCCTCCAGGACTGGAAAAGGCCGATGCGCGGGAACTTGACCGGGTCCTTGGCGAGCGCGGCGACGTCATCGACATCTAGCACGGCCAGGCCGTATTTCTCGGCGAGGGCGGGGAGGGCCTTCTTCACGGCCGGCGAGTTCTTGACGACGAAGCAGCCGGCCTGGAGAATATGCCCCTTCACGGCGGCTTTGGCTTTGGTCCGCGAGACCTCGGCCCCGTCCTTGAGCAGGGCGATGGCCAAACCGTAAGAGGCGTTGACCCGCGAGTCCAGGATGAAATAATCGCTTTTCCCTTGGGCGGGGACTTTGGGATAGGGGATGGCCGCGAGCTTCTCGAGCTTGGCCTCGAAGGGCTCGAGGATCTTGTCGCACAGGACGCCCATCTGGAGAGGGAGGGTCCAGGCGGCGTTGTCATAGGGGGGGACCGGAGGGCCGCCGGGGTATTGGCGCATGTCGGGGTATTTCTGCTTGTCGAGCAGGGCCCAGGCGAAGGTCCGGTAGGGCTGGGCCGTCTTGACGACGAACGAGCCGGCCGTGTAGAAGCGGCCGTCGGCGATAAAGTCGGCCTTGGCCTGATGGATCTCGACGCCGCCCGTCTTCAGGACCTCGAGCATCTTGAGCATCGTCGGGTAGTCCCGCTGGACGGCGGGGATGACGAAGGCGAACGGCTGGTCCCTGTCCACGGTCTCCACCGCGGCCTTGTTCATGTTGTAGAAGTTGAGGAGGATGTCCTCTTTGTGGAGGGAGGCCGTCTTGATCAGGCTCTGCGACAGGACGAGCTCATACTCGACGATGTCGCGCAGGCGCCACCAGCCGCCGGGCCACGGATCGATGAAGTCCATCCGCTTGTCGTAGAAGTCCCCCTGGAGCTCGTTCGGCTCGATAAAGATCGGCGTGGCCGTGCGGACGGAGGCCGCCTCGCTCAGGCAGCTCAAAACGTTGTGGAGCCAACCGGTGTCGTCGCAGGCGCCGATCCACCAGGCCGTGTAGGAGCGTCCGTTGACGATGCCGCTCATGCCGTGCTTCTGGAGGTCGAAGCTCATCTCGGTGCCGATGAGGTTGACGCCGCGCCAGACCGTGGGCTGGATGTTCGGCAGGGGCGGGTCCATGAACGGCGGGACGAAGAGGCGGGCGCCGTTCGAGCCCTGCTGGTGCTCGTCGAGGTGGATCTGGGGCAGCCAATCCTCGTAGAGGACCTTGGTCACGGCCCGGGTCTCGGGCAGGTTGAACATATACCAATCGCGGTTGTTGTCGTGGCCGGCGTAGACGTGATAGAGCCAGGGCATGTTGCCGCCCTCGTACTGCGTTCCGACGTACTTCTTGTACCAGTCGACGACCATCTGATTGCCGTCGGGGTTGTGGGTCGGGACGAGGAGGAAGACGACGTCGTTGAGGACCCTGCCGGCGTCGATGAAGGTCTTGCCCGTGACGAGGTCATAGGCGAGCTCCATCGACATCTGGGAGGCGGCGATCTCGGTCGCATGGAGGGAGCAGGTGATCAGGACGAAGACCTTGCCTTCCTTGGCCAGCTTGCGGGCCTCCTCGACGGAGGTCGCGCGGGGGTCGCGGAGCTTGTGAGTGATCTCCTTCCAGCGGTCGATCTTGGCCAGGTTCTCGGGCGTGGAGATAGCGGCCATGATCATCGGCTTCTTGAGAACGGATTCGCCGATCGTGAACAGCTTGATCTTGTTCGATTCCTGGGCCAGCTTCTCGAAATAGCCCTTGATCTGGGCGTAATCGGCGAGCTTGCGGTCCTCGCCGACCTTGAAGCCGAGGTATTTCTCGGGCGGGGTCTGGGCGGCGAGCGTTCCGGCGGCGAACACGAGCGCCGCCAGGGCGAGAAGGATCGATGTCCTGACGAGGGATCTTTTCACGGGCGACCTCCTGAGGAAGATCAAAGAGGTCTATCTACCACCCGAGGGGGGGGCTGTCAAGGCGCGACCGGCGCGGCTTAGGGCATCGAAAGCGTGTCGTGGGCGACGAGCAGCATGCCCTGGACAGGAACGCCGTAGGGACAGGCGGCTTCGCAGGGCGCGGAGCAGCCGCGGCAGGCGTCGGCCCGCGCGCCCGGGATCGCGGCGTAATAGCCCATGGCCTCCTTCTCGCGCCGCTGGCCAGCGAAATATTGCTGGTAGCGGAGGATGGTGTTGACCGGGACGCCGTTCGGGCAGCTCGTCTCGCAGACGCCGCACGCGTGGCGGCAGTAGAGGGTCCCGCAGCCTTCGCCATAGGCTTCGAGCTTGGCCTGCTCGGCCGGGCCCAGCCGCGTGCCAGAAAGGCGCAGGACGGCGTTGAGCGCGTCATAGGTCTGGGTCTGGCAGCAGGCCGTGGAGACATCCGGGTTGCCGAGGACGTAGCGGATGGCCGCGTCGCGGATCTCGTCGGGGTTCTTGAGGTCGTGAGCCCTGATGAACTCCTGGGCGGCCTCGAACTTCTCCTTGTAGCGCTTGAGGCCGTCGACGTAGAGCGGGTCGATCTCCTTCTTGTCGGCCTCGAGCTTCTCGACTCGCGCCTTGAGCGTGTAGTAAATGGCGATCGGCGCGGTCTTCATGAGGGCGACGCCGATCTTTTTCTCCCGGCAGGCCGCGAGGACTTTCTCGGAGTTGTCGCGACGGAGGAAGTTGTAGGCCATGAGGAAGACGTCAAAGCGGCCGTCGTCGGCGGCGGCCAGGAGGATCTTCTCCATCGTCTCTTCGGGATCGCGGAACCAGAACGTGCCGTGCTGGGAGATGCCGACGTGCCGGACCCGGCCGTCGGCCTTGAGCTCGGCCATGGCCGCGTGAAAGGCCTCGTCCTTGACGGTCACGGCTTTCTCGGGGCAATGCATCATCAGGCAATCGACGTAGTCGGTCTGGAGATCGGCCAAGGATTTGCGGGCCCGCTTGAGGAAGCCTTCCTTGGTCTCGCCCGGGGTGGCCTCGAGCTTGGTCGTGATGAAGACCTTCTTGCGGTCCATGAAGGGGATGACCTTGGCCAGGACGCGGTGGTGGCCCGGGTATTCCTCGGCGGTATCGAAATAGTTCATGCCGGACTCGTAGGCGGCCCGGATGACCCCCTCGTCCATGATGAAGCCGCAGGAGATATCGGAGACCTTGAAGCCGGTGCGGCCGAGGGGGCGATACTCCTTGATCTTCGAGGCGTCGTCCGCCGCGGCGGGTTTGGCAGGTAACGAGGCCTGGCTTTGCCGAGCGGATAAAAGGTTTCCGCCCGCCAGCCCGGCGCCGAGCGCGCCGAGGGCCGAAACTTTGAGGAATTGCCGCCGGCCGGTCTGCTTCTGATCCATCTCTCCTCCGTTCACGGCGAAACGTTCCCTGCGCTCGAAGGGCGAAGCATAGCAGGGGAGAGGGCCGATATCAATCGGCTTTTTTCGGGACGATCGCTAATCGCGGGACGAGCGAAGGATGAACATCCGGAGGAGCTGGACGGCGGCCATGGCCGTCGCGGCGACATAGGTCAGGGCGGCGGCGTTCAAGACCTTGCGGGCGCCGGCCATTTCGTCGGGCGTCAGGAAGCGGCGCTCCTCCAGCAGGACAAGGGCCCGTTTGGAGGCGTCGAACTCCACGGGCAGGGTCACGACCGAGAAGGCCACGGCGCCCGTGAAGAGCAGGATGCCGATGTCCATGAGGACGTTCGGGCCCCGGCTGAAGATGAAGCCGGCGAAAAAGATGGGGAAGGCGAGGGTCGAGCCGATGCTCGCGACCGGGTAGATGAGCGAACGCAGGGCCATGGGCTGGTAATGGTTGTGGTGCTGGATGGCGTGCCCCGTCTCGTGGGCGGCGATGCCGAGGGCGGCGATCGAGGAGCTGTCATGGACGCCCTGGGAGAGCCGCAGGACCTTCTTCCGGGGGTCGTAGTGGTCGGTCAGGTCGCCGGGGGTTTTCTCGATCTGGACGTCGCTCGCGCCGGCGGTCTGGAGCAGCTGATAGGCGGCCTGGGCCCCGGTCAGGCGCGACGACGCCAGGACTTGGCCATATTTCCGATAGGCCCCCTTGACCCGGCTCTGGGCATAGAGGGCCAGGATGAGGGCCGGGATGACGAGAAGGAACGTCGGATCACCGAATAACATGTCTTTTCTCCTCAGGTCTAAAGTCCATTTTACCCCAATCGGGGCAAAAATGTATAATAGGGCCGGCCGTGCTAGACGGGGAGTTAGCGGTGCCCTGTGACCCACAATCCGCTCCAGTGGGGTCGAATTCCCAGCCGAGGCTTCCCTCTTTCTGGCCAGTGCCCGGACACGTGGCGTTGAGGGCCGGGGTCCTTCGCGAAGGGCTGCCTGCCAACCCCGTCAGGACCGGAAGGTAGCAGCGGTAACGGGTCGGTCCCTTGTGCGCAGTCAACCTCGCCGGAGCCGGCGGTTCGGGACACGCAGGGAGAGTGATGTCGGAGCTGGGTGCACGGTCAAAATCCCGCCTTCTTGAGCACGGCCGCGATCTCGGCCCGGCCCTTCGTATCGACGGGCAGAAGCGGCCGGCGGGTCGGCCCGCCGTAAAAGCCGCGCAGGTCCTGGGCATACTTCAGCCCGGCGATGCCGTAGACCTCGACCAGGGTCTTGTTGAGAGGCACGATGTCGAGCTGGAGATTCCGGGCGTCGTCCTTCCGGCCTTCCTTGAACAGCCGGAAGAGATCGGCGCACATCTCCGGCACGGCGTTGGCCACGGCCAGGATGGCGCCGCAAGCCCCCATCTCGAGACCGGGGTAGACGACGGACCCCGCGCCCAGGAAGTAATGGAAGCCGGCATGGACCTCGCGGACGACCTCGGCCAGACAGGCCAGGCTGCCGCCGCTCTCCTTGAGCCCGGCGATGTTCGGGTGGGCGGCGATCTCGAGGACGAGGCGCGGCTCGAGGAAGATGCCCGTATTCTGAGGCATGTTGTAGACGAGGACCGGGTAGCGGCTGGCCTCGGCCACGGCCATGTAGTGGGCCTTGAGGGCCTCGTGGGTCATTTTCGACTTGAAATAGGAAGGGGGCCGGACAAGCACCGCGGAAACGCCCCGCACCGGAAGGCTCTCCGTGAAATCGATCGTCGCCTTGGTCGACTCCCGGGCCGTCCCGACCAGGATCTTCTTATCCGGGGCCGCCTCTTCGATGACGGTCCGGACAAGCTCGAGCGACTCCTCGTCGGTCAGAGAGACGCTTTCCCCGGTCGAGCCGAGGACGAGATATCCGTTAACCGCGGTCCCGTTGAGGCGGCGGACGTTCTCGCGGAGCTTGTCGGGAGCGATCTCCTCGCCGACGAACGGGGTGGCCAACGCGACGTAGAGACCCTCGAGCGGCTTGTTCAAGATCCCTCTCCTTTGCTCTGTTCGCGGATGGCCCGCTCGATCTCCCGCAATTCGGCTTCGCTCAGCCCGAAGTAGTGGCCAACCTCATGGAGGACCGTTATGCGGACCTGGTCCTTGATGTCCTCGTCGGTCCGAGAGATCGACTCGATCGGCCGTTTGTAGATGGTGATGACGTCGGGCGGGTAATTGCCGTAGGTGGCCGGGCTCCGGTGGGGGTAGGGGACGCCGTGATAGAGGCCGAGCAGGTTCATCCCCGGCGGGCTGTCCTCCTCGACCTGGACGTTGACATTATCGATGAGCTTGCGGAACTTGGCCGGGATCTCGTCCAGGGCTTCGGCGACGAGGGCCTCGAACCGCTCCATGTCCATGGTCGGCCGGAA
>CAZIQR010000019.1:0-3462 GCA_964541055.1 uncultured Eubacteriales bacterium
GGCTCGGCCCTCGCCTACGCCGGCTCGCGCTTCGGCATCGAGACCCGCGTCTTCATGGTCCGCTCGAGCTTCCGCCAGAAACCCGGCCGGCGGGTGATGATCGAGATGTTCGGCGGCAGCGTCCTCGAAAGCCCCAGCCCGACGACCGACGCCGGACGCCGGTTCTACGATCAGGACCCGGACCACCCCGGCAGCCTGGGCATCGCCATTTCCGAGGCCGTCGAGGTGACCGTCAAGAACCCGGGCGTGAAATATTCCCTCGGCTCGGTCCTCGACAGCGTGCTCATGCACCAGACGGTCATCGGCCTCGAGGCCGAGAAACAGATGGAAGAGCTCGACGCCGTCCCCGACACGGTCATCGGGTGCGTCGGCGGCGGCTCAAACTTCGCCGGCCTGGCCTTCCCCTTCATCCGCCATAGCCTGAAGGACGGCCGGAAGACCCGTTTCATCGCCGTCGAGCCCGAGGCCTGCCCGTCCCTGACGCGCGGCACGCTCCGCTACGATTTCGGCGACAGCGTCGGCATGACCCCGCTCCTCTACATGTACACGCTGGGCATGGACTTCGTCCCGCCGCCGCTTCATGCGGGCGGCCTGCGCTACCACGGCATGGCCCCGCTCGTCAGCCATCTCGTGGGCATGGGGACCGTCGAAGCCCGGGCGGTCGGCGAAAAGACCGTTTTCGAGCGGGCGGTCCTGTTCATGAAGACGGAAGGCATCCTGCCCGCCCCGGAGTCGTCCCACGCGATCTCCGTGGCCGTCGACGAGGCCCTGGCGGCCAAGGGTGAGGGCCGGCCGCGGACGATCCTGTTCAACCTGAGCGGCCACGGCTTCCTCGACATCAGCGCTTATGCCAAGAACGGTCATGGGCGCTAGGCCGGTTGCGGCCATGGCCGGCCGACGCACCCTGGCCGGCCCCGGCCCGGGAACC
The DNA here is from genome assembly GCA_964541055.1 of uncultured Eubacteriales bacterium. Lineage (GTDB taxonomy): Bacteria > Acidobacteriota > Aminicenantia > Aminicenantales > Saccharicenantaceae > RBG-16-66-30. Next base: position 929 of record CAZIQR010000019.1, read on the forward strand.
ATTTGCTCCGGCGGGCCGTAATGTCATATCCTGTCCCATATTTCGGAGGAGGTTCATCGACCATGTCGAAGCTCCGATCAACGCCCGTGCTCCTGCTCGCCGCTCTCACGGTCCTTGTCCCGCTCACCCAGGCCCGCGCCGCCGGTCCGGACGACCCCCTGGCCGCCAAGATCGACGCCGTCATGTCCGCGGTCTACAAGCCCGGCCAGCCCGGCGCCGCCATCATCGTTCAGAAAGACGGCCGGACGATCATCCGCAAAGGCTACGGCATGGCCGACCTCGAGCTCGGCGTCCCGGTCGCGCCCGACATGGTCTTCCGGCTGGGGTCCATCACCAAGCAGTTCACGGCCGTCTCGATCCTTTCACTCGCCCAGGAAGGGAAGCTCAGCCTCCAGGATGAGATCACCAAGTTCCTGCCGGACTATCCGACCCAGGGGAAGCGGATCACCGTCGAGCACCTCCTGACCCACACCTCGGGCATCCAAAGCTACACGGACATGCCCGAATGGCTGCCGCTCTGGCGCAAAGACATGACGCCCAAGGAGCTCGTGGACCTTTTCAAGGACAAGCCGATGCAGTTCGAGCCGGGCCGGAGCTGGTCCTACAACAATTCCGGCTTCGTCCTGCTTGGGGCCATCATCGAGAAGGTCTCGGGCAAGACCTATGAGCAGTTCGTCGACGAGCGCATTTTCAAGCCTCTGGGCATGTCGAGCTCGTATTACGGCAGCACCGAGCGCATCATCCCCCGGCGCATCCCCGGCTATGAGGAGGGCGAAAGCGGCTTTGTCAACGCCTCCTATCTGAGCATGACGCAGCCCTATGCCGCCGGCTCCCTCCTCTCGACCGTCGACGACCTGGCCCGGTGGAGTGAGGCCGTGTTCGCCGGCAAGGTCGTCGGCAAGGCCTGGCTCGACAAGGCCCTCACGCCGTTCAAGCTGGTGAACGGCGAATCGACCGGTTACGGCTACGGTTGGTTCGTCGCCGAGGTCGGCGGGCACCGCTCGATCGAACACGGCGGCGGCATCAACGGCTTCACGACCTATGAGATGACCTTCCCCGATGACCATCTCTTCATCGCCATCTTGACCAACAGCGCCATCGCCGGCCGAGATCCCGAGCCGCGCGCGGTCAAGATCGCCTGGCTCGCCTTGGGCTTGACCGAGCCGGAACGAAAGGTCGTCAGCGTCACGGCCAAGGACCTGGACGGGATCGCCGGCGTCTATGTGAACGAGCGCCAGGACGAATATTATTTCAGCCGGTCGGGGGCCAAGCTCTTCGCCCAGAGTAAGGGCGGGGCCAAGAACGAGCTCTATCCGGCCTCCGCGACCGAGTTCTTCCTCAGGGACAACCCGGCCCGGTTCACGTTCGTCAGCAGCAGCGGCGGCCCGGTCACGGGCCTGCGCATTCAGTCCCGCATCGGACCGGCCCAGATCTTCGCCAAGACGGACAAGCCGCTGCCCCAGGAGCGCCAGGCGGTCAAGATCGAAGCCGCGCTCTTCGACCGGCTGGCCGGCGAATATGAGCTGGCCCCGAATTTCACGATCACCATCCTCCGGCGCGGCGACAAGCTCATCTCCCATGCCACCGGCCAGCCCGAGGTCGAGCTCTTCCCCGAGTCCGAGACCCGATTCTTCCTTAAGGTCGTCGACGCCCAGGTCGATTTCACCCTGGATGCCTCGGGCCGGGCGACGGGGCTCGTTCTCCATCAGGGCGGGCAGGACCTCCCGGCGAGAAAGATCAAGACCCCCTGAGACGGAACCTGGCGAGGGCCGTTTTCGTATATCCGGACAGAGCCGATTTTCTCGAGGAGGTCCGATCATGTCCTTGAAAAGAATCCAGATAGCGGGCGCGATCCTTCTTCTTCTCGGTCTGGGCGCGGCCTGCGATGACAACCGAGGCTACGTCACGACGGAGACCCGCTCCGTGGCCCCGGAGGGGGCGGCGAAGGCGGAGGTCCGGCTCGAGATGGGGGCGGGAGAGCTGAGGCTGAACTCGGCTGAACAGGCCAACCTCCTCGAGGCCTCTTTCGAATTCAACCGGGAGCGCCTCCGGCCCGAGGTCCTTTATCGGGTCGTCGGCGGCAAGGGCATCCTCGATGTCCGCCATGGGCGCCGTCACAGCATCAACTTCGGCCCCACCAAGAACCGCTGGGACCTGACGCTCGGCCGGGCCCTTCCCCTCGACCTCGACATCAATCTCGGGGCCGGACACAGCGAGCTCGATCTCCGCGACCTCAACCTCACGAAGGTCGAGATCGACATGGGGGTCGGCGAGGTCGACCTCGACCTCCGCGGCCCCCACGCCGCGGGCTTCCTGGTCAAGATCGACGGCGGCGTCGGCAGCGCCAAGCTGGCCCTGCCGTACGAGGTCGGGGTCCGGGTCAAGGTCGACGGGGGGCTGGGCTCGGTCAATCCGCGCGGCCTGACGAAGCAGTCCAAGGGCGTTTATGTCAACGACGCCTACGGCAAGAGCCCGGTCACGATCGAAGTCGACATCGACGCCGGCATCGGCAGCCTCGACCTCAACGCCGAGCC
>CAZIQR010000019.1:3562-13076 GCA_964541055.1 uncultured Eubacteriales bacterium
TCCCGCACGATCCGCAGCCCTTTGACCTTGTCGCGGTTCTTGTAGAGATCGATCAATGATTCGGCCACGTACCGCATGTGGGAGGCCGTGTAGACGCGGCGCGGGATGGCCAGCCGGACGAGCTCGAGCGCGGGGAATTTCTCTTCCTTGCCCTGGCCCGTCTTCTGCCCGAACATGACCCCCCCGATCTCGACGGCCCGGATGCCGGATTCGCGGTAAAGGGCCACGGTCAGGGCCCAGCCGGGATACTGGGCCCGGGGGATGTGGGGCAGGAACCGGTCGGCCAGGACGTAAACGGCGTGCCCCCCGAAGGGCCTGAAGACCGGGACGCCCGCGGCGGCGAGCAGGCCGCCGAGATAGGCGACCTGGGCCGTGCGGTGCTCAAGGTAATCTTCGTCCAGGGCCTCCCGGAGGCCGCGGGCCATGGCCTCGAGATCGCGGCCGGCGAGGCCGCCGTAGGTCGGGAAGCCCTCGCTGATGATGAGGATGTTCTTGATCCGCTCCGCCAGGCCGTCGTCGTCGAGGGTGACGAAGCCGCCGATGTTGACGAGCGCGTCCTTCTTGCCGCTCATGGTCGCCCCGTCGGCATAAGAGAACATCTCCTGGGCGATCTCGAGGACGCTCTTCTTGCCGTAGCCCTTCTCGCGCTGCTTGATGAACCAGGCGTTCTCGGCGAAGCGGCAGGCGTCGAAGAAGAACGGGATGCCGTAATGGGCGCAGACTTCGCTCGTCTCCTTGATGTTCTTTAGGGAGACCGGCTGGCCGCCGCCGCTGTTGTTGGTCACGGTCAGCATGACAAGCGGCACCCGGTCCTTGCCCCGCTTCTCGATGCACTTCTTCAGCTTGGCCGGGTCCATGTCACCTTTGAAGGGCAGGTCGGCGTCGGGATCGTAAGCGACCGCGCCGGCCAGGTCCTCGGCCTTGGCCTCGAGGACCTCGATGTTGGCCCGGGTCGTGTCGAAATGGATGTTGTTGGGGACGCTGTCGCCCTTTTTCAGGATGGCCCCGAAGAGGACCCGCTCGGCGGCCCGGCCCTGATGGGTCGGGATGACGTGGCGGAAGCCGAAGATCGAGCGCACGGACTCCTCGAGATGGAAGAAGTTCCGGGCGCCGGCATAGGATTCGTCGCCCGTCACAAGGCCGGCCCACTGGTCGTCGCTCATGGCCGACGTGCCGGAGTCGGTCAGGAGGTCGATCATGACCTTCTCGGCCGGGATGCCGAAGGGGTTGAGCCCGGCCTGCTTGAGCAGGGCCTCCCGCTCGCGTCGCGGGGTGGGACGGATGGGCTCGACCGTCTTGATGCGGAACGGTTCCATCGGGGGCTTGATGTCGGCCATGCGCATCCTCCGTGACCGGACCCGGGCGGCCGGGACCGGGACTCGTCTCAAAATGCCGTGAGCCGGCGGAACTGCCGGAACCGGGCCTCGACCAGGTCCCGGTCTAGGGCGAGGAACCGCCCGATGCCGAAATCCTCGATGGCGAACGAGGCCATGACGCTGCCGTAGACCGCGGCCCGGCGGACGTCGCGGGTCGAGAGCCCGGGGGTCCTGTCGAGGTATCCCAGGAAGCCGCCGGCAAAGCTGTCCCCTGCCCCGGTCGGATCGATGACGTGCTCGCAGGGATGGGCCAGGACGCCGAAGACGAAATCGCGGCCGAAGACGAGCGCCCCGTGCTCGCCCTTCTTGAGCAGCACGAGAGACGGGCCCATGCCGATCAGGGCCTTGCCGGCGCTGATGAGGTTCGCCTCGCCGCTGATCAGCCGGGCTTCTTCATCGTTGGCGAAGAAGATGCCGGCCCGGCCGATCTCCCGCAGCAGCGCCTCCCGTTTCGTGTCGATCCAGAGTCGGATCGTGTCCATGGCGACCACGGCCGGCTTGCGGAACTGGCCCAGGACGAATTCGTGGTGCTCCGGATTCAGGTTAGCCAGATAGACGATGCGCGAGTTCCGGTAGGCAGCCGGGATCTCGGGACGGAAGTCGGCGAAGACGTTGAGCTCGGTCTTGAGGGTCGTCCGGCGGTTGGGGTCTTCCTCGTACTGCCCTTCCCAATGGAAGGTCTTGCCGGCTTTGATCTTGAGCCCGGCCAGGTCGACGCCCCGGGACCGGAGCAGGGCCAGGGTCTTTCGGGGGAAATCGCGGCCGACGACGCCGACGATGCGCGGCCGGGTGAAATAGCTCGCGGCGAGCGAACAGTAGGTCCCGGAGCCGCCGACGATCTTCTCCCGGTCGCCCCAGGGCGTCCGGATGGTGTCGAAGGCGACCGACCCGACAATGACCAGGCTCATGCTCCTCTCCCCCTGTCCTCAGCCGAGATACTTGCCGACGAGGAGTTTCAGCTTCTTCCTCGTCACGGGCGGGATGGCCTTCGGGCTGGTCACGATCGCGTTCTTGAGGGCCGAGCCGCAGTCGCAGCCCGAACCCCGGTGCCTGGCGAGCGCCGGCAGGGCCTTCCGGATGATCTCGCGGGCGTTGGCGATGTTCGCGGACAGGTTCTGGAGCACAAGCTCGACTGTGACCGGCTCTTCCGTCTCGTGCCAGACATCGTAGTCCGTGGCCAGGCTCAGAGTGGCATAGCAGATCTCGGCCTCGCGGCAGAGCTTGGCCTCGGTCGCCGCGGTCATGCCGATGACGTCGCCGCCCCAGGCACGATAGGCCTTGGATTCGGCCTTGGTGGAGAAGGCCGGCCCGTCGATGCAGATAGAGGCCCCGCCAAAATGGGACCTCAGGCCCAGCCCCACGGCAGCCTCATGAAGGACTCTTGCCAGCTCGGCACAGACCGGCTGGGCCAGCCCGACATGGGCCACGATGCCGCCGCCGAAGAACGTATTCGGCCGGCGGGTCCGGTCGAAGAACTGGTCGGGCAGGACGATGTCGCGCGGCCGGATCTCCTCGCGGAGCGAGCCGACGGAATTGACGGAGATGATCCGCTCGACGCCGAGCGCCTTGAAGCCGTAGATGTTGGCCCGGTAGTTGACCTCGGCCGGGAGGAACCGATGACCCCGCCCGTGCCTGGCCAAGAAGGCCACGCGGCAGCCTTCGAGGGTCCCGATGACGTAGGCGCAGGAGGGAGAGCCGAACGGCGTGCGGACGCGGACCTCGCGCTTGGCCCTGAGCCCTTCGATCTCGTAAAGCCCGGTGCCGCCGAGGATGCCGATCGCGGCATGCGGCGGCGGGGTCTTGTTCGTCCCGGCCATGGCTCCTCCTCGCCTCCATATACCTTTTTCCGAGGGACGGGTCAAGCGCGGCCGGGTGGCCGCTCTTTGCATTTTCCGGGTGAAAACGATATCCTTGATGGGCTATGAAATACGTCTATCTCGATGCCTCCTCGGGGGTTAGCGGCGATATGTGCCTCGGCGCCCTCCTCGACCTGGGCGTCGATCCCGCCCTCTTTAAAGAGAAGATGGCCGGTCTGCGCCTCCCCGTCGAGATCGCCGTGCGACGCGTCCGCCGCGGCGGCTTCGCCGCCCTCAAGGTGGACGTCGAGATCAAGCGGCACGCGCACGTCGGGCGGACCTTCGCCGACGTCGAGCGGATCATCGCCAAGAGCCGCCTCGCTCCCGCCGTCAAGGGCCGGGCCCTGGCCGTCTTCAAGCGGCTGTTCGAAGCCGAGGCCAAGGTCCACGGCCGCAAGTTCGCGGGGGCCCACCTTCACGAGGCGGGGGCCGACGACGCCCTGGTCGACATCGCCGGCACGGCCTTCCTCCTCGAGGAGCTCGGCGTCGCCGATGTTCACTGCTCGCCCCTCAACGTCGGCTCCGGCTGGGTCCAGACCTCCCACGGCCGTCTCGCGGTCCCGCCCCCGGCCGTGGCCGAGCTCCTGAAAACGGCTCCGGTCTACTCCGCCTGGGTCGAATCGGAGCTCGTCACCCCGACCGGCGCGGCCATCGTCTCGGCCCTGGCCAGGACGACGGCCCGGCTCCCGGAGCTCGTCTACGACCGGATCGGCTGCGGCGCCGGGGCCAAGGAATTCCCGGAGATCCCGAACATCCTGAGGGTCTATTACGGCGACGCGGCCCCGTTCGACGCCGGGAAGAGCGTCTATATCGTCGAGGCCACGGTCGACGACGCCTCGCCTCAGCTCCTGGCCCACTTTCTCGAGCAGGCGTTCGAAGAGGGGGCCCTCGACGCCACCCTCTCCCCCGTCGTCATGAAAAAGAACAGGTTGGGGACGAAGCTCACCCTCCTCGTCGAGGCCGGCCGCATGGACGCCCTCGTCGAGGCCGTCTTCCGGGAAACGACGTCGATCGGCATCCGCTATTTCCCCGTCGGCCGGCGCGTCCTCGACCGCTCGTTCGAGAGCGTCAAGGTCGACGGCCAGACGATCGGCGTCAAGCTGGCCGGACGCGGCGGCCGGACGCTCAACGTCCAGCCCGAATTCGAAGACCTCGTCCAGGCGGCCCGGACGACGGGGACACCGCTCAAGGAGATCGCCCACCGGGCCGTCTGCGCTTTTCGGAAGGCGCGCTGACCGCGGCGGGCGGAAGGACGACGATGGATACCAAGAAGATCGAAAAGGGCGTCAGCCTCATCCTCGAGGGCGTCGGCGAGGACATCCGCCGTCCCGGCATCCGGGCGACGCCGCGCCGGGTGGCCCGCATGCTGACCGAGATCCTCGGCGGCACGGAGCGGGAGGCGACGCGGAACCTGCGCGTCATCGAGGACGAGAAGCATGACGAAATGGTCCTTATCAAGAACATCCCCCTCTATTCGATGTGCGAGCACCATCTCCTCCCCTTCGCGGGAGTGGCCCACGTGGCCTATATTCCGAAATCCGGGCGCATCGTCGGCCTGAGCAAGATCGCCCGGGTGGTGGAGGCCCTGTCCCGGCGGCTCCAGGTGCAGGAGCGGTTGACGAAACAGATCGCCGACCTGCTCGACACGCACCTGAAGCCCCTGGGCGTCATGGTCGTGATCGAGGCCGAGCACATGTGCATGTCCATGCGCGGGGCGAAAAAGCCCAAGTCGATCACGGTGACCTCGGCCGTCCGCGGCTCGTTCCGGAAGAACCCGGCGACGCGGGCCGAGGCCATGATGCTCATCCGGGGAGGACCCAGCCATGTCCAAGAATTCTAAAAAGACGTTCTACGTCACGACGCCGATCTACTACGTCAACGACGTGCCCCACATCGGGCACGCCTACACGACGATCATCGCCGACACCCTGGCCCGCTTCCAGAAGCTCGCGGGCAAGGACGTTTTCTTCCTGACCGGGACCGACGAGCACGGCCAGAAGATCGAGAAGGCCGCGGCGGAGAAAGGGATGACCCCCCTGGCCCTGGCGGACGCGGTCGTCGGCCGGGCCATGGACCTGTGGAAGGCCCTCGACATCCAGTACGATTTCTTCGTCCGGACCTCCATGGAGTTCCACGAGAAGGGGGTCCAGAAGCTCTTCCAGGTCCTCCTCGACAAGGGGGACATCTACAAGGGCGAATACAAGGGCTGGTACTGCGTGTCCGACGAGAATTTCCTGCCCGAGGACGTGCCGCTCGAGCCCGATGGCGGCAAGACCTGCCCCGACTGCGGCAAAAAGGCCTCGCTCGTTTCGGAGGAGACCTACTTCTTCCGCCTCTCGGCCTACGAGGAGCGGCTCCTGGCGCACTATGAGGCCCATCCCGAGTTCGTCCGGCCGCAGAGCCGCCTCAACGAGGTCGCGAGCTTCGTCCGCGGCGGCCTCAAGGACCTCAGCATCACCCGGACGACCGTGAAGTGGGGCATCCCCGTCCCGGGCGACCCGAAGCACACGATCTACGTCTGGTTCGACGCCCTCCACAACTACGTCACGGCCATCGGCTACGATTGGAACATGCCGCGCTACGAGACGTTCTGGCCGGCCGACGTCCATCTTGTGGGCAAGGACATCCTGCGCTTCCACGCCGTCTACTGGCCGGCTTTTCTGATGGCCTCGGGCCTGCCCCTGCCGCGCGCCGTCTTCGGGCACGGCTGGTGGCTCAAGGACGACACCAAGATGTCCAAGTCGAAGGGCAACGTCCTCGACCCGCACGTGCTGCTGAACGTCTTCGGCCCGGACCCCCTGCGCTACTTCCTGCTCCGGGAGATCCCCATCGGCCAGGACGGCAACTTCTCCCATGAGGGGTTCCTCCACCGGGTCAACTCGGACCTCGCCAACGACTTCGGCAACCTCGTCCAGCGGACCCTCACGATGATCGGCAATTACTTCGGAGGCGCGATCGAGGACCCCGAGGCCGAGACGGCCGCGGACGCCGCGATCCGGACGGACTTCGACGATCTCAAGGCCCGCGTTTACGGTCTCTACGACAGCTGCGCCCTTAACAGGGCCCTCGAGGAGATCTGGGCCTACATCGGGCGGGTCAATAAGTACCTGGCCGAGAACGAGCCGTGGATCATGGCCAAGGACCCGGCCCGGCGCCGGCGCCTGGCCCGCGTGCTGCTGCAGGCCGCCGCAGCCATCCGCGGCGCGAGCTACCTCGCCTTCCCGGTCATGCCCCGCTCGATGGAAAAGGTCTGGGGGTTCCTGGGGGAGCCCGCCAAGCCCGCTGACGTCCGCTGGGAAGCGATCGATTTCGGCGGTTTCGGCCCCGGCCGCAAGGTCGGGATGCCGCTCGCCCTCTTCCCGCGGGTGGCCCTGAAGGATTTCCTGGGCGAGGAGAGCAAAGACCCGGCGCCGGCCTCTCCGGCCGCCCCGCCCGCCGCACCGACCATGAAGGGAGTGATGGCCATGGACCAGATCACCTACGACGAATTCCGGAAAATGGACCTCCGCGTAGCCCAGATCCTCGAGGCCGAGCGCGTCCCGGGCGCGACCAAGATCCTCAAGCTCAAGGTCGACCTCGGCGCGGAGCAGCGGCAGATGGTGGCGGGGGTCGCGGAAACCTACGCGCCCGAGGAGCTCGTCGGCAAGAAGCTCATCGTCATCGTCAACCTGAAGCCGGCGGTCATCCGCGGCATCGAGTCGCAGGCCATGCTTCTCGCCGCGATCACCCCGGACAACAAAGCGATCATCCCCTTCTTCGACCGCGAGATCGCGGCCGGGGCCCTCGTCAAGTAGAGCCGCGCAGAACCGCCTCGATCCGCGCGGCCGGGATCCGTCCTTCGCGCAAGACCCGCGGTTTCTCGCCGCTGAGGTCGACGATCGTCGAAGGCTGGCCGCCGGGCGCCGGCCCGCCGTCCACGACGATCTCCACCCGGCCCTCGAAAAGCGCCCGGACCTCGGCCGGGTCGGCCAGCTCCCGGCCGCCGGCGAGGTTGGCGCTGGTCGCCGTCAGCGGCTCGCCGAGATCCCGGACGAGGCCCCGCAGCCAGGCGAGCGGCGGGAGGCGCACGGCGATCGTCCTTCCCGGGCCCAGGACATGCTCGGGCAGCCGGGACGCCGCCGGCAGGACCAGGGTCAGCGGGCCCGGCCAGAATTCCGCGGCCAGGGCCGCAAAGCCCGGAGGCAGCTCCGAGACGAGGCCGCCGAGCATGTCCATGTCGGCAACGATGAACGGCAGGGGTTTCGACGCGTCCCGTTCTTTCAGGCGGTAAATCTTGTGCACGGCCGGCCTGGAAAACGCGGCCGAGCCCAGGGCATAGAACGTCTCCGTGGGATAGGCGGCCACGCCTCCTTCGAGAAGGGCCCTGGCCACGTCCCCGGCCGCCGCGAGCTCGGCGGCTTCCGGCTCGATCGAAACGATCCTGGTCTTGATCAATTCCGCCCTCTTCGACGGCGATGGTAGCCGGGCCATGTCCAAAAGTCAAACGGCGAGGCGGGCGATCCTGCCGGAAGATCCTCCGATAAGAAATTTTTTCAGATATTTACCAGAGGCGCAGCTTCGTGTTTCTCCGCTGCGCCTCTGGGCCTCCGCTCCCTTCGGTCGCTTCGGGTAGTAGGACACCTGACCTATTTTGGCCACATCCCCCCAGGACGGCCGGCCGTCATTGCCCTGGAACGGGCTGGCATATTTTTTGCTATAATGCCGGGTGAAGAGGAGGAATGACATGAAAAAGATGCTAGCTCTGGCGGCGGCCCTGATCCTGCTTGTCCCCGCCCTGTCCTTCGCGGACCAGCTCCAGATCCGTCTCGGCTTTTTCCTTCCCAAGGCCGTGACCAGCTCTTATCTTGGCCAGCACCCCGACGGCCTCTGGACGATCGAGCTCGACCAGATGAGTTTCCTGCCGAAGGATTACAACGGCGGCATCCTCGGCGTCAGCTATGATTTCTTCGTCAACAAGTATGTCAGCCTGGACCTAGGCCTCGACTTCTACAACCGGAGCCAGGTCGGCTTCTACAACGACTGGGTCGTGAACACTCTGGACGAGGGCGATTTCGCCTTCCCCTATGAATTCTACCTCGGCAACGACATCGTCCATTCCTTCAAGGTCGGCATCACCCCGCTCCAGGCCTCGGTCAAGTTCCTGCCGATGGGGCGCAAAGCCAGGATCGTCCCCTATGTCGGCGGCGGCGCCAGCCTGGTCTTCTGGAGCGTCCGGATGTTCGGCGACATGGTCGATTTCTCCGACCCCTACATCTATACCGATCCCGATCTCGGCGACGTGGATATCTACCCGGTGGTGCCGGTCGCCAGCCACGAGAGCGGCACGTCCTTCGGCTGGCAAGCCTTCGGCGGCTTCCAGGTGCCGGTCGGCTACCGGGTCACGATCGATGCCGAGGCGCGCTATCACGGCGGGGCCAAGGCCCATCTCCACGACTTGTTCGAGGGCTTCGAACCCTTCGATCTCGGCGGCTGGCAGTTCTCGGCCGGATTGAGCTTCTGGTTCTAGTTCCGACCGCAGCGAACGGCGTGAGCGGAGGGCAGAAATCCCTGGAGATACACGAAGGGGATTTCTGCGAGATATCTTCGAAAAGCGTTCCGATAAAAACTACTGCAGGTGTGACTTTTTGGACAGCCTGAGCGGCTGGGCCGTATCGAAGCGGATGACGAGCGGGCCCCAGACCGAGGCGATCCGGATCTGGCCGGTGAAGCGGCAGGGGAACTCGTCCTTGGCGAAACCGGCCCGGACGTCGTCGCCGGCCTCGAAGAAATCGACCAGGAAGGGCAGGGCGAAGACCTTTTCGCCCTTCTGCGGCAGGCTTTTGTCCCCGGCCAGGGCCCCGGCCAGGACCTGATGGCCGCTGAACGAGAGCTCATAGTCGATGGCGTCGACGACGAGATCGTAGCCGTTCGGGTTCTTAAAGCGGGGATGGAAGACGACGTCCGCGCCGCCGACGGTCAGGTCAAGGACATCGAGCGGGAGCCAATCCACCTCGGGGTCCTTGAAGATCGGGAACTCGCCGCTCCAGGCGAAGGGCGCCTTCTGTTCCTTGCCCTTGTCCGTCAGGAAATACATCTCGCCGACGATATCGCAGAGGGCCTGGCCCTCGATCGGGCCGATCGCCTGGCGAAGCAGGTCATAGGTGATCTTGACGGGGAGGGCGACGAGCGTCCGGCCCTCGGCCGGCACGGTCAGCGGCTCGCTCATGGTCGTCGTCGTATTGATATATTCCTTCTGATCGATCCGCACGCGGTAGCGGTAGCGGACGAGGCCGCAGGGCGCGG
>CAZIQR010000019.1:13176-25781 GCA_964541055.1 uncultured Eubacteriales bacterium
GGACATTGAAGTTCCGCGGCCGCGGCCCTATAATGGGGGTCCTTGCCCGGGACCGGATGCCCGGGAGGAGGGACCACGATGCCTAAGCTCAAGTCCGCCGCGCTCGCCCTGGCCGTGATCATGATCGGCGGGCCGGCCCTGTCGTGCGGCCGGGCGGCCCCCCGGCGGGCCGCAGGGCCGCAGCCCCGCCACGACAAGGCCGTCTACGCGACGGGGGGCTCGGAGAACAAGGACGCGGCTTTCCTCGCCGACGACCTCACGGGCTTCGCCCATCCGGCTGATCCGCTGGAATTCACCCAGCTCTTTCATCTGCCTCCCGTCGAGCAGGGCGCGACCGGGACCTGCTGGTCGTTCGCGACCACGTCCCTCCTCGAGTCCGAGCTGCGCCGCCAGGGGCAGGCCCCGGTCAAGCTCTCGGAGATGTACACCGTTTACTGGGAGTACGTCGAAAAGGCCCGCCGCTTTCTCCGTGAGAAGGGGAACTCCTTCCTCGGCCAGGGCTCGGAGCCAAACTCCGCGCTGGCCCGGATCAAGCAATACGGCCTTGTCCGCGAGACGGACTACAACGGCCTGCCGAACGGGGCGGCCGCCCACGATCACCGGGCGCTTTTCCGCGAGTTCAAGGCCTATCTCGGCGGGCTCGCCGGGAAGGGCGCCTGGGACGAGGCCGCCGGGCTGGCCGGCGTCCGGGCCATCCTCGACCGCCATCTCGGACGCCCGCCCGACCGCATCACCGTCGACGGCCGCTCGCTCGCGCCGCTCGAATACCTGGCCGCGCTCGGCCTCAAGCCGGACGATTACGTCTCGTTCCTCAGCTTCATGTCCCTCCCCTTCTACGCCCGCGGCGAATACAAGGTCCCCGACAACTGGTCCCACTTCTCGGGCTATCTGAACCTGCCGCTCTACGAGTTCCGGCTGGCCTTCCTTCGCTCCCTGCGCAAAGGCTACACGGCCACCCTGGCCGTCGATTTCACCGAGCCCGGCTACCTCGGCCGGGACAACGTGGCCGTGGTCCCGACCTTCGACATCCCCTCGGCCTACATCGACCAGTCGAGCCGGGAGCTCCGCTTCGTGAGCGGCACTTCGGCCGACGACCACGCCGTCCACTGCGTCGGCTATCTCGAGTCCGCCCAGGGCAATTGGTTCCTGATCAAGGACTCCTGGGAGAATGCCTGGTGGGGCAAGGTCAAGGGCTATTTCTTCTACCAGGACGACTACATCCGGCTCAAGACGCTGATGTTCATGGTCCACAAGGACGCGGTCAAGGAGATCCTCCAGAAGTTCCCGGCGGCCGAATGATCCATCTCGCGTATGACTTTCCCGACCGGGCCCTGTTCGTACGGCTCTTCGGCGGGGACGTTTATGCCGTCGGCGGCTCGGTCCGCGATCTCCTCCTGAAGCGCCCGTCCACCGAGGTCGATCTCCTCGTCGCCCGCCGCCCGCTCGACGAGATCGTCCGGCGGCTCGAGACGCGCGGCCGTGCCGACCTCGTCGGCAAGAGCTTCGGCATCATCAAGTTCACCCTCGAGGGCCGGACCTACGACGTCGCCCTGCCGCGGACCGACCGGGCCCCGGCGGCCGAGACGAGGAGCCACAAGGACATCGTCGTCGCCGCCGACCCCTTCCTGCCGATCGAGAAGGACCTCGAGCGCCGCGACTTCCGCTGCAACAGCATGGCCCTGCGGCTCAAGGACGGCCTTGTCATCGACCCGTTCGAGGGCCGGCAGGACATCCGGGCCAAGCGGCTGCGCCTGACCAACCCGGCCGCCTTCCCGGACGATCCCCTGCGCGTCATCCGGGTCGCCCGCTTTGCCTCGGTCCTGGGCTTCAAGGTCGATCCGGCCATTTACCCCGCGGCCCGGGCCGTCGACCTCCGCGGCCTGAGCGTCGAGCGCGTCAACGATGAGATGTTCAAGCTCCTCCTCCACTCGCCGCGCCCCTCGATCGGGCTCGAGGAGATGTTCCGCCTGGGCGTTCTCGAGCAGTGGTTCCCCGAGCTCCAGGCCCTGGCTCTGGTCATCCAGGACTCGCTCTTCCATCCCGAGCAGGACGCGTTCGGTCACCACACGGTCTGGGCCCACATCAAGCTCAGCGTCGACCAGGCCGCGGCCTTGGCCCGGCTCTCGTCCCTCCCGGTCCCGAAGCGGTTGGCCCTGCTCCTGGCCGCCCTCTACCACGACGTGGGCAAGACGACCACGACCCGTTGGGAATACAAACGCGGCCGAATGGCCGTGACCTCCGCCGGCCACGACGTCCAGAGCGAGAGGACGGCCCGCAAGGCCCTGGCCCGGTTCAAGGTCCAGGCGTGGACCGGCTATCCCATCGGCCGCATGGTGCCGGTCCTCATCCGCACCCACCACCGGGCCGGCGAGCTCTGGGCCAATCGCCACGAGGTCACCAAGAAGGCCTTCAACCGGCTGGCGGCCGAGGTCGACGGCGAGATCGAGCTCGTCGTCCTCCTCGACGCGGCCGACCGGGCCGGCCGGCGGACCCGCATCGTCCGCGGCCTCGACCGGCAGGCCCGCTGGCTATTCAAGAAGTTCGAGGACCTCCGCGTCAACCGCGAGACCATCAAGCCGCTCGTCATGGGCCGCGACCTCATCAAGCTGGGCGTCCCCCCGGGGCCCGAGATGGGCCGCCTCCTCAAGCGGCTCTATCAGAAGCAGCTCGACAACGGCTTCGAGACCAAGTCCGCCGGCCTGGCCAAGGCCCGCCGCCTCATCGAAAGGACGGCCCCATGACCATCCTCGTCGCCGGCGGCGCCGGCTACATCGGCTCTCACACGGTCCAGGAGCTTGTCCGCGAGGGTTTCGACGTCCTCGTCCTCGACAACCTCTCGAGCGGCCGCCCCGAGCTCGTGGGCCGCGTTCCGCTCATCCGGGCCGATCTCCTCGACCGCCAGGCCTTGGCCCGCGTTTTCAAGGCGTACCGCTTCGGGGCCGTCCTCCATTTCGCCTCGCTCATCCAGGTCGGCGAATCCTACGCCGATCCGCGGAAATACTACACCCACAATCTGACGACGAGCCTCAACCTCTTCGACGCCATGCTCGACGCCGGGACCCCGGCCCTCATCTTCTCCTCGACCGCCGCGGTCTACGGCGAGCCTCAGGAGACGCCGATCCCGGAGAGCCATCCGACACGGCCAGCCAACCCCTACGGCCGGGCCAAGCTCATGGTCGAGGACATCCTGCGCGACTATGAGCGGGCCCACGGCCTGCGCTCGACCTCGCTCCGCTACTTCAACGCGGCCGGCGCGGCCCTCGACGGCACGACGGGCGAATGCCACGACCCGGAAACGCACCTCGTTCCCAACATCCTTCTCAGCCTCCTCGGCCGGCGCCCGCGCCTTCAAGTCTTCGGGGACGACTTCCCGACCCCCGACGGGACGGCCCTCAGGGACTACATCCATGTCACGGACCTGGCCCGGGCCCACGTCCTGGCCTTGAAGGCCCTTTTGGCCGGCGGGCCCGGCGACGTCATCAACCTGGGCACGGAGACCGGCCATTCGGTCCTCGAGGTCATCCATACGGCCGAAAAAGTGACCGGCCGGAAGGTCCCCTACGATCTCGCGCCGCGCCGGCAGGGCGACGTGGCCGCGCTCCTCGCCTCTAGGGCCAAGGCCGAGAAGGCCCTGGGATGGACGGCCCGGCTTTCGTCCCTCGAAACGATCGTCGGCTCGGCCTGGGCCTGGCACCGTAAGGCCGCCTAGGCCCCTCTTTTGGCGATTCCTCGTTGACGCTGCCTGGGTTGATGTGGTAAAACTCCTCTGAGATGAAGTCGAATCAAACCTCGCCTCTGCTCGGTACAGCCCTTTTCCTGACGGTCCTCCTGATCGCGGCCTGCGGAGCGGGCCCCAAACCCGCCCAAACGGCCCCCAAGCCCGCGCCGCAGCCGACAGCGGCTCAGCCGGCGGCCGTCGAGACGGCCAAGCCCCGGGCCCAGAACCCCCCGCCGGCCGTGCCCGCGCCCAGGCCGGCCCAACCCGAAGACAAGGATGCCGCAGGGGCTCAAGCGGTCAAGCCCGACGCCGGCGAGAGGGACCCGGCGGTCCTGCTCGACGCCGCGCTGGCCACGGTCGAAGAGGCCCAGACGGCCCTCGACCGGGAGGACATGGAGGGGGCGCTCGTCAAGCTCGACGAAGCCTACGGCTATCTCCTGCGGATGTCGATCCCGGCCGATTCGGCGCTCTGGCAGGAAAAGCACGATCTTCGCGTCCTCATCGCCCAGCGCATCCAGACGATCTCCGCCTCCCATACGACCCTGGCCTCCTCGGTCAACGGCTCCATCCCGCTCGTCGAGAACCAATGGGTCCAGAAGGAGATCAAGTCCTTCCAGACGGTCGAGCGGGCCGCCTTCGAGGACGCTTATAAGCGCTCCGGCCTCTATCGGGGCATGATCCTCGAGGAGCTGCGCCAGGAGCATCTCCCCGAGCAACTGTCCTGGATCCCCCTCATCGAGAGCGCTTTCCGCCCCCGCGCCCTGTCGCGGGCCCGAGCCCTGGGCATGTGGCAGTTCATCCGCTCGACCGGCTACCGGTACGGATTGAAGCAGGACAAGTACGTCGACGAGCGCATGGACCCGGTCAAGGCCACCCGGGCCGCCATCCGGTACATGATCGAGCTCCACGACATGTTCGGCGACTGGACCTCGGCCATCGCCGCCTACAACTGCGGCGAAGCCCAGGTCCAGAAGGTCATCCGCTACCAGAAGGCGGGGTATTTCGACAGCTTCTGGGACATCTTCGCCAACCTGCCGTTCGAAACCGCCCGGCATGTGCCGCGGTTCATCGCCACCCTGCTCATCGTCGGCGATCCGGCCAAGTACGGCTTCAGCCTGCCGGCCCCCGATCCGCCGCTCCAGACCGAGACGGCGCGGGTCGACGCGGCCGTCAAGCTGGCCACCCTGTCCCAGAACCTCGGGCTCGATCCCGCCCTGCTCGTCAACCTGAACTCCGAGCTCCGCCACGACTCGACACCGAACTACGCCTACGATCTCCGCGTCCCGGCCGGGTACGGCGATAAATGCCTGGCCTGCATCGCTTCGCTGCCTCAGTACATCCCGCCCGACGTGGTCACCGACCGCTATACCGTGCGTCCCGGGGACAACCTGGGCGCCATCGCCCGCCGCTACAGAACCTCGGTCGACAGCCTGGCCCGCCTCAATAGCCTGAGGAGCCGGACGCTCATTTATCCGGGCCAGGTGCTCCGAGTCCCGGGGGGGGCGGGCTCGGAGACCTCCGCGCCGGCGGCCACGGCCGCGGCCGGGGAAAAGATCACCTACACCGTCCGGGGCGGCGACACGCTCTTCTCGATCGCCCAGGCGTTCAAGACGACGGTCGACAAGATCAAGGCCGCGAATGGCCTCTCCTCCGACATCCTGTTCGTCGGCCAGAAGCTCTCGATCGAGGTCGGCAAGACCTCCTGAGCGGCCCGCCTACCAGACGCTGCCTTCGACCCCGAGGCCCGGCTTGTCGTTGAGGACCAGCTGCCCCTTGATCGTTTTCACGCCCTTGAAGGGGTCCGTCGCCGAAAGGAGATTGCCGTCGAGGTCCGCGTGATCGAACAGGGGCGTAATCGCGGCCGCCGCGGAGATGGCCAGGGACGTCTCGACCATGCAGCCGATCATCAGCTTTAGGCCCAGGGCCCGGGCCATGGCGACCATGCGCACGGCCTCCTGGATCCCGCCGCACTTCATGAGCTTGATGTTGAGGCCGTCGAAATAGGGGGCGATGCGCGGGATGTCCTGGGCCTTCATCAGGCTCTCGTCGGCGTAGATCGGGAGCTTGGCGCGCTCCTTGAGCCAGGCGAAGTCCTGGATCATCTCGGCGGGCATGGGCTGCTCGACGTACTCGACCCCCATGCCTGCCATCCAATCGATGTTTGCGAGGGCCTCTTCCTTCGTCTTCCAGCCCTCGTTGGCGTCGACCCGGAGCGGTTTAGAGGTGACGGCCCGGATGCCCTCGAGGATCTTCCGGTCATCCTTGGTGCCGACCTTGATCTTGTAAACAGGGAAATCCGGGTAGGCGCGGACTTTTTCCTGCATCACCGGGACCTCGTCGATGCCGATGGAATAGGTCGTTTTCAGGGCCGCGCTCTTGTCGAGGCCGAGGAGCTTCCAGACCGGGACGCCGAGCTTCTTGCCGACCCAGTCGAGAAGGGCCATGTCGAGGGCCGCCTTGGCGGCGTGCTCCGCCGGGGCCAGGGACTCGATCTCGTTCCAGCGGACGTAGTACTCCCACAGGTCGCGCTCGAGGACCGGGCGGGCCCTCTCGAAGAAAACGGCGGCGCCCTCGGCGTTCTCGTTATACCGGGCGATCGGGGCGGCCTCGCCCAGGCCGGCGACGCCGTCGCGCTCGATCCGGACGAAGGCGTTGCGGCGCGTCGTCCAGGTCCCCCGCGACAGGCCCCAGGCATACTGGAGCTTGAGGTCCATGGCCTTGACGGAGAGCTTGGTCTTGCCGCCGCCTGTGGACAGGGCCCGGGCCAGGCCCGATCGGAACGAGACGAGCGAGCCGCCCGCGGCCGCGAGCCCGATCCTGAGAAACTCTTTGCGTTGCATGTCCTCTCCTCTCCCCGTGATTATAATCCCGGGAAAATCCGGGACACAAGGGCTTTTCCGGGTACTTCGTCCAGATCTTCGGACTCCGCTCTTGCGTCTCCGGGGGCTTGGGTTTATGATATTTTTTCCGATTCCTTCAAGGAGGCTGCCGATGTCGAAGACGTGGACCGCGATCCTCCTGATCGCCCTCTCCCCTGCCCTGGCCCTCGCGTCGGGCCAGGCCGCGACGCCGCAGACGGCGGTCGTGATCAACACCGCCGAGAATATGTTCCGCACCGCCACGGTCGACACCGATGTCGTCAGCCAGGCCCTGCTCGGCGAGAACGTCAAGGTCCTGAAGACCGAGAAGGCGGCCAACGGCGAGACGTGGTGCCAGATCGAGACACCCGACACCTACCAGGGCTGGGTCGTGGCCTCGTCCCTGCGGATGGTCAAGCCCGGCGAGAAGGCCTACGCCTCGACCGGCAAGGTCTTCGTCGTCACCGCCCTCCTTGCCAATACATACCGCGAACCCGACGTGACCGAGCACAAGCCGGTCAAGGTCGCGCCGATCAGCGCGGTGCTGGAGATCGCCTCCGACCGCAACGAGCGCTGGTTCGAGATCACTCTCCCGTGCGGCGGCAAGGCCTTTGTCCAGAAAGGCGACGGCGAGGCCCACGACACCCCCTGGACCTGGCCGCGCCTGCCGGGCGCCGACATGGTCGCCCTGTCGAAGCGCTTTCTGGGGATCAACTACCTTTGGGCCGGCCGGTCCCCGCTCGGCCTCGACTGCTCCGGTTTCGCCCAGCTCATCTACCGCATGGGCGGCATTCCCATCCTGCGCGACGCCGACATCCAGATGACGAAGAGCGGCCTCGTCGAGGTTCCCAAGGGGCAGGAGCAGGCCGGCGACCTCGTCTTTTTCGGCCGGGACATCGGTCACATCAGCCATGTCGGGATGATGATCGACGGCGAGAACTTCATCAACGACACGACCTACCAGACGCCCTGTGTCCGGATCGACAACCTCAAGGTCGATCGCTGGGCGAAGATCTACGTGGCTGCGCGCCGTCCGACCGAAGCGAAGCGTTAGCGAGCGGAGGGCAAGCCGACCGCAGCGAACGACGTGAGCGGAGGGCAGAAATCCCCCGGAGATACACGGAGGGGGATTTCTGCGAAATATCCTGATCGAGCTATTTTCTCTTCGGCTGGGCAAACGCAGCCGGATTTCTGCGACCTTAGTCGAGGGATTTTCTAGGCAAAAAAAGGGGGCACGTACGAAGCGTACATGCCCCCGGGGATGACTTACTTCGCTGCGGCGGCCGGTTTCTTCTCTTTCTTCTTCTTGGTCTTGGCCTTGAATTCCGTGCCGACGAGCTCGATCATGGCCATGGCCGCGCCGTCGCCGGAGCGGCGGTCGAGCTTGACGATCCGGGTGTAGCCGCCGGGCCGTTCGGTGAACCGCGGCCCGATGTCCTCGAAGAGCTTCTTGACCGCGGCCTCCTTGGTCATATAGGCCAGGGCCTGGCGCCGCGCGTGCAGCGTGTTCCGCTTGGCCAGGGTGATCATCTTCTCAGCCAGCGGCCTGGTCTCCCGGGCCTTGGCCAGGGTCGTCCGCATCCGTTCCTTCTCGAGGAAGGACGTCACGAGATTGCGCAACAACGCCCGCCGGTGGGCCGTGTTGCGCCCTAGATTGCCTTTCTTGACCTGATGCCTCACGACTGCGTCTCCTTCTCGGGCGCGCTGGTCTTGATCTCCGCCTGGATCCGCTCGATGAGCTTGGGGTGGAGCTCGATGTTCAGCCCGAGGTTCAGATTGGCCAGGGTGTCCTTGATCTCGGCCAGCGACTTGCGGCCGAAGTTCTTGGTCTTGAGGAGCTCGTCCTCGGTCTTCTGCACGAGCTCGTAGATCCGCTCGATGCCGGCCGACCGCAGGCAGTTGTTGGACCGGACCGAGAGCTCCAGGTGATCGATCGTCTTGGCCAGGACGTCGACCTGGTTGAGGTACGGGATCTCTTTCTTCGACGGGGCCAGCTCGTGCTCGAGCGGCTCATCGACGACGTTGAGGAAGATGCCGAGGTGGTCGCGCATGAGCTTGGCCGCCTGCGACAGGGCGTTCATGGGCCGAATGGCCCCCGTCGTCCAGATCTCGAGGGTCAGGCCCTCGTAATCGATGCGCTTGCCGACGCGGGCCGGCTCGACCTTGTAGTTGACCTTGAGGACGGGCGAATGCGAGGAGTCGAGCGGGATGGTGTCGAGGCTCTGGTCTTCGTCGAAGTTCTGGTCGGCGGGGATGTAGCCCCGGCCGTTCTTGACGACCATCTCGACCTCGAGCGTCCCGTCGATGTCGAGGGAGGCGATCGGGATCGTGGCGTCGAGGATCTCGATGTCGGCGTCGTGGCTGATGTCGGCCGCAGTCACAGTGGCCGGGCCGGTCTTCTTGATCGTCATCCGCCGCGGCTCGTTGCCTTTGTGCTTCAGAGGGATGCTCTTGAGGTTGAGGATGATGTCGGTGACGTCCTCGACGACGCCGGGGATGGTCGAGAACTCGTGGAGCACGCCGTGAATGCGGACCGCGGTGATGGCCGCGCCGGTGATCGAGGAGAGCAGGATGCGCCGCAGGGCGTTGCCCACCGTGACCCCATAGCCCCGCTCGAACGGCTGGGCCTGGAAGCGCCCGTGCTGCGGCGTCAGGGTCTCGAAATCGACCTCCAGGAACTTCGGCCTCTGGAAATTCGTCTCTGTCATGGGACCTCTCCTTCCCCTTACTTGGAGTACAGCTCGACGACCAGGTGTTCCTCGACCGGCAGCGTGACGTCGGCGCGCGTCGGCAGCGCCAGGACCCGGGCCTTCAGGTTCTCCCAGTCGACCTCGAGCCAGCCCGGGACGGTCTTGGAGCGGTTCGAGGCCACAACGGCCTGGACATCCTCGCTCTTGGCCGAGCGGGGCCGAAAGGCGATGAGGTCGCCCGGCTTGACGAGGGCGGAGGCGATGTCGGCCTTGTGCTCATTGAGCCGGAAGTGGCCGTGCCCGATGAGCTGGCGGGCGTGGGCCCGGGACAGGGAGAAGCCGCAGAGGAACACGGCGTTGTCCAGACGGCGTTCGAGCATCGACAGCAGGTTCTCGCCGGTGACGCCCTTCTGGCGCTCGGCCCGCTCGAAGAAGAAGCGGAACTGCTCCTCGGACATGCCGTAATACCTTTTCAGCTTCTGCTTCTCGCGGAGCTGGATGGCATAGCCGAGGACCCGCTTGCGGGAGCGGCCGTGCTGGCCCGGGGCGTAGGCCCGGCGCTCGAGCGGGCACTTGTCCGTCAGGCACTTGGCCCCCTTGAAATAGAGCTTGTTCTTTTCGACGCGGCAGAGCCGGCACTCGGCTCCTTGATATTTCGCCATGGGTTTTCTCTCTCCTCCCGGCCTCAGACGCGCCGGCGGCGGCGGACGCGGCAGCCGTTGTGCGGGATCGGCGTCACATCCTTGATGGACCTGATCTCGATGCCGGCGGCCTGCATGGCGCGGATGGACGACTCGCGCCCGGCGCCGGGCCCGTTGAGCCGGACGTCGACGTAGCGGACGCCGAACTCGCGAGCCTTGGTCGCGGCGTCCTTGGCCGCGAGCTGGGCGGCGAAGGGCGTCCCCTTCCGGGCGCCTTTGAAGCCGGACGTGCCGGCGCTGGCCCAGACGACCGTCGCGCCCGAGTGGTCGGTGATGGTGATGATCGTGTTGTTGAAGGTCGATTGGATGTGGGCCACCCCGAATCCGACCTCCTTGCGGGCTTTTTTCTTTTTTGCGCTCGTTTTTGGCGGCATGGCGGCTGGCCCTCCTTACGCTTTCTTCTCTTTGAGCTTCTTGATCCGCTGGCCCTTGCTCCCCTTGCGGGTCCGGGCGTTGGTCTTGGTCCGCTGGCCCCGGACGGGCAGTTTCTTCTTGTGCCGGAGGCCGCGGTAGCAGCCGATGTCGACCAGCCGCTTGATGTTCATGGTGACGTCCTTGCGGAGGTCGCCTTCGATCTTCTCCCGTTTCTCGATGATCTGGCGGATCTTGTTGACCTCGTCATCGGACAGGGCCTTGACCTTTTTGTTCTTGTCGATCTTGGCCTCGGCCAGGATCTGGTTGCTCTTGGACCGGCCGATGCCGTAGATGTAGGTCAGTCCGACCTCGATCCGCTTGTCCGGCGGGAGGGTGATGCCTGCGATTCGTGCCATGGGTGTACCTCGTTATCCCTGTTTTTGTTTGTGCCGCGGGTTGGAACAGATGACCCGCACCACGCCCTTGCGCCGGACGATCTTGCAGTTCCGGCAGATCTTCTTGACGGAGGCTTTGACTTTCATCGGCTCGTCCTTTGTCCTCGATTATTTAAACCGGTAGGTGATCCGGCCCTTGGTCAGGTCGTAGGGCGACAGCTCCACGAGGACCCGGTCGCCCGGCAGGATGCGGATGAAGTGCTTGCGCATCTTGCCGGAGATGTGGGCCAGGATGATGTGCTTGTTCTGCAGCTCGACGCGGAACATGGCGTTCGGCAGGGTTTCCAGGACGACGCCCTCCGCTTCGAACATGTCCTGTCTAGGCATGGGGGCCCTCTTTGGGGACGCCGCCTCCCGGCCGGGCGTCCGCCGGCGGCCGGGCGCTCAGGATCTCCGGCCCGTTCTCGGTCATGGCCACCGTGTGCTCATAATGGGCGGAGAGGCTCCGGTCGCGGGTGATGGCCGTCCAGCCGTCGTCGAGGATCTCGACCTCGTAGCCGCCGGCGGCGATCATCGGCTCGATGGCCAGCGTCAGGCCGGGGCGGATCTTCGGCCCGCGGCCGGCCGGCCCGAAGTTCGGGACCTGGGGCTCCTCGTGGAGAGCCCGGCCGATGCCGTGGCCGACGAACTGGCGGATGACCGAGTAACCCTCGCTCTCGACCGAGGCCTGGATAGCCGCCGAGATGTCCGATAGGCGGCCTCCCTCTTTCATCTGCTCGAGGCCCTTATAGAACGAGCGCTCGGCGGCGGCGATCAGCCGCTGGGCCTCGGCCGAGGCCCGGCCGACGGGGGCCGTCAGGGCCGAGTCGCTGTAGAACCCCTCGTAGAGGACGCCGAAATCCAGGCTGACGACGTCGCCTTCCTGGAGCAGGCGCCCCGAGGGGATGCCGTGGATGATCTCCTCGTTGACCGAGATGCAGACCGAGGCCGGATAGCCGCGGTAGCCCTTGAAGGCCGGCACCGCGCCGAGCTCGCGGGTCCGCTTCTCGGCGTAGAGGTCGAGGTCGCGGGTCCGGAGGCCGGGACGGATGAGCGGCTCGAGCTCGCCAAGGACAACGGCCACGATGCGGCTGCTCTGCCGCATGGCCTCGAGCTCGGCGCCGGACTTTAAGGTGATCATCGTCACTTCCCCGCCTCTCCCGCTCTCCCGAGAAGGGCCTCGAGGACGCGGTGGACCTCGCGGAGGACGTCCCCGGCCGGCCCGTTGCCGTCGACGACATGGAGCTCGCCCTTGGCGGCATAGCGGGCGACGAGGGGCTCGGTCTTGGCGTGGTAGGTCTTCATCCGCTCGAGGATGACCTCGGGCGTGTCGTCCTTCCGCTGGACCAGGGCCGTGCCGCAGACGTCGCAGATCCCGGCCTTTTTCGGCGGCTTGTTGACCAGGTGGTAGATGGCCTCGCAGTGGGGGCAGGTCCGGCGGTTGGCGAGCCGGCTGAGGACGACCTTGTCCGTGACCTGGAGGTCGAAGACGATCTCCGGGCCTTCGGACCCGAGGGCCTCGAGGGAGTCCGCTTGGGACAGGTTCCGGGGGAAGCCGTCGAGGACGTAGCCGCCCTGGCAGTCCGCCCGGGCCAGGCGCTCGCGGAGCAGGGCCAGCACGGTCGCATCGTCGACGAGACCGCCCTTGCCCATCTGGGACGCGGCGACGAGCCCGAGAGGGGTCTTGTCCCGGACGGCCTCGCGGAGCAGGTCTCCCGTGGAGATCTTGGGGAAGCCGTAGGCCCCGCGCAGGGCTTCGGCCACGGTCCCCTTGCCGCTCCCGGGCGCACCGAGAAGGATGATCCTCATCCTCGCCTCCCGCGGATGCGGCTGCGGCGCATGAAGCCGTC
>CAZIQR010000020.1:0-12082 GCA_964541055.1 uncultured Eubacteriales bacterium
TCACGAGCTGGCTGACGCTCGACGCGATCCGGAAATCGAAATCGGCCGAGGTCGTCGAGACGGTCGGCAATCTCCAGACCGGGCACCAGAAGTCCGTGTTTCTGGCGGTTGAGGACGACTATCTCGAGCTCGTCTACAGCGACGCCTCCTCCAACCTCATCCGCCGCTACGACGACCGCGACGAGTTCGACGCGGCGATCGAGGAGCGCAAGTCCGAGGACGGCGAGGCCCACACTGCCGCCGCCGGCGACGGCGACAAGGACTACGACGAGGACGAGGGCGACGAGGACGAGGACGAGGACCTCGAGGACGGCTTTTCCGTCGAGGATGAAACGGACAATTATTGATCGGACGGGCCGGACCCGGCCCGCCCTTTGAGCCCCGCCAGGACATTCAACGCTTCGAGCGGCGTCAGCGACGTCAGGTCGAGCGCCTCGATCTCCTCCCGCAGCTCCCGCAGCCGGGCGAACTCCCGGTCCTCGGCGAAGAGCATCATCTGGTTCCGGTCGCCGGACGGCCGGCCGCGGCGGGCCAGGCGCGGCAGCCCCGCCTCGTCGAGCTCCTGCTTCTCCAGATTGAAGAGGATCTCCCGGGCCCGGTCGATGACGTCCCGCGGCAGCCCGGCGAGCTTAGCGACGTGGAGGCCATAGCTCCGGTCGGAGGGCCCGGTGACGATCTTGCGCAGGAAGACGACCTCGTCCTTCCATTCCCGGACGGAGACGTGGTAGTTCTTGATCCGCGGCAGGGTCAAAGCGAGCTCGGTCAGCTCGTGGTAATGGGTGGCAAAGAGCGTCTTCGGCCGGACGTCGTCGCGCTCATGGAGGCGCTCGGCCACGGCCCAGGCGATGCTCAGGCCATCGAACGTGCTGGTGCCGCGGCCGACCTCGTCGAGGAGGATGAGCGAGCGGGCCGTGGCGTTGTGAAGGATGGCCGCCGTCTCCAACATCTCGACCATGAACGTCGACTGCCCGACGCTGAGGAAGTCCATGGCCCCGATGCGGGTGAAGATGCGGTCGACGAGGCCGATGCGGGCCGATTGGGCCGGGACGAAGGCGCCGGTCTGGGCCAGCAGGACGATCAGGGCCGCCTGGCGCAGGAAGGTCGATTTGCCGCCCATGTTGGGGCCGGTGATGATCAGGATCTGGTTCGAGGCGGCGTCGAGCTCGAGGTCGTTGGGGATGAACGGCTCGGCCTGGCTCGCCTCGATGACGGGGTGGCGGCCGGCCTCGATCCGGATCGCGTCCCCGTCGTCGACCGCGGGCCGGACGTAGCCGCGGCGGGCGGCACACTCGGCCAGGGCCAGCAGGACGTCGAGGGCGGCGATGTCGGCCGCGATCCGCTGCAGCCGGTGGGTCTCGCGGGCCACGGCCTCGCGGACCTCGAGGAAGAGCCGGTTCTCGAGGGCCCCGATGCGCTCCTCGGCGTGGAGGACCTTTTCCTCGTAGTCCTTGAGCTCCGGCGTCAGGAAGCGCTCGGAGCCGACCATGGTCTGCTTCCGGACATAATCGGCCGGGACCCGGGCCAGGTGCGGCTTCGTCACCTCGATGAAATAGCCGAAGACTTTGTTATAGCGCACCCGGAGCGAGCCGATGCCGGTCCGCTCGCGCTCCCGGCTTTCGAGCCCGGCGATGAAGCCCTTGCCCGAGCGGCTCACGGAGCGGAGGTCGTCGAGCTCGGCGTTCCAGCCGTCCTTGATGAGGCCGCCCTCGGTGAGAAGGAAGGCCGGCTCGTCGAGGATGGCCCGGTCGATGAGACCGGCGACGTCAACGGCGTTGTCCCAGCGGGCGGCCATGTCGCTCAAGAGGCCGGAGGCAAAGGTCCGGACCTCGCGCTCGAGGGCAGGCAGCGCCAGGAGCGACCGTTTGAGGGCGACGAGGTCGCGGGGATGGGCGGCGGCCAGGGCGATCCTGCCGACCAGCCGTTCGAGATCGTGGACGGTCTTGAGCGTCTCGCGGATCTCGCGCCGGGCGATGGTCGCGTCGAGGCCTTCGGCGACCGCGTCCTGGCGGGCCCGGATGGCGGCGACGTCGCGCAACGGGCGCAAGAGCCAGGCCCGGAGGAGCCGCCCGCCCGGCGACGTGACGGTGAAATCGACGACGTCGACGAGCGTGCCCTTGGCCTTGCCGTCGCGGAGATTGCGGACGAGCTCGAGGTTGCGGACGGTCGTGGCGTCGAGGACGAGATGGTCGCCGGCGTTGAGATAGGAGATGCGGTTGACGAGGCCGAGCGACCCCTGGCGCACCTTCTTGACGTAGGCGATGAGGGCGCCGGCGGCGGCCACGGCCCGAGGCCTGTCCTCGAGCCCGAAGCCGGCCAGCGATTTGGCGCCGAAATGGCTCATGACGACCCGAGCGGCCTGGGGCGGATCGAAGAGCCAACCCTCGGCCGGGCTGAGCGTGGGCCCGTCCGCGCTGTCGAGGGGCAAAGCCCGGCGTAGGGCCTCCTCGGCCCCGTCGGGATAGAGGATCTCCTTCGGCCCGGCCTTGAAGATCTCGTCGGCCAGGAGCTTGGCCTCGGACCAGGCGCCTTCGAGGGTCCGGACCTCTCCTGCGGCGAGATCGACGAGGGCCAGCCCCCAGCCGTCGTCCTGGAGCGCCAGCGAGGCGATGAAGGTGCTTTCTTTGGCCTCGTCGAGCTCGATCTCGACGGCGGTGCCCGGCGTCAGGACCTTGATGACCTCGCGCTTGACGACGCCCTTGGCCGCCTTGGGGTCCTCAACCTGTTCGCAGATGGCCACCTTGAATCCCTGGCGCAGCAGCTTGGGCAGGTAGGAGTTGACGGCATGATAGGGCACGCCGCACATCGGCACCTTCTGCCGCGAGGTCAGGGCGATGTCGAGGACCGGCGCGGCGATCTTGGCGTCCTCGTAGAACATCTCGTAGAAATCGCCCAGGCGGAAGAACAGCAGCGCGTCGGGATGGAGCTCCTTGATGCGGAAATACTGCTCCATCATCGGCGTCAAGGAGGTGTCGTTGGCCATCGGAGAACCCTCACTATACCCACGCCCCCGCGCTTTTGCAACCGGGTTTGACAGTCGCCGGGGCGTGGTGTAATCTCGGGGAGTGAACGTCCCGAATTACCTGACCCTGGCGCGCATCGTGGCCATTCCGGTCATGGTCGCAGCCATGCTGCTCAAGTTCCAGGGTCACGACCTCGTCGCCTGCGCCATTTTCGTCTTCGCTTCCCTGACCGACTGGCTCGACGGCTGGCTGGCCCGCAAGAAGGGCCTGGTGACGGTCCTTGGCCAGCTGCTCGACCCGACGGCCGACAAGCTCCTCATCGCCTCGGCCCTGATCTGCCTCGTCGAGCTCGGCCGCGTGCCCGCCTGGGCGGCCGTGGTCATCATCGGCCGGGAGATCGCCGTGACGGGCTTCCGGGCCATGGCCTCCTCCAGGGGGGTCAACATCCCGGCCTCGGCCTTCGGCAAAGCCAAGATGGGCAGCGAGTCCTGGATCGTCGGGGCGCTTGTCCTCGGGCCCCTATATATGGGGAAGGTCTATGTCGTGGCCAAGGTCGGGCTGTGGCTCGTCTTCGCCCTGGCGATCGTCTCGGCCCTCGAATACTTCGTCCGTTTCGGGCCGCAGGTCATTTCACAGCAGGCCGAATAAGGCCGCCCGCGCGGTCGAAGCACCCTCCCCGTTCTCCACGTTGTGGATCGTCGGCGACTTCGGCCAACCCCGGGCGGCGCGCTTGAGGAGGCCGGCCAGGACCTTGCCGGGGCCGCACTCGACGCAGGCGTCGACGCCCATCTCTCTCAACACAGCCATGGACCGCGTCCAGAGCACGGACCGGCTGACCTGCCGCTTGAGGGCGTCGCGGGCCTCGGCACCGGTCCGGATGAGCCGGGCGTCGACATTGGTGACGATCGGGAAGCGCGGGTCGGCGAAGTCCGCCGCGTCGAGGTCCGCGGCCAGCCGTTCCTCGGCCGGTCTCATCAGCCGCGAATGGAAGGGCGCGCTGACCGGGAGCATGACCGAGCGCGGGGCCTTGATCACGGCCAGGGCCTCCTCGACGGCGGCCTTCTCGCCGGAGATGACGATTTGATCGTCGCTGTTCCAATTGGCGATCTCGACGACGCCCGAGCGGACCTCGGCCAGGCGTCGCGCGATCTCGTCCCCCGGCACCCCCAGGACGGCGGCCATGGCCCCCGCGCCGACCGGCACCGCCTCCTGCATATAGAGGCCGCGCCGATGGACGAGGACGACCGCGTCCTCGAACCGCAGGCCGCCCGCCGCGACAAGGGCCGAATACTCGCCGAGGCTGTGGCCTGCGGCCACGTCGGGGTCGCGGCCGAGCGCCAGGCAGGCCGCGGTGCTGACGACGAGGAGCGCAGGCTGCGTGTTGAAGGTCAGACGCAGCTCCTCCTCTGGCCCTTCGAAACAGAGCTTGGCGATCGAGTAGCCGAGGGCCGCGTCGGCCCGCTCGAACAGAACGCGGGCCTCCGGCGAGCGGTCGAAGAGGTCCTTGCCCATGCCGACGGCCTGTGAGCCCTGGCCCGGGAACAGGTAAGCGAGCGTCATTTGAGGCAGTCCTTTTTGATCTGGATATCGGCGTTCTTGCGGAGGTCGCGGACCCAGCGCTCGATCTGGCTGGCCCGGCGGTCCCCCCGGATCCGGGCTTCGATCGTGGCCCCGACCTTATCCAAAGGGTCGGCCGCGGCGTTGGCCCGAGCCTGCTCGGGGACGTAGATATCGCGGTAGAAGCGCTCGACCTCGGTGATCGAGACCGGGATCGACTGGCTGAAGCGCAGGCCCGTGGCCTGGTCGAACAGAATGCGATCCTGGAGATAGGGGTCAAGGTCCTGGGGCCTGAGCCCGAATCGGGCCAGTGACTCCCCGAAGGCCGCGTCCCCAAGCGTCCGAGACAGATCGGCCCGGGCCGCGTCGAGCTCGTCCTTCGTCACCGACCGGGCCTCCCTCGCCAGGTCCAGGACGAGCTTGCGGTCGATGAGCGCGTCGAGGGCGGCGAGGCGCGGGTCCGCCCCGGGCTCCTCGCCCGCCGCCCCTCCGAGACGGAAAGCGGCCACGATCTCGACGTCGAGGCGGGTGATGATCTGGCCGTTGACGACGGCCGTGACGCAATTGACGGTCTGGCCGGCGGCCGCCGCCGCGACAACGACGAGCGCCAGCGCGATCCGTTCTTGCAGTTTCATGGATAGATCCATTTAGAAGATGTTGCCGATGGTCAGGAAGATGAGCGGATGGCCCTTGTGGTCCTGAGCGTCGAAGCCCCAGAGCTTCCAGGCGATCTCGACGCGCACGGGGCCGAGCGGCGTCCGGTAGCGGAGGCCGGCGCCGGCCGCGCCCTCGAGGGAGAACGGGCGGAACTTCTGCAGGCTCTCATAAACGTTGCCCAGGTCAAAGAAGGAGGCCAGCCGGAACTCCTTCCAGGCCGGGAAGACCGCCCAGGTGAACTCCGTGTTGACGAGGGTCACGGCCTCGCCGCCGTAGGGCTTCTGCGTCGTCGGGTCGATGGGGCCGAGGAGCTCGAACTCCTCGCCGCGGAAGGTGTTGCTGCCGCCGGCGAAGAACCGCTCCGGCAGGTGGCTCAGGCCGTTGCCGAGCCCGAGCCGGGCCGTCAGTCCGAGGTTCAGGGTGCTGAGCAGCGGATGGAAGTACTGCCCCTTGAGGAAGATCTTCTGATAATCGGCTTCCGTGCCGAAGAGCGGCACGCCGATCTCGGTCACGATACTCCCGAACCAGCCCCGCGTCGGGTTGAGCGTGTCGTCCCGCCGCTCCCAGCTCATGCTGAAGGACGCCAGGGCGGCCGAGTACGGCAGGAACTGCCGGTCGATGTCCGGCGGAAGCTGGGAGAGGTCGACGGGCTGGACGATGGACGTCCGGGTCACGCTCAGCGATCCCAGCAGGAGCCGGGCCCTGGTGAGCGACTTGGCCGCGCTCAGGCTGAGGCCGACGCGGTCGAAGGTGAAGCCGGTCCGCGCCTCCCGCTCGGCCCAGCCGAGAAGGGTCGTCGGCAGGGCCAGGCCGAGGAGATAGGGCTGGTTCCACGACAGGACCGCCCGGCGCTCGATCGTGCTGTATTGGCCGAGGATGCCCGCCTGGGCGCCGAGCCCGAAGACATTGCTCCGGATGTATTCGGCCGTCCCCCGCGGCCGGAAATCGAGCCAGTCGGCGATCGGCCCGACGACCGGATTCCGGGATTCGAAGCCGAGCCCCACGCCGGCGTAGTTCTGATCCCCCTCGCGGACGGTCACGACCACGACCTCTTGGCTCGGGCTGGTCTGGACCTCGTCGAGGTTGATCTCGGAGAAGATGCCCAGCCGCTCCAGCCGGCGCTTGCTCTCCTGGATCCTGGCGTATTCCGCCTCGTCGCCCTTCTGGATCCGCAGCTCCCGGCGGATGATCCGGTTCCGGGCCGTCCGGTTGCCGGTGACAAAGACGTCCTGCACCGTGACGCGGGCGCCTTCGGTGATCTCATAAACCAGCGTCGCCGACTGGCGTTCGGGCTCGCGCTCGACCCGGGCGGCGACCTCCGTGCCGCGGATCCCTTGGTTCAGGTAGAACGTCTCGATCTGGCCCACGTCCCGCTGGACGTTCGGCGGGAAATACGGGCCGCCTTCGCGGCTGACGAGCTCGCGGCGGATCGCGTCGGGCGCGAGGAGGGCGGCGCCTTCGATCCGGATGGCCTCGACCGAGGTCTTGGGCCCTTCCGAGATCTCGAAGACGGCCCTCACGCCGCGGGGCGGCTGCCGGACCAGATCGAGCTTGACCTGGACGTCGGCGAACCCGTTCTGCTTGTAGAAGTCCGCGAGCTCAACGGGGATGGCGAAGATCTTGTCGTAGCTGAGCAGCGAGAAGATCGGCACGCCCTCGCGGAGGGCGAGCCGCGTCCTGAGGTCGACGCCGGCGAAGGCCTGGTTGCCGCGAAAATCGATCCCCGAGATCTTGAACCTATCGCCGGGCTCGACGTCATGGACGATCCGCATCAGGTTGCGGTCCTTCTCGATGCGGCTCCGGACGGCCGCGAAGAGATAGCCCCGCCGGCGGAGATAGGTCAGGATCCGCGCCTCGCCCTCGGCCATCCCCCATTGGTCGAAGACGCGCTCCTTCCAGATCGGCGCGAGGAGCCGCTGCGGCACTTTGGCGCCGTTGACGATGATCAGGATCTTCTCGTTCGGCACGATCTCGAGCCGGAGGTCGACGCGGCGGTTCTCCTCGTCGAAGCTCTCTCCGGCGAGCCGGACCTCGGCCCGGGGATAGCCGGCCTGATCGAGCCCGTCGGCCAGAGCCTGGAGATCCGCCTCGAGGCGGCCGGGCACATAGACCTGGCCGATGCGCGTCTTCATCTTTTTCAGCAGCGTCCGCTCGGGGATCTCGGATTTCCACTCGACCTCGAGGCCGCCGATCCGGAAGGTCTTCCAATCGAGGGCCCGGAAGACGAGGTTGGCCATGGCCGGGCCTTTCGGAAGGACGTCGCATTCGACGACAGCGTCAAAGTCGCCGACCTGCCGCAATCCCGCCTGGACCTCCCGGACCGCGTCCGGGATCCGCTCCTCCTGGAGAAAACCGCCCGGCCGCAGCGCCGTCAATCCCTGGACGAGACGGGTCGAGGAGACGCGGGGCCCCGTGAAGCGGACCGCGTTGATGAAGATCTTCCGGACAAGATCGAAGGTCAGATCGACAGGCTGTTCGCCGGCCCTGGTGACCCGCACGTCGGCGAACAGTCCCGTTTTGAAGATCTGCTTGACGGCCTGATCGACGAGCCGCGGCGAGTAGGGGTCGCCCGTTCGGAACGGGATGAGATCGAGCAGGCCGGGATCGCCGGGCCGGCCGTCGATCATGATTACGATCCGGCCGACGGAGGCCGGGACGGGCGCCTCCTGCGCGGCGGCGAAGACCGCCCCGGCCGCGGCCAGGGCGGCCGCGGCAAGGGCCCCGGCCAGGAAGGCCCCGGCCGCCCGCCGCCGCCTAAAAGCGCCTGTGGAACTTGACATCGAAACCGAGCCTTCCCCGGTCGTCCCGCCCGCCCACGAGCGAGAATCGCCGGCTGATATCCCACTCCGCGCGGAAGATGGGGAACTCATCGATCTCCTGGCGGACGCTGGAATTGGCCAGGATGGTCGAATACAGGACGAGGAGGTTCTGGGAGATCTTCTTGCCGACCGTGATCCGGGCCGCGATCCCGCCCGGCGCGCCCTCGGGGATATAGGGATCGATGCGGAACCGGTCGAGCGAGAACAGGCCTCCGGCTTGCTTCTTGGCCAGGTCGGCGATCTGGTAGGTCAGGAGTGAGGCCGTGTTGAGGGCCGTGCTGCGGTCGCCGGAATAGGAATAGTACATCCGGCGGAAGGAGTCGCCGAGGGCCAGGAGCGAGAGGATCTCCTCGGGCGGCAGCGGCGGCGAGGAGGTGAACTCGGGTTTCAGGCGGCTGATCGGTCCGCCGAGGTTGATCGTCACCCGGTAGTCCTTGACGTAGGTCTCGCCGCGGAAATCGAGGAGGGGCTCGGCGCTCACGCTGTCGGCGAAGCCCAGACGCCCGTGGAGTACGCGGAACGAGCGGTCCTGGAAATACATGTCGCCGCTGACGAAGTCGATGTCGCCGAGGAGGACCGGCTCGGCGAACGGTCCCGACACCGTCAGGTTGAAGCGGACGTTGAAGCGGCCGAGCGAGTTCTCGATGACCGCGTTCTCCTCGCCCCGGAGGCGGATGTTCAGGGCCATGCCTTCGAAGAAGGACGGGCCCGAGGGCGCCGCCGTCGGCGTCTGGGAGGAGAACTCGAAGGGCTCGTAGACCTCGCGGCGCCAGTCCAGCCGCTTGAAGAGGATCTCGCCCTCCGTCACGAAGCGCCTCGGGTCCTTGAGGATGCGGAGGGTCGCGTCGGCCTGGGCCCGCATCCGGGCCATGGGCGACAGGATCATGTCCTTGGCCTCGAAGGTCATGTCCATCGACGACACGCCGCCGCCCTCCAGGCCGGCCTGGCCCGACCCCTTGAGCGGCCCTCCCCCGAGCCGGCCGTCGAGAGCGGTCACGGTCAGGACGCCATCGAGATAGCTCATCGAAGAGGTGAAATCGGTCACGGCGTAGGGGAAGCCCGGCAGGGGCATGACCGAGGCCGCGATCGTGAGATCCACCGCCACCCGGGTCGTCGGCGGGACATCACGGACGTCGGCGGCGAAATCGGTCCGGCCCTGGGCGCCCTTCCAGGGCACGACGAGGTCGAGGTCCGTGATCCGGCCTTTGACGACACCGCGCCAGGGCTCGCCTCCGAGCGGGAAGTCGAAGGAGCCGTCGAACGGGTTCTCCCCCGGGACCAGGGCGCCCTTGAGCCCGAGGCTCACATGGCCGCCCGCCACCCCGATCGAGAGAGAGCCGCGCGCCTCGGTCCGGCTGAGGGGGGACAGCGACAGGTCTTTGATCGCGAACAGTCCCGGCAGCGTGTCGCGCCCGAAGACACCCTGGCCGGCGGCCGAGAGGGACAGCCGTCCCGCGGCGGCCGGGACGAGCCGGGCGAAGTCGAGCTCCTCGCCGCGGGCGTCGATGTCGAAATCGCCGTTGAGGGTGTTGATCAGCAGGCGCCCTTCGAACCGCCCGCCGTAGAAGTCCATGGCCAGCTCGGGAAAGCGGAGGACGCCGTCCTTCCAGGCCAGCTGGCCGGAGACCCGGGTGGCCGTCTGGCCATAGCCCTTGAGCTCGGGACCGGTGAACGTGCCGGCGAATTCCTGGGTCTGTCCGGCCTTCTGGACCATCCGGAAATCCCCGGCGGCGCGTCCGGACAGGGCGACCGGGATGCCGAGGCTGGGCAGGACCTTGGACAATTCGCCCTCGCCGCGCTCGACGTCGACCTGGAGGTTGCCGGCCGACGTCTGGACGCGGATCCGGCCCTTCAGCGCCGGATCGTCGACGTCGAACTGTCCGTCGAAGAGGCCGCCCGCGACGCGGACATCGGCTTCGACGAAGGCCGCGTCGAAGGCATCGAAGCCGCCGGGCGAGAGGGTGGCCTTGAAGGCGACCGAAGGAGCGGCGGAGCGGCCGGTGAGATGGGCATCGACGTAGCCCCGACCGCGGATCTCGCCGAAGTCGAACTTCTGGCGGATCGCCAGCGACACGAATTCCCGCGTTTCTTTGACGTCGGCGACTTGGCCCTGGATCCGGGCGTCGATATCGCCTTTGAGGTCGATCCGGGCCGTCGCCTCGAGCTTGCCGAAGTCCGATTCGAGTCCCGGCGTGTCGACGGTGACGATGTCGCGGGCGAAATCGACCTTGACCTGGACGCCGCCGCGGAAGGCGAACAGGTCGCCGCGCCGTGCGAGCGGCCCGTCCTGGAAATCGGCCCGAGCCTCGAGAACCTGGTCGGCCAGGGTGAATGTCCCCCAGGCCGGCGATAGGACGGGCCAGGGGATCTTGATGTCGCTGAAGAGCGGATCGAGGATCATCGGAGCGGCCCGGCCTTCGACCCGGCCGCGCAGGAAATCAAGCGTCAGGCGCTCGGCCGGACGGCCGGGCTTCTGGAACCCCATTTCGACATGGCCCCCCGTCTCGGGAGCGATGTCGAGGCGGCCGTTGACCTGGCCCATGACGACGTCGCTGATGACCAGGTCACTCGAGAGCACGGTCGTGCCGAAGGTCAGGCGCCGGTCCTTGCGCGCCAGGCGCCCCTCTCCGCTCACCCGGCCGCCCCAGCCGAAGGGCATCTGCAGGACGTCATCGAGGATCCGGGTCTCGAGATCGAAGCGCGACTGGAGATCGATCGTCGGGTCCAGGAAATTCTTGACCGTGCCGTTCGCCAGGAACGTCAACCCGGGGCCGTCGACCTCGAGCCGGTCGATGGTCAGGTCCTGGCCGCGGCCCTGGACGAGGATGGTCAGGGCGCCGAGCGCGGTCAGGCTCTGGGAGGGCGTCGCGAACCCGCTCGTCGCCGAGGCCGCCCGCAGCGTGAAGGCCTCGCCGTTCTGGGTCACGAGGGCGTCGATGCCGCCGGCCTCGAGGGTCACGGTCCCGAGATCCGCCACGACCGTGCCGTTCACGATCCGGCCGCTCTCGACGATGAACGGGAGATTGAGCAGCGACAAGGGCGCCCGGGGCTTGCGCGGGGGGGCGGCGGCGGGCCGGGGCCGCTTCCGAACCCGCACCTCCGGCGAGTCGAGGACGATGGAAATGGCCTTGCGGTTGCGGAGGATCGACAGGTACGGGACCTCGATCCGGGCGCTGCGGGCCCGCAGGGTCGGCGGCTCGTCGAGGGAACGGACGTTGGTCAGGACGAGCGCCGGAGGCAAATAGGTCAGCGTCAGGCGGTCGTAGGCGAACGCCTTGTGGACGCCGGCGCGGACCTCTTTGAGCAGGATGTTCTTGCCCACGACCAGGCTGACGGCCAGGATCGTCAGGAGGACGACGAGGACGGCGGCACGCCGGACCTTGCGGGCGAGGGCCCGGGCCTGCTCGCGGACCCGGGCCACGGCATGGAGCCTCACTTCTTGACTTTCCCCCAATCGGCCAGGAAGCGCGCGACGCCGAGATCCGTGAGCGGGTGGCGAACGAGCTTCTGCATGACGGCGAAGGGGACGGTGGCGATGTCGGCGCCGAGCCGGGCCGCCTCGATGACGTGGCGCGGGTGGCGGACGCTGGCCACGATGATCTCGGTCTTGTACTGATAATTCTCGAAGATCTGGGCGATCTCCTCGATGAGGGCCATGCCGTCCTCGGAAATGTCGTCCAGGCGGCCGATGAACGGGCTGACAAAGCGGGCCCCGGCCTTGGCCGCGAGGAGGGCCTGGCCGGCCGAGAAGATGAGGGTCATGTTGACGGCGATGCCTTCGCCGTCAAGCTGCTTGGCGGCCTTCAAACCTTCGATCCCGACGGGGATCTTGATGGCGATGTTGGGGGCGATCCTGGCCAGGGCCCGGGCCTCGGGCAGGATGTCCTCGGCCTTGAGCGAGACGCACTCCGCGCTGACCGGCCCCGGGGTCAGGGCGCAGATGGCCCGGATGTTGTCCGCGAAGGACGCGGACTCCTTCGAACAGAGCGACGGGTTCGTCGTCACGCCGTCGAGGACGCCCCAGCTCGCGACCTCGCGGATCTCGTCGAGGTTGGCAGAATCCAGGAACAGCTTCATCGATCCTCCTCC
>CAZIQR010000020.1:12182-25758 GCA_964541055.1 uncultured Eubacteriales bacterium
TGAACGTGTTGGAGAGCACGCCGATCCCTTCGATCTGGACGTCGACCCGGTCGCCGGGCTGCGTCGTCCCCACCCCGGCCGGCGTGCCGGTGGCGATGATGTCGCCGGGGTTGAGGGTCATGATCCGCGACAGGAAGCGGACCAGGAAAGGGATGGAGAAGATCAGGTTCGACGTCGTCCCGGACTGGACGAGCTTGCCGTTGAGGAAGGTCTTCAGCCGCAGCCCAGCCGGGTCGAGCCCGGTGGCGATGCAGGGGCCGACGGCGGCGAACGTGTCGAAGCCCTTGGCCCGGGTGAACTGGACGTCCTTGGTTTGGAGGTCGCGGGCCGTGACATCGTTGAAGCAGGTGTAGCCGAGGATCGCGGCCTCAACGGGGTCGCCGTCCATGAGGCCGCGTATCTTTTTGCGGATGACGACGCCGACCTCGCCTTCGTAGTCGACCCGGCGGGATGAGGGCGGTTGGACGACCACGTCGAGATGGCCGATGACGGCCGAAGGCGGCTTGAGGAAGACAAGCGGCTCCTCGGGCAGCGGGTTGCCCATCTCCTGGGCGTGCTCCTTGTAGTTGCGGCCGATGCCGACGATCTTGGTGGGCAGGACCGGAGGCAGGATGTGGACGTCGGCGATCGGGACGGGGCTCGTGCCGATCCGGAAGTCGCCGAAGACCGAGCCGATAACGGGGAAGAGGAACTCCTCCTTGAGGACGCCCTGGAGGACCCTCTTGCGGTAGCGGAAGCGGTAGATCTTCAAGGACTCCCTCCGTTCCTCAGGATACACCTTCCGGGGCCGGCCGGTCGACCCCCGCGACACGGCGGGAGATCTCGACGGCCACTGGCCCGGCGAACTCCGAAGCCCGGCCCCGGCCGTCCCGGACGCGCACGGCAAAGGCGATCTTGTCCGCCCCGGCCGGCAGGGACGCGGGCGGGACCGTGATCGTCAGCGCGCCCGGCGCGCTCCCGGCAACGGCTAGGGCCGCGAACTCGCGCTGCGGGACGGTCCGCATGAGACGGGCCGTCTTCTCGATGGCCTCGCCGCCGAGCCTCTCGGCGCCCTCGGGCAGGCCCTTTTCGAAGATCCAGATCTCGACGGCCCGGAGGGCGGAGAGAGGCCGGCCAGACGTGTCTTTGACCGGGTTCGTCCAGCTCAGGACGACCGCTCCCTCGGCCGCGACGGCCGCCAAGCAATCGACCGTGAGGGGCAGGCGCGGCGCGGGCAGGACCAGGGCGCCCTTGCGGCCGCAGGCCGGCGCGAAGACGAGGCCGAAGCCGGCGAGGAGGAGAAGGAGAACGGTTCTTCTCATCACAGAATGAATCGCCGCAGGTCCTGGCTGACGAGGATGTCTTTGAGATGGTCCCGGACGTAGTCCCGGTCGATGCGGATCGACTTTTCGGCGATGTTCGGGGCGGCGAAGGAGATGTCCTCCATGACCTTCTCGACGACGGTGTGGAGGCGGCGGGCCCCGATGTTCTCGGCGTCGGC
The DNA here is from genome assembly GCA_964541055.1 of uncultured Eubacteriales bacterium. Taxonomy (GTDB): domain Bacteria; phylum Acidobacteriota; class Aminicenantia; order Aminicenantales; family Saccharicenantaceae; genus RBG-16-66-30. Next base: position 13,663 of record CAZIQR010000020.1, read on the forward strand.
GTTGACCTTTTCGGCGACGTCGGCGATCTCGTCGACGGCGTCCGCGGTGAAGGACACCTTGACGCCTTCCGTGCCCATGAGCGCTTCGTACTGGCGGATGAGGGCGTTCTCGGGCTCGGTCAGGATGCGGACGAAATCGTCCTTGGTGAGCGGCGTGAGCTCGACCCGGATCGGGAAGCGGCCCTGGAGCTCGGGGATGAGATCGGAGGGCTTGGCCACATGGAAGGCCCCGGCCCCGATGAACAGGATGTGGTCGGTGCGGACGAGCCCGAAGCGGGTGTTGACGGTCGTGCCCTCGATGATCGGCAGCAGGTCCCGCTGGACGCCCTCGCGGCTGACGTCCGGGCCGCGCCCGGATTCGCGGCCGGCGATCTTGTCAACCTCGTCGAGGAAGATGATGCCGGACTGCTCGACGCGCTCGATGGCCAGTCGCGAGACCTGGTCCATGTCGACGAGGCGCTTCTCCTCTTCCTCGAGCAGAAGCTCGCGGGCCTCCTTGATCTTGACCCGGCGGCGCTTGGTCCGGCCGCCGAGGAAGCCGGGCAGAAACTCCTGGATCTGGAAGCCGATCTCCTCGATCCCGGAGTTGGAAACGACCTCGACGGGCGGCGCCGTCTTCTCCTTGACGTCCAGATCGACGGTGCGCTCGTCGAGGAGCCCGGCCCGGAGCTGGGCCCGCAGCTTCTCCCGCGTCTCCCCGGTCGTCGCCTCCTCGGCCGTCTCGCCGGCCGGGTCCTCGTGTTTCCGGGCCGGCGGCAGGAGGATGTCGAGAAGCCCCTCCTCGACGGCGGCCCGGGCCTTGGTCTCGATCTCGGCGATCTTCTCCTGCTTGACCAGGTCCACGGAGATGCGGACAAGGTCGCGGATCATCGATTCGACGTCCCGGCCGACGTAGCCGACCTCGGTGAACTTGCTGGCCTCGATCTTGAGGAACGGCGAGCTCGTCAGCTTGGCCAGGCGGCGCGAGATCTCGGTCTTGCCGACGCCGGTCGGGCCGATCATGAGGATGTTCTTGGGCGCGATCTCGTCGGCCAGGGAGGGCGGCAGCTTGCGCCGGCGGAAGCGGTTGCGCAGGGCGATGGCCACGGCCTTCTTGGCCGGCTTCTGGCCGATGATGTATTTATCGAGCTCGGCCACGATCTCCTGGGGCGTGAGCTCGGCCTCGGCCGCTTCGGGAAGCGGGCCCTCGAGCGATTCGGGGAGGACGATGGGCGGCATCAGAGCTCCTCGACGTGGATCTCGGCGTTGGTGTAGACGCAGATGTCGGCGGCGATGCGCAGCGCCTCCTCGGCGACCGTCCGGGCGTCGAGCGCGGTGTGCTTGACGAGGGCCCGGGCCGCGGCCAGGGCGAAGGAACCGCCGGAGCCGATGGCCAGGATGCCGTCGTCGGGCTCGACGACGTCGCCGGTGCCGGAGATGAGAAGCGAGGTCTCGGCGTTGGCGACGATGAGCAGGGCGTCGAGCTGGCGGAGGGCCTTCTCCATGCGCCAGTCCTTGGCCAGCTCGATGGCCGCCCGCGACAGGTTGCCGCGGTATTCCTCGAGCTTGGCCTCGAAGCGGGCGAACAGGGCGAAGGCGTCCGAGGTCGCCCCGGCGAAGCCGGCCAGGACGTCGCCCTTGGCCAGGCGGCGGATCTTCTGGGCGGTCTGCTTGAGGACGGTCTGGCCCATGGTCACCTGGCCGTCCGCGGCCATGGCCGTTTTTCCCTGGTGACGAACGCAGATGACGGTCGTCGAACGGATCATCGGGGCTCCTCTCTAAGGGAAATGATATCTGATGGCCCCGGACAAGTAAAGATGAAGGGGGGCCCGCCGAGGCTGGAAAATCCGGCGGGATTCGCATAAGATACGGGCCGGCCGGTTTTCGAGAGGAGGACTCCATGCCGTCGTTGACCCTGGTCGTCATGGCCGCGGGGATCGGCAGCCGCTACGGCGGCCTGAAGCAGATCGATCCGGTCGGCCCGAGCGGCGAGGTCGTGCTCGACTATTCCGTCTACGACGCCCGGCGGGCCGGCTTCGACCGGGTCGTCTTCATCATCCGCAAGGACATCGAGGAGGCCTTCCGGGACCGGATCGGGAAGCGCATCGAGGGGGCCGTCGACACGGACTACGTCCTGCAGTCCCTCGACCAGATCCCGCCGGGGTTCGCCGTCCCGGCCGAGAGGAAGAAGCCCTGGGGCACGGGACAGGCCATCCTCGCCTGCCAGGACGCCGTCACGACGCCGTTCCTGGCCGTGAACGCCGACGACTACTACGGCCGGACCGCCTTCGCGGCCATGGCCGGCTTCCTGCGCGGGCGCCCGGCGGAGGCCGCCGTGACGGAGTTCGGCATGGTCGGCTACCGTCTCGAGAACACCCTGTCGGAGCACGGTACGGTCGCCCGTGGCGTCTGCGAGGCCACGACCGACGGCTATCTCGTCGGCATCCGCGAGCTCCTCAAGATCAAGCGCTTCCCCGACGGCATCAAGCACACCGAGAACGACGCCGATTGGACGGGGCTCGATCCGGCCAGCTGGACGTCGATGAACTGTTGGGGATTCACCCCGGCCCTCTTCGGCGAGCTCGAGCGGCGCTTTCCCGAGTTCCTGCGCCGGAACGAGGCCAGGGTCCTCAAGGCCGAATTCCTCATCCCCGAGGTCGTCGGCGAGCTCATCCGCGAAAAGCGGGCCCGGGTCCGGATCCTGCCGACGCGGGAGCGCTGGTTCGGCGTGACCTATCCCGAGGACCGGCCGCTGTTCAAAGCGGCCATCCTGGCCCTGGTCGAACAGGGGATCTATCCGCGCGACCTCTGGGCCGGACGGGCTTGACCGTTGGACATCATCACTGAGGTCAGACCATGAAGAAGATCGTCGCCCTGATCGTCTGTTGGGGACTCTGCGCCCTCGCGAACGCCGCGGCGCAATCAAAGCTCGAGGACTGGGAGAATCCCGCCCTGCCGCACGCCGGGACCTGGGCGCCGCGGGCTCAGTTCGTGCCGTTTCCCGACGCCGCGGCCGCTCTGCGGCTGCGGCCGGAACAGTCGCCCCGTTATCTCTCCCTGAACGGGCCGTGGAAGTTCCGCTGGTCGGCCCGGCCGGATGACCGACCGCTCGATTTCTGGAAGCCCAAGGCCGATGTCAGCGCCTGGAGGGAGATCCCGGTCCCCTCCGACTGGATGTTTGAGGGCTACGACGACGCGATCTACGTCAATTCGTCCTACGAATACGCCGTCAATCCCCGGCCGCCCTTCGTGCCGCACGATCACAATCCCGTCGGCTCCTACCGGAGGACCTTCACCGTTCCGGCGGAGTGGGACGGGATGAAGGTCTTCCTCCATTTCGGCGGCGTCAAGTCCTTCTTCTATGTCTGGGTCAACGGCCACAAGCTCGGCTTCAGCAAGGATTCCAAAACGCCGGCGGCGTTCGACATCACGCCCTATCTCAAGGCCGGCGAGAACGTCCTGGCCGCCGAGGTCATCCGCTGGTCGGACGGCTCCTATCTCGAGTGCCAGGACTTTTGGCGCCTGGCCGGCATCGAGCGCGACGTGTATCTCACAGCCGCGCCGCAGACCTTCATCGACGACTTCAAGGTCCTGGCCGGGCTCGACGAGGCCTACCGGAACGGCCGGCTGCGGGTCGAGGTCCAGGTCGGGACGCCCGGAGCGGGCTCGCCGGCGCCGGCCGTCCTCGTGACCGTCTATGACGCCGCGGGGAAGAAGGTCTTGGCCGGCCGGGCCAAGGCCGGCGAGGCCAAGGGCTCGCGGCTCGCGTTCGGCCTGGATGGCACGATCGCCGACGTCCGCCGCTGGAGCGCCGAGACGCCCGACCTCTATCGCCTTTCGATCGAGCTCAAGGACGCGCAGGGCCGGACGGCCGAGGCCGTCGCCTCGAAGATCGGCTTCCGGACGAGCGAGATCAAGGACGGGCGGCTCCTCGTCAACGGCGTGCCCGTGCTCCTCAAGGGCGTCAACCGCCACGAGCACGATCCCCTCACGGGCCATGTCATCTCGGAAGAGTCCATGCGGCAGGACATCGAGCTCATGAAGCGCTCGAACATCAACGCCGTCCGGACCTGCCACTATCCGAACGACCCGCTCTGGTACGAGCTCTGCGACGAATACGGCCTCTACCTCGTCGACGAAGCCAATATCGAATCGCACGGCATGGGCTACGGCCCGGAGAGCCTGGCCAAGGACCCGGCCTGGGAGACGGCCCATCTCGACCGGATCGAGCGCATGTACGAGCGGGACAAGAACCACCCCTCGATCATCATCTGGTCGCTCGGCAACGAGGCCGGCGACGGCGTCAATTTCGAGAAGGCTTATGCCTGGCTGAAGAAGGCCGATCCGGCGCGCCCGGTCCAATACGAACGGGCCGAGCTCCGGCCGCACACCGACATCTACTGCCCGATGTACGACTCGATCGAGGCCATCGTCAAGTACGCGTCGACGAAGCAGGCCCGGCCGCTCATCCAGTGCGAATACGCCCACTCCATGGGCAACTCGACCGGCAACCTGCAGGATTACTGGGACGCGATCGAGAGCCACGACCAGCTCCAGGGCGGGTTCATCTGGGATTGGGTCGATCAGGGCTTCGCGGCGAAGACCTCCAAGGGCGAGCCATTCTGGACCTTCGGCGGCGATTACGGGCCGGCCGACGTGCCGTCCGACCAGAACTTCTGCTGCAACGGCCTCGTCGCGCCCGACCGGACGCCCCACCCGGCCCTCTTCGAGGTCCGGAAGGTCTATCAGTACGCCAAGCTCCGGGCCGTCGACCTCGCCGCCGGGCGGATCGAGGTCCGGAACCGCTATGTCTTCGTCAACCTCGACCGCTTTGACCTCGCTTGGGAGCTGGCCGCGTCGGGAAAGGTCATGGCTTCGGGTACGGTCCACTGCCCGGCCGTGGCGCCGGGCGCGGGCGCGACTGTTCGCCTTCCTCTCCCCCGCTTCCAGGCTCAGCCCGGGGTTGAATATTTCCTGAACGTCTCGCTCAAGTCCCGCGAGGCTTGGGCCGGGGTCCCAAAGGGGCACGTTGTCGCCTCCGAGCAATTCCCTCTCGCGGCCCCGCCGGCGCCGGAGGGTCAAGCCGAGCAGGGCCAATCCGCCCCGACGATCGATGACGGCCCGCGGTTCGTCCGCGTCGCCGGCCGCGATTTCGCGGTCCGCTTCGACCGCCTGACCGGCGGCCTCGACTCGTTCTCCGTCGACGGCCGCGAGCTCGTCGCCGCGGGGATCGAGCCCAACTACTGGCGGGCCCCGACCGACAACGATTTCGGCAACCAGATGCCGCGGCGCCTCTCCGTCTGGCGCTCCGCCAGCCTCTACCGGGACCTACGGGCGATCGAAGTCCGCGAGTCCGGCCCCGGCCAGGCGACGGTGACCGTCGTCTACAGCCTCGCCGGCGGCCAGGCCACGCAAACCCTCGAATACGCGATCGGCGGCGACGGCCGGATCGTGTTGACCTCGAGGCTCAAGCTCAGGGACCAGGCCAAGCTCCCCGAGATGCCCCGGATCGGCGTGAAGATGGCCGTCCCCGCGGCCTTCGACCGCATCCAGTGGTTCGGGCGCGGGCCCTTCGAAAGCTATTGGGACCGCAAGACCGCGGCCTTCGTCGGCCTCTACGACATGACCGCGGCCGAGCCCTGCCCCTACGTCGCGCCGCAGGAATACGGCAACCGGTCCGACACCCGCTGGCTGGCCGTGCGCGACGCGGACGGACGCGGGCTTCTCATCGCCGGCGACCCGGTCCTCGGATTCTCCGCCCACCCGTTCTGGCCGGAAGACCTGACCCTGCCGAGCCGCGGCGCGAAGCACCCTCCCGAGATCCAGAGGCGCGACTTCGTCTGCCTGACGCTCGACCACGCCCAGATGGGGGTCGGCGGCGACGATTCCTGGGGGGCCAGAATCCATCCGCAATACACGCTGCCGGCCAAGGACATGGTCTTCACCGTGACCTTCCGCCCGCTCAGGCCCGGGGACCTACCCGTAGCGACCGAAGGGAGCGGAGGCCCAGAGGCACAGCGGAGATCCACGGAGCTGAGCCTCTGGTAAATATCCGGAAAAAGGGTTTATCCCAGGACTTCCGACAGACCCGCGGGCCAGAAACCAAACGCCTTCGCTGGGCGTATTTCTCAGTGGGTTTGATATAATAAGGACATCTTGTTATTGTTTGGCTTGAACCCGAGAGTGGCCCTCCCATGAAATGCCCGCGCTGCCTGAACGATAATCCCGAGGGGACCCGATTCTGCGGCCGTTGCGGACGTGAGCTCCCCGGTTCGGGCGAGACCCTGCCGGCCGGGACGGCGACCTTCCAGACGCCGACCAAGGGCCTCGAGCGCGGCACGACCTTCGCCCGCCGCTTCGAGATCATCGAGGAGATCGGCCAGGGCGGCATGGGCACCGTCTACAAGGCCTACGACAGCAAGATCCGCGAGGTCGTGGCCCTCAAGCTCCTCCGGGCCGAGATCGCCTCCGATCCGGAGGTCATCGAGCGCTTCCGCAACGAGCTCAAGCTGGCCCGCCAGGTCTCGCACCGGCATGTCTGCCGGATGTACGACCTCGGCGAGGAGTGGCTCTCGATCTACATCTCGATGGAGTATGTCGCCGGCGAGGACCTCAAGAGCTTTATCCGCCGCTCCGGCCACCTCAACGAGGCCAAGGCCGTCGGCCTGGCCAAGCAGATCGCCGAAGGCTTGGCCGAGGCCCACCGGCTCGGCGTCGTCCACCGCGACCTCAAGCCCCAGAACGTCATGATCGACAAGGACGGCAACGCCAAGATCATGGACTTCGGCATCGCCCGCTCGCTCCATACGCGCGGCGTCACCGGAACGGGGGTCATCATCGGGACGCCGGAGTACATGGCCCCGGAGCAGGCCGAAGGCAAGGACATCGACCGGCGCGTCGACATCTATGCGCTCGGCGCCATCCTTTTCGAGATGGTCACGGGCCGGGTCCCGTTCGAGGGGACGACGCCCCTGAGCATCGTCCTCAAGCACCGCAGCGAGCCGCCGGCCGATCCGCGGACCATCAACACCCAGATCTCGGAGGGACTGAGCCGCATCATCCTCAAGTGCCTGGCCAAGTCGCGCGAGGACCGCTATCCGTCCGCGACTGAGGTCCTCGAGGACCTCACCGCCGTCGAGGCCGGCCTGCCGATGACCGCTCCGATGACGGCGAAGGTCAAGCCCGCCACGTCCCCGGCCAAGCCGATCACGGACCGCGAGATCACCGTCAAGTTCCGCCTGAAGAAGATCCTCATCCCGGCGCTCGCCGTCGCCGTCCTGGCCATCATCGGCGTCTTTTCGATCCTGAGCAAGGGCGGGAAAGGCTCCGGGGCCGAGCGGCCCCGCGGCGGCCTCATCAACGTTCCCGACATATCCCGGCGCGATCCCTCCCTCGAGGCCCAGAGATCCGGTGGGCCGATGCCGCAACCCTCGGGCGACGCGGCCGGGGACCAGGGGGCGCCTGAGGTCAAAGGGCCCTCGTTCGGCTTGACGGCCGGGTCGGCCGTCATGAAATACCTCTCCCCCTTCATCAAGGGCCCGGCCCGCCTTCTGAGCGACAAGGACCTTCACGAGATCGAGAAGGGCCTGGCCGATTTCCAGCAGCAGCATCCCGACGAGGCGGCGGCCATGTCCCGGTGGATCGGTGAGGTCAAGGACCGGATCGCCGACGCCAAGAAGTTCAAGGCGGAGGGGAATCCCGAGGCCTCGAAGAAGAGCTTCGACCGGAGCGAGTCCGAGATGCGCAAGCTCCTCGCCCAGGTCAGCGAACGGGAGCAGGCCGAAGCGGCCTTCAAGGAGCTCACCGAGACCAAGCGCCGCATGGCCGAAACGGCGCGGGCCGGGCGGCCGAGCCTGCTCGTCTGGATCGCCTCCGAAAAAGAAAAGGACGCCTCCGACGCATTCGCCAAGAACGATTTCTCGGGGGCCCGGATCCTGTGCAACATCCTCAACCGGGTCTACCTGATGAGCCCGCGGGCGGCCGACGAGGACCAGGCCCTGGCGGCCCTGGCCGAGATGACGGCCTCGGTGCGCAAGGAGGCCGAGGCGGCGCAGGCCCCGTCCCGCCAGGCCTGGCTCTACGACCGGGCCAAATCGGAAGAGGCGAGTGCCGGCGGCATGGTCAAAGACGGGCTCATGCCGCAGGCCGCGGAGCAGTACATCCTGGCCTCGTTCCTGTACGAGAAGGCCAAGGAGGTCTCGGTCGAGACCGATCAGGCCGGGCGCCGTTGACGGGCCCCCGCTTGAGATCCCAACGCAAAAAGCGCCTCCTCTTCGTCTGCTACGGCAACATCTGCCGCAGCCCCATGGCCGAGGCGATCGCCCGCCAGCGCCTCGGCGACGCGGCGGAGGTGGCCAGCGCCGGCATCGGCGCGGCCGGCGGCCCGGCCGTCACGGAGGCGGTCGAGGTCATGCGGGCCATCTACCACCTCGACATCTCCGGCCACATCGCCCGGCCGGTCGCCGTCTTCGACTTGAAGAGCTTCGACTATATCGTCGCCCTGGACCCGACGATCAAGCGCCATCTCCGGGAGGTCTGGGGTGTCGCGGACCGGGTCCTTTACGGATGGGACATCGAGGACCCGCTCGGCGCGGACTTCCAGACCTTCAAGGACACCGCCCGCAAGATCGAGCGCCGGCTGGAGAAGTTCCTGGCCGCGGCCGGCCTCGCCGGCTGAGCCCTTTTTCTTAGCGGTCCATCATCTTGCCGAGGCCGTCGAGCGACGGCACGTTCTGGAAGACGATCCGCGCCGCCGTCAGCAGCGGGACGGCCAGGATCATGCCCGGGATGCCCCACAGCCACGCCCCGAAGAAGAGCGAGAACAGGACCAGGAGCGGCGAGAGGCTGATCTCCTTGGTCACGAGCCTCGGCTCGACCAAGCGGTGGAGGACGAGATGGACGCCGGTGAGCAGGACCAGGACCAGCACGACCTTGAGGTCCACGCCCCCCTCGATGATCAGGGTCATGACCGTGGGCAGGGCCACGGCGGCAACGGCGCCCAGGGTCGGGACATAATTGAAGAGCAGGGACAGGACCCCGAAGAGAACGGCGAAACGGACGCCGAGGACGGCGAGGAGGGCCGCGACCAGGATGCCGATGGCCAGGTTGGTCAGGGTCTTGACGGCCAGGTATCTCTGGATCTCGCGGTCGATCCGCCCCGCCGTCCGGCTCACCGCCGCGGCCTGGGCCGGCGAAAAGGCCGTGTGGAGCTTGTCGAGCAGGCGTCCCCGGGCGGCAAGGATGAAGATCATGAAGAGAAAAACCAGGAGCAGGTCCGACATGAAGGAGAAGAAGGGGCCGAGGGCCGAGAGGAGGAAGGTCCCGGCCTGGCCGATGTTGAAGTTCTGGATCCAATCCGTCAGGCCGACCTTCAGCCGGGGATTGGAGATCAGGCTGTCGACCCGGGCGAGAAGCTCCTTGACCATCTCCGTATAGGACGGCAGCTCATTAGCAAGCGATTTGCCGCCCGAATAGAAGACGCCGCCGATCAGGTAGAGGACCGAGAACGACAGGATGAGGATAAGGATCAGGGCGACGGTCTTGGGGACCTTGCGGCTGACGAGGAAATCGAGGGCCGGCGACACCGCGAAGGCGAAGAGGAGGGCCAGGGCGAAGGGGACGAGGATCGAGCGGGCCAGGCGCAGAAAGACGCAAACGAGGAAAAGGACCAAAATGGCGAGGCCGATCCTGAGCCAACGGTTCTTGTCCACGCTTGCTCCCGTCCCTTCATCATAACGAAATCCACGCGTAAAAGGAAAGGGGCCTTCGCTGGGATCTCGCTTTATGGACTTCTCGGCTCGGGGCGCGCCGCTCCGTCGGGTCGGCGGTTTGGCCCGGAGCGCCAAACCCCCTCGGATCCGGGGCTCGCTCTGAGGATTGGGGACATGCACTCATCGTACGTGTCCCCAATCCTCATCCGTGCCCGCTTCGCCCCTACCACGCCCTCCTCCGGGCATCGCCCCTGCGCCATTGTCCATAGTCGCTCGATCCCGAAACGCTTCGGCCTGACTTTTCTTCACGTTTGACGGAGCGGCGAGGACTGTGCTATGAGAAAAATGCGGGGATTTGCGAGACGAAGGGAGAGGCAAATGGCGCAGCGCGGCACGAAGATCGTAGCGATCGTCCTCCTGCTCGGCGGCCTCGCCGGGGCGGCACGGGCGGCGGATATCAGGACCGTGACCAAGGAGCTCTTTCAGGTCCCGTCGACGACGGGCAACGAGGAGATGCTGGCCGCGAAGGTCCGCGGGCTCCTGCCGAAGGAACTGCCGGTCGAGACGGCCAGCCTGGGCACGATCGCCGTGCGGCTCGGCGGGGCGCCGGGCCCCACGCTCATCCTGGCGGCCCTCGACGGCTACGGCCACATGGTCAGCGGCATCACGCCGGAAGGCTATCTGACGCTCGACCGTCCGGTGCCGCCGCCCCATCCGCGTTTCGACGGCTACCTGCTCGGCCAGCCGGTCGTGATCTCGACGGCCAAGGGCCCCGTTCAGGGCGTCGTCTCCCAGCCGGCCATGCACCTTCTCACGCCGGAGAGGCGGAAGGCCCTGGTCGAGGGCTTCTCGCTCGAAACGGCCTTCATTGATATCGGCGTCCGTTCGGAGAAGGAGGCCCGGGCCAAGGGCATCGAGCTCCTCGATCCCGTCACCTTCCCGGCGGTCCTGACCGAGCTCCCGGGCCAGCAGTGGGCGGGGACGTCGCTCGGCGTCAAGGCGGCGGCGGCCGCGCTCATCGCCGTGGCCGAAGGCTGGGCCGGCCGCGTCGGCGGCGACGAAACGGTGCTGGCCTGGGCCGCGCAGACGAAGTTCCCGGCCCGGGGCCGGGGGGCGCGCCCGGCCGTCGGGGCCGCGGCCGCCCAATCCCGCTGGCAGCCAAGAAGGACGATCGTCATCGACGTCGTCGCCGCCGGCCGGGGCGACGGCTTTCCGTTCCCCGGCGGCGGACCGGTCCTCATCCAGGCGAAGGACGAGCCGTCGGCCCTGCGCCGGGCGCTCGAGGCTGCGGCCGCGGCGGCCGGCGCGCCGTTGCAGGTCCTGACGGCGCCGGGCTCGCCCCTCGCCCTGCCCTTCGCCGCGCCGCCCTCTGAAGTCATCACGCTGGCCCTGCCGGTCCGCTTCCTGAACACGCCGTCGGAGGTGGTCGCGCTCAAGGACCTCGAGGCCCTGCGCGACATCCTCGTCCGATTCCTCCAGCCGGGAGGTGCCAAGTGATCAAGCGGGCTCTTCTCGTCCTTCTGGTCCTTTCGGTCGGCCTCTCCCCCGCCGCGGCCCAGTCCAAGGCCTGGGACATCCTGCGCGAGATCGTCCTCGTCCCCGGCGTCTCGGGTCACGAGGGGCCGGTGGCCGACTTCATCAAGGGCCGTCTGCCCGCCGGGTTCAAGGCCGAACGCGATGCCATGTCCAACGTCTGGTTCACGGTCGGCAGCGGGCGTCCGCACATCCTCTTCGTCGCCCACTCGGACGAGCTCGGCTGGACGATCGACCGGATCACGCCCGAGGGCCGCGTCCGGGTCAAGCCCGGGGGCGGCATCCTGCCCCAGACGATCGAGGCCCGGCCGGTCCTCATCCATACGGCCAAGGGCGACGTCGCCGGCATCGTCGCGCCGCGTCCGGGCTACGACGACCGTCCGTCGCAGGGCGAAGTTCAGGAAGAGAAGCCGTTCACGGCCGAATCGTTCGACATCTTTCTCGGGGTTTCGACGGAGGCCGAGGCCCGGGCCCTGGGCGTCGCCGAGGGCGACACGGTCACCGCGAAGAAGGTCCTCACCGACTTCGCCCCGGGGCTCATGGCCACGCGGGCCGTCGACGACCGGGCCGGATGCGCCGCCCTTCTCGACGCCGCCTTGCGCTTAAAGCCCGAAACGATCAAGGGCCGGACGGTCACGTTCGCCTGGGATGTTCAGGAGGAGACCGGGCTCTTCGGCGCGGCCGAGCTGGCGAAGACCCTGAAGCCGGACTATGTCTTCGCCATCGACACGTTCGTCTCGACCGACTCCCCCCTCGAGTCGAAGCGCTTCGGCTTCCTCCCGGTCGGAAAGGGCGCCGTCCTCAGGTCCATCGATTCGTCGAACGTCACACCGAAGACGGAGATCGCCAAGGCCCTGGCCATCGCCCGCCGCCG
>CAZIQR010000021.1:0-25401 GCA_964541055.1 uncultured Eubacteriales bacterium
GATGGCGTAGATGTCGTCGGTCACCATCTGGAAGGTGACCGGGCGCCCCTCGGCCATGGACCGTTCCTGGAGGCGCTCCTTGTGGAAAGACATGACGTCGTCGCCGAGGGGCAGGTTCCCCTTGGCGAACAGGCGGATATAGCCTTCGTTATCGCGGACGGGCAGGACCTTGCCCTTGTTGTAGACCGACGGCGCGAAGGGCACGTCGAGGAGCCCCCCGGCGAAGGCCCGGACGATGCCCTGGACGAGGTCGTCGCCGGCGGCGTCGAGGACGGCCGTCATGAGGGCGTTGACCTCGCGGCGGATGAGGTCCGTCTCGCGGCGGACGACGGCGTTGTCGGTGCAGATCTGCTGGTCGGTCATCATGCTCAGGACCTGGCGGGTGGCCTTGAGCCCGGCCGCGTTGGCCTCCTTGGTCGGGATGCCCATGGCCTCGTGCGGCGACTTGACGATGGTCTTCTCGACCCGGGCCGCCGCGGCCACGAACGCGCCCGTGCTGATGACGGAGAAGGCCTTGGCTTCGTCTTCCGGGAAGCCGCCCATCCACTGGTGGAAGACGAGCGTCAGGTCGTAGCCGCCGAAGCCCGCGGCCCGGAAATACTCGTCGGCGAGCTCGCGCAGCGAGGCCATGGCGGCCAGGTCCTGAAGGACGTTGCCGCCCTGGCCGTAGCCGAGGGTCAGGGACTTGACGCCCTGCTCGAGGGCCAGCAGGCCTTCGAGGATGGCCACCGTGTGGGAGATGAACGGCGGGACGAGCGTCCCGGTCAGGGGGCCGAACGGCTCGCGGTTGACGGAGATGCCGTTGTCCTCGTAGTAGCCCGTCAGCCGGTCGACATACTGCCAGTCGCGCAGGCACTTGCCGATCTCGACTTTCTTGGCGTAGGGGATGTTATAGGAGATGCCGCCGCCCTCGTAGGACGTGAAGCCGCCGGCCAGGGCGATCTCGGCCAGCAGCCGGGCGTCGGGAGTGCCGTGCCGGACCTGGACCGGCTTGGTCACGGCCTCGGTGACCTTGCGGCAGCCGTCGCGGCCGTGGTTGACGGCCGGGAAGCCGTTGAGCAGGGAGGTCCCGGCGGCGCGCGATTTCTCGATGCCGCGGGCGGCTTCCTCGTAGCGGTTCTGCCGCGTATAGGCGTCGATCGTCGTCGGAAGCAGGTCGGCCGTGCCCTCGGTCTCGAGGTAACGCAGGAGGCGGATGTGGTCGTCGATCAGGGCGACCCCGGCCCGGGGCTGGATCAGCGTCCGGCCGGAGGCCTTGGCCTTGGCCATGGCCTTGGCAAAATTCTTGGCTTCGGGGATGCCGCGCTGGTAACGGAGCCCGTCCTCGACGTCGGCGACGTCCTTTCCGGTCGGCCAGGAGTCGAGGACGGCCTGGCGCTGGGCCAGGAAGTCCTTCCAGGGCATGCGTTGAGATCTCATGATGGTTCCTTTTCTAGGCGCCCGGGCGTGAGCGGTTTGAGACCGGCGACGGCGGCGCGGGCGGCCGCGCCGGGGAAGTCCGCCGCCAGGTTCCCCAGGAGGGGTATGAGGTACTGCGCATCGGCATAGCACGCCGGTGATCCCGGCACGAGATGGCGGGTGTCGGGGTCGTCCGAGCGGGGGGCGCAGGCCTCGAGGAGGATGGCTGGGTCCGTCGCGGCGGCAAGATAGCCGCCCGAGCCGATGAGCCGCCGGACCTGCCGAAGGTCTTTGCCCCGCTGCACAAGAAAGCCGCCTTGCGGGGTGAAAACGCGCTGGAGGATCCCGGCGTGACGCAGGGCCGCGGCCCGGACGCAGGCGGCGGCGAGGAGATGGTCGTAGCCTCTCCCCTCTTCGTCGTCCGGCAGGTATTCCGTGCCGCGGCTCACCTCGGCCACGTAGGCTTTGAGGCCCTCGATGCCGCGGCCCGACTCGCGCAGGCGTCCTTCGAGGAACGCGGCCTCGGACCGGAACAGGGCCTCCGCCGAGACCCTCAAGCCGAGGTCGCCCTCGACGGTGCGCTTGAGCGTCGGTTCGAGGAGGCCGCGCAGGATGACCGAGCCGCCGCCGCGGAAGGACTTGGCATGGGAATAGAAATCCGTCGTCGCCCCGCCCATGTCGATGAGGGCGAATTCCTCCCACCCCGGGACCCGTTCGGCGATGGTGCGGACGAGCTCGAACACCGCCAGCGGCGTCGGCAGCGGCTCGCGGCCGACGGCCGCGACGACCGACGAGAGGCCCTTGCCGTCGACGATGCGTTCCAGGAAGATGCGGCGGATGACCTCGCGGGCCGGCTCGATGTCGATCGTCCCGACCTCGGGCATGACGTTGTCGGCGGTGGCCGCCGCGCGGTCCCCGAGGATCCCGACGACCCGCTCGCGGACCTTGCGGTTCCCGGCGTAGAGAATGACGGCCGGCGAATCGAGGCCGGCGAGGGCCGCGGCGTTGTGGAGGACGACGCGGGAGTTGCCGCCGTCCGTGCCGCCGGTGAACAGGATGATGTCGGGCTCGACCGACCGGAGCTCGGCCAGGTCCTCGGCGGAGAGCTCGTAGGAGAAGGCCCGGACGACCTTGCCGCCGGCGGAGGTCGCGGCCATGCGGGCCACGGAAAGGGTGAGGTCCGGGGTCAGGCCGACGGCGGCGATCTTGAGCCCGCCCCGGGCCGAGGAGGACCAGTAGACGGGGATCCCGGAGGCCGGGAGGCCGCCCGTGCGTCCGGCCAGCACGGCCTCGCGGACCTCCCCGAAGACCCGGGCCAGATCGTCCACGGTGGTCGGCCGGACCTCGCGGGCGACAAGGCGCAGCTCCTCCCCCTCGAGGGCGAACAGGCCGCCCTTGGCATACGTCGACCCGATGTCGACGGACAGGAGGAGCTTCGAGTCCATCAGTCCTTCTTCAGGGCCTCGAGGTCCCGGCGGAGCAGATCGGCCACTTCGGCGAGGTCGACGGTCGGCCGGAAGACGCGGTCGAAACCCATCTCCTTGAACCGGCGCTCGACCTCCTCGAACGGGGTCTTGCCGACGACCAGGTTGCCGCCGACATAGAGGACGATCTTATCGAGGCCGCGCTCGACGGCCTTCTCGCGCAGGCCTTCGCAGTCGATGAGGCCGTGACCGTAGAGAGAGGAGACGAAGATCGCGTCGGCGTTGGACTCGATGGCGGCATCGAGGAACTCGTCCTGGCTGACCATGACCCCGAGGTTGACGACGTGGAAGCCGGCCTCGGCGAAGAAGGCCTCCAGGATCTTGTTGCCGACCGAGTGGCAGTCGGCCCCGATGACGCCCAGGACGATCCGCGGGGCGTCCATCAGAGGCCCCGCTGGTTCTCGTCGAGGATCGAGCGCAGCCGTTCTTCGACGTTGAGGAGCGAGCCGCGCTCGATCTGGTAGTCGAACGGGATGAAGACGCCGCCGCGCTCGGTGAACTCCTGGAGCGCGGCCAGGTGCTCGCGGTTCCGCTGCAGCGAATAGCCGGCCGGGATGATCACGGCGTCGAGCCCGGCGATGAAGGGGTCGAGCCGGTCGAGCTCGGACCAGAACAGCGGCTCGACCGACGAGGCCGGGATGTCGAAGGCCTTGAGGTGGTCCCGGACGATCTCGAGGAAGCGCTTCGATTCGCAGACGATGCCGATCTTCTGCGAGGGGGTGAGGCGGGCCAGGGCGATGACCGAGCCGCGCGTCGGGGCCACGGCCACCTGGACCATCTTCGCCCGGAGCTCGGGGAAGTGCTCGGCCACCTCCTGAAAGTGGGTCGTCGTCGAAAGGACGAGGTCGAAGGTGCGGAGACGGTCGGCCCCGGCGGGGTCCTCGAAGAGATCGTCGATGAGGATCCTGGCCAGGTTGACGTGGGGGATGATCTGGAACTGGCGCTCGATGATGGCCAGCGTTTCGGGGTTGCAGTCGATGGCGGCGACGTTCAGGTTCTCGAGGTCCTCCTCGCGCCCGAGCAGGCGCAGGTCGAAGAAGATGCGGATGTCGTGGGCGGTGAACTTGAGGCGGGCCAGCTCGTCGATGAGCTCGTCGATGAGCCGGAGGGCTTTATCCTTACGGCTCTCGGCCGGGCCGTGCCGTTCGGGGGCGACGAAGCTGCCGCGCCCCGGGGCGGCCTCGATGAGACGGCGCCGGACGAGCTCCTCGTAGGCTTTCTTGACGGTGCCCCGGGCCGTGTTCAGCTCCTCGGCCAGGTCCCGCTCGGCCGGGAGCTTCTCGCCGGGTTTCAGGCGGCCCGATTGGATCTCCTTCTCGAAAAAGGACATGATCTGTTTGTAGGCCGGTCTCGCGCCCGGGAATTTCTCGAGTTTGAGCTTGTCCATGCGCTGTCTCCTTATGGACTAATACAATAAATCAAATGGTCTATACCTGATATAGACCATTTTCATTCGATTGTCAAGCCTTATTTTCGATAAGGTCTGGACCAACAAATAACCACTTGCATGGTATGTATGAACCATTATATAATAGCCGAAGAGAGCCATGAAAAGAGACAAGCCGCTCTTCAGACAGGACCTTGACCGCCTGATGAAGAATCTGGCCGGCCCGGCAGCGGCCGAGGCCTCCCCTTCCTCCGGCCCCGCCGAGAGACTGCTCGAACGGATCGAAGCTCTATTGGCTTCGCCCCGCGGGCCCGAGAGAGACTCTTCCCGGGAATTCCTGCGGCTGACCTCCGATCCCCGGTTCCTGCGCGACCTCGGCCGGCCGGAGCTTCTCGTCCGTTGGGCGGAGGCCGCCTTCAAGCTCATCGGTCGGACGGGCTACGGCTTGAGGGACCTCTTCGAAGACCGCGTCCGTGAATCGCCCGGCCGGATCCTCTTTCAAGACATGTCGGTTTCTCCGCCCCGCGTTTGGACCTACGAAGCCGCCGGGCGCCATCTCCGCGAGACGGCCGGGGCCATCCACGCCCTGGCCGGCCAAGACGGCCGCGAGCCGCGCCTGGCGATCTTCGCCGAGAACCACGCCGAGGGCGCCTTCACGGACCTCGCCGGCCTCTTCTTTGACGTCCTCGTGACGCCTCTCAATCCGCATTTCAACCTCGAGAACCTCGTCGCGATCTTCGACGCGCTCGCCATCAGCATGGTCCTGGCCAACGACCGCGAGCGGATCGAGCTCCTCAAAGACGTGCGCCGGCGCGCCGCCACGCCATTCCGTATCCTGGTCGCCGATCCCGCCCTCGGCGACGACGAGGCCGGGGTCCTGTTCCTTCCCGGGTTCTGCAAGCAGCTCGAGACGCGGGAGGCCGACCGGCTCCTCGACCGGCGCCGCCGCTTCGCCATCGACGAGGTGGCGACGGTCATGTTCACGTCGGGCTCCACCGGCCGGCCCAAGGGCGTCTCCTTCTCGACCTACAACCTGGTCACCAAGCGCTTCGCCCGGGCGGCCGCCCTGCCGATGGTCGGTCCGGACGAGGTCTTCCTGAGCTTTCTGCCGCTCTATCACACCTTCGGACGCTTCCTCGAGATGCTCGGGGCGATCTACTGGCGCGGCACCTATGTCTTCGCCGGGAATCCCTCGGCCGAGACCCTCTTCGGCCTCCTGCCCAGGATCCGTCCGACGGGGTTCATCAGCGTTCCTGTCCGTTGGGCCCAGCTCCACGAGAAATGCCTGGAACGGATCGACGCGGCCCCGCCGGGGACGGAGGCGACGGCCATCGTCCGGGAGATCGTCGGGCCGCGCCTGGCCTGGGGCCTTTCGGCCGCCGGCTTCCTCGACCCGCGCGTCTTCCGCTTCTTCGGGAGCCACGGCATCGAGCTCATGAGCGGGTTCGGCATGACCGAGGCGACCGGCGGCATGACCATGACCCCGCCCGGCGGCTACGTCGACGGCTCGCACGGCCTCCCCCTGCCCGGGCTCGAGGCCCGTCTCGGCCCCGACGGCGAGCTTCAGGTCAGCGGGCACTATGTCGCCCGCTACCTCGAGGACAAGGGCCCGGCCGACGTCATCCCCTTTCCCTCCGGCGATCCGGCGCGCGACTATTGGCTCCGGACCGGCGACGTCTTCGCCAAAGACGGCCGCGGCTACTACCAGATCGTCGACCGCATCAAGGACATCTACAAGAACAACCGCGGCCAGACCGTCGCCCCCCGCAAGGTCGAGGACAAGTTCGCCGGGGTGCCGGGCATCAAGCGGACCTTCCTCGTCGGCGACGGCCGGCCCACCAACGTCCTGTTCATCGTCCCGGACTGGAGCGACCCGGTCCTCGCCCGGGGCCTCGGCGCCGACAACGCCCGCGAGTACTACCGCCGCATCGTCAGCGCCGCCAACGAGGGCCTGGCGCCCTACGAGAGGGTCGTCAACTTCGACGTCCTCGACCGCGACTTCCGCCCCGACCTCGGCGAGCTGACGGCCAAGGGCTCCTTCAACCGCAAGCGCATCGAGGCCTCGTTCGCGGCAGCGATCGACAGCCTCTATCGCCGCCGGACGGTCGACCTCCGCGGCCCGGGCCTCACCGTCCGCATCCCGCTCTGGTTCTTCCGCGACCTCGGCATCCTCGAGGACGAGATCGTCCGCGTCCGCGACGGCCTCCACGACGTCAATCGTGGCCTGACGCTCCCCCTGAGGAAGGGCGCGGACGTGGGGACTTGGCTCGTCGGCGACCTCGAATACGAGATCGAGGGCGGTTTCCTCGACCTCGGCGTCTTCGCCCGCCAGCCGGTCCTGTGGGCCGGTAACCCCTCCCTCGCCGCCTTCGCCCCGGTCAAGGAAGGCTGGGACCTGCCCCTCGATCCGGCCACGGGCCGGGTCTCGCTGCCCCGCCGGCGGGCCCGGACCTACACCGCCGCAGAGCTCGCCCCCTTGGCGAAGATCGCGGACCCTCAGCTCGCCCGCCTTCATGTCCAGATCGGGGAGCTCCTTTTCTCGCCGGATCTTCCCCCCGACGCCCTTCTCGGCGCCGTCGAGAGGACCTTCTATGAGTCGCCGCTCCGCATGGAGGAGCTGGTCCGGGCCCGGTTGAGGGCCCTCGCCTATCACCCGAAAGAGAAGTTGCGCTGCTGGGCCTACCGCATCCTGCTCCTCCACGATCCCGACATCGATTACGGCCAGGTCATGCCGGCCTTCGTCCGTTCCGGGTTGCCCTTCCTCAACCGGGAGAGCATCGACGAGATCGTTTCGACCCGCCTCGGCCGCGGCCGCCTGGACGCGTTCCGGGTCCGGCTCCGCGCCTACCGGGAACGGATGGCCTGGCCCGTCGCCGAGCCTGGCCGGCGGCAGTTCGAGCGCATCTTCCGGCTGCTCGCCGATCTGGCCGTCCGCGAGCCGTCGTTTTTCAGCCCCGTCCGGGCGGAGCTTGCGAGCTGGGTCCTGCACCGCTCCGATCCCGGGCTCGCCGTCGCCGCCGAGGCCGAGCTCGACCGCTTGGTCCGCCGGTCCGGCCGGCACACGCGGGCCGGACGGCTCCGGGCGGAGGCCGCGAAGCGTCCGCCGCGGGCGGTCTGCGACGACAGCGTCACGCCGGCCGAGGCCCGCCGCGTCCGGACGGCCCTCGAGCGGCCCGGCTTCCTGAGGGATTCGATCTGGCTCACGCACGGCGCCGAGGACTTCGAGACCGCAGAGATCGCCCCCGACGGGATCTGGGTCTCCCGCATCTACAGCGCTCCGCGCCGGACGACCTATCGCATCAGCGTCAACACCGCGGCCGGCCGCCATTACGATCTCAAGCTGGTCCTGCCCGACGGCCGCCGCGACCGCGCGGAGCACGAAACACGGCTCTGGTCGGCCGCCCTCTCCGACCAGCCGGAAGGGCCGCGCGTCCTGTCGCCGCTCGGCGCCACCGACGAAAAGACGGGGGCGGTGACCTGGCGGCACCTCGGCGACCTGACCGTCTGGGAGAAGATCCGGGAGTTCGCCGGGCGGAGGGCCGCCGAAGCGCCCCTGCCCGCGCCGTCCATCTGGCGGAAGCTCTACGTCGAAGCCATGTCGGCCCTCTTTCGGGCCTGGCAGACGAGCGGCCGCCGCATCCTGCCCGGCCGCATCTCTCCGGTCAACGTCGTCGTCCCCGAGCTCGAGTTCCGCGACGCGACCGTCCTCGCTTCGCTCGACGGCTGGCGCCCCTCGACGGGCCCCCTCTCCATCGTCCGGCCCATGATCGAGGGCTTCTATCGCCGCACGTCCGCCAATTACCCTTGGTCGAAGGACCATCTCGATCTCGATTGGGTCTTCGACGCGGCCTACGACGCCATGGGGCGCGACACGGCCTCGGCCTTCTTCGCCGAGCTTCTGTCGGAGCTCGAGCGGACGGCGGCGCCGGTCTT
This sequence comes from uncultured Eubacteriales bacterium, assembly GCA_964541055.1. Classification (GTDB taxonomy): domain Bacteria; phylum Acidobacteriota; class Aminicenantia; order Aminicenantales; family Saccharicenantaceae; genus RBG-16-66-30. The sequence continues at coordinate 8,203 of CAZIQR010000021.1, forward strand.
CCCCGGCGTGGACCTGGCCGATCGGCTTCGGCGTTACCGGGCCGAGTTCGACGCCTCCTATGCCATCCCGCTCCCGGCCGAATCGGCCGTCGAGGCCTACCGGGAATGGCGGCAGGCCGATCCCCTGGCGCCGTCACGCGACCGCGAGCGCAAGGTCCTCGACCTCCACCGCCGCTACGGGCTCGAGCGCTACCCCGAGATCGTCCGCTACTACCTCTACCGGCACACCTATTTCGCCGGCCGGAGCGAACGGATCGAGGCCCTCTTTGACCGCCTGCTCGCCCGGCTCAACGCCGCCCTCGACGAGCCGGCCGTCCACCAGGTCGAGCTTTCGGACCTCCAATCGGCGCTCCGCGACGAGCGCGACCGCCTGGTCTTCAGCCGGATGGTCTTCCCCCGCATGGATCCCGACCGGCGGGTGGGCGTCCTGACGCAGGGCGATGAGGGCGAGCGCCGGGTCGTCGTCCAGTCGTTCCTGACCGACCGGGCGGGCCGGCCCTACACGTTCAGCGAGACGGTCGACCCGGCCGAGATCGGCCAGGCCTACCGGCTGTTCTTCAAGGAGAACTATCCCAAGATCGTCTCGCAGCAGGACCGCCACTTCGTCCTCAAGGACGCCCAGGAGCGGATCGTCGGCGGCCTGTGCTACCGGATGCTGTCGAACCGCGTGGCCTGGATCGACGTCATCGCCGTCACGTCGCAGCTGAAATCGTCGGGGCTCGGCGGGGCGGCGCTCGAGGATTTTTGCGCCCGCCAGGCCAGCCAGGGCGTGCCCCTGGTCATGACGCATCTCTACCTGCCGGGCTTCTTCCTCCGGCACGGCTTCAAGCTGGATAAGCGCTGGGGCGCCCTCGTCAAGAATCTCTGACGCGATCGCGCAGGTCGATCGCCACTTCCTTCTTCCCCAGGAACTCGTAGCTGATCGCCCCGAACTTGCACGACGAGACGCATCGCAGGCAGCGGATGCAGTCGGGCGAGTTGGCCGACTCGTAGATCTTGATGTCGACCGGGCAGTCCTTGTGGCAGAGGTCGCAGAGAGTACACTTCTCGTCGTCGACCGCCATCCGGAAAAGGCTGCCCTTGTTGAACAGGCCCCAGAACGCGCCGAGCGGGCAGACGGTCCGGCAGAAGGGCCGGGTGGTGACGACGAACCAGGCGACAAAAAGGACGAGCAGGCCGACCTTCCACAAATACATGAACCCGACGAGGGACCGCAGATCGGGCTTGATGAGCATCAGCGGCAGGCCGGCCTCGAGGGTCCCGGCCGGGCAGATCCACTTGCAGAACCAGGTCTGGCCGTAGCCGAACTCGTCGACGATGAGGAGCGGCAGGATGACGACAAAAGCCGCCAGGACGACGTAGCGGAAATAGGTCATCGCATGGGGGATCTTGAGCTTCGGCGAGGGGATCTTGTGGATGAGCTCCTGGATGAAGCCGAAGGGGCAGATCCAGCCGCACGGCAGCCGGCCCACGGCGCTCCCGACCGCGGCCAGGAAGCCGGCCACATAGAGGCCGAACTTCTTTTGGGCGATCGACAGGTTGAAGCGCAGGCCGCCGAAGAACGTCTGCAGCGAGCCGATCGGACAGGCGCCCATGGCCGAGGGGCAGGAATAGCAGTTCAGGCCTGGGACGCAGATGCCCTTGATGCCGCCCTGGAAGATCTCCCCCTTGAACCAGGACGGGATCCAGGCGTTGATCCCCAGGGCGAAGCCGAGCTGGTACCACGGCCGGCGGTCGCGGGGCTTGCGGCCGCGACGGGGAGGGCGGCGCTGGGGGTCGGACCCGGTGGCCATGGCGCCGCTCATCCGATCCCGATGCAGTCCAGGCAGACCGTGACCGCCTTTTCGAGGACGGTCCGGTACTCGCCGAGAAGCAGGCCCGCGATCATGACCGCGAGCGAGACGCCCAGCAGGATCCAGGGCAGGCGCCGTCTCAACGCGACGCCCCCGGGGTGAGGGCCTGGACGGCCGCGTCGAGGCCGGCGATGTGCTCTTCCTTGAAGCCGACGTGGGCGTGGGTGATGGTCCCGGTGGCGTCGATGAGATAGACGACCGGGATCTCCTGGACGCCGTACCGCATCTTCATGTCCTTGGCGGTGGCCGCGACGCCGGCCCCGGGCGCGGCCGTCGGCGGGTCGGCCAGCATCGGGTAGGTGATCTTGAGCTTCTGATAGAACGGTTGGACAGCCTTGCCCCCGGCGTCGTCGATGGCGATGCCGAGAACGACCAGGCCGCCTTCGGTCCGTCCCGCCGCGGGCCCGTAGGTCTCGTTGAGCTTCTGCATGTGGGGCATCGCCTTTCGGCAGGGAACGCACCAGGTGGCCCAGAAATCGATGAGCACCGCGGCCGGGTGGGACTTGACCGTCTTGGTCACGCCGCCGGCGGTCTCGCTGACGGTCAGGGTCAGGCGGCCGTCCTCGAGGCTGACGAAGTAGTCCTTGCCGTCGACGTTCTTGAGGGAGAACGGGATGAGCTTCTCGCCGGGCTTCATGATGGCCCAAGAGGGCGCGGACAGGGCGAGGACGAGGAGCAACGCCAAGGGGATGCGGGCAGCGATTCTCATGCTAACCAGTTTAGCGGCCCGGACCCGGCTTTGCAAGGCGAAAGGCGGAGAGGCCGACGGGCCCGGCGTGCGCCCTATTCGACGGTCAGGCTGATCGAAGCCCGGGTGCCGAGGTTCCCCGACGTGGCCTGGATGCTGATCGCGTACGTGCCGGCGGGCGTTCCCTGGTTGTTGTTATCGGACCCGCCTCCCCCGGCGCCGCAGCCGGTCAGGCCGAGGACGACAAAGACGAGGGCCGCAGCGGCCCAACGGCGGCGGGCCGGACGGAGGACAAGGGGCCGGCCCGACCGGGCCAGGACGAGGAGCGCCGCGGCCGCGAGGAGGAACGCCAGGGCCGGCGGGATCCGGCCGCCCCAAGCGCCGAGCGCCGCAGCCAGGGAGCTTCCCCGGGCCGTCGTCGTGATCGTCAGGGCGACCGTGGCCGGAGACGCGCCGGGCGTCGCCGGGGACGGCGAGAACGTGGCCTTTGCCCCGCGCGGCAGCCCCGTCGCGCCCAGAGCGATCGCGGCGTCGAACGGCCCGTAGCGCGGCGTCAGGACGACACTGAACGTCGCCGAGTGGCCGGCCGCCACCGTGGCATCGGCCGGGGTCACCGCCATGGTGAAGTCGGTCACGGTGCAGGTCGTGCCGACGGAGGCCCCGCCGCCCGGCTGGGGATTGACGACGGTGACCTCGTAGTCCCCGGAGGTGGCGATGTCCGAGGCGGACAGCGAGGCCCGGACCTCGGTCGGACCGACGTAGGACGTCTCGACGGCGACGCCGTTCCAGCGGACGGTGGCGTTGGAAACGAAGCCGGTGCCCGTCACGGTCAGGACAGCGCTCGTGCCGCCCCCGCTGAGTGTCGTGGGATTGATCGACGACAGGACCGGCGCGGGGTTATTGACGGAGAAGTTGAGGACGTTGCTCAGGACGCCGCCGGCGTTGCGGACGACGATCGGGACCGTTTTCCCGACCGCGAGGTCGCTCGCCGGGATCGCCGCCTCAAGCCGCGTGCTCGAGACGAACGTCGTCGTCCGGTCCGACCCGTCCCAGGTCACGATCATTCCGCTCGCGAAGTCGGAGCCGTTCACGACCAGCGTGAAGCCGGCCCCTCCGGTCGCTCCGCTCGAGGGCGAAAGCGACGACAGTACGTGCCCGTAGACCGCCGGGCCGCTGAACGACCCCGCGACCGGGCTCCGGGCCGACTCCCCGTGGCCGTCCTCGAAATAGAAGGAGTAGCTGTGGCTCCCGGCGACGGGAACGAATTCGACGGAGTAATAGCCGTTGGCGGCCTGTTGGCCGGCGAGGAGCGACATCGCATGGGCCGTGCCGTCGAAGAGGAGGTTCTTCACCGTGGGCACGTCGCCGTCGGCGTCCCGGTAGCGGACCTGGAAGGTGAACGGGGCGCCCGCCGTGCCGGACACGGGGCTGACCGAGGGAGACGAGAGCTCCGGCGGATCGTTGTAGGCCGACCCGGCGTAAACGTAGTCGACATAGGCGTAGCCCTGTTGGGCGTCGATCGTCTGGGGCACGAGCGAGGAGGCGGCCTCGGTGTCGGGATCCGTGGTCGCGTCGACGATCTTGAAGGCGCTGAGCGTCGCCGGATCGCCGCTCGCCGAATCGTTGACGCCGAGGTAATAGCGCTGGGCGCCGGCCCCGGCGGCCAGGATGTCGGTGAAATCCAGGACGAAGGTCCCGTCGACGGCGGTCGTCGTGCCGTCGAAGGCGAAGGCGCCGCCCTTGCTTTGGAGGGCCGAAGGCGTCCAGGTCGTGGACGGCGTCGTCGAGGTCGTGTTGGAGCGGCCCAGGGTGATCTTGAGCTGGTTCCGCTTGGCGTGGTTGATCGTGAACTCCCCGGTCATAAGGGGCGTGTAGCCGTCCCGCGCCGTCAGGACGTAGAGCATGTCGCCCTGCAATGCCGCGATCCGGCCGGTCGACGGGCCGCCGGCCACGGCCGAGGTCGCGAGCAGCGCGTCGTAGGCGAGCCAGGTGAAGCCCGATTCATACCAGCCTGGGCCCCAGGTGTTGGCGATGCGGAAGGCGCCCTTCTCGCCCGGGTCGATGACGTGGTTGCCGTTGATGTCGGTCCAGACCTCGTCGTTGTAGCCGACGATGGTCATGGCGTGGGAGCCCTCGCTGCCGTTGACCCAGTAGGCGATCGATCGGCCCACGGCCGGGTCGTCCACCGTCGTCGACGTGTCGTCGCTGACGGTGGTGTACTGCCAGGAACTGATATACGTTCCGTAGACGACGATGTAGCCGTCCGCCAGGAGTTCCTTGGTCAAGCGCAGGCCCGTGGCGGTCGAGGCGTCGCGGACGTATTGGGTCGTTTTCGTCCGGACGCCAAGGGCCCGCCGCCAGACCGCGCCGTCGCGCGACCAGGCCTTGAAGTCCGTATCATAAGGAAGGTCGGCCCAGGTCGCGGCCCCGTGCTTCTCCATCAGCGCATAGTTCGCCATCAGCGACGAGCCTTCGTTGACGCCGTCGTTGAGCATGTTGTAGCTCCACTTCGGCGAATATTTGTTCGTATTGTCGGAGGGGTCGCGGATGTCGAGGTTGCGCTGGAAGGCGGTCATATAGGACAGCTGGACGTAGGTCGAGGCGAAGCTGGCGCACGAGCCGAGGCTCCCCTGGTTGCGGATGGGCGGGAAGAAGCGGAGCTGACTGTTGTCGACGCTTTTCGGCAGGTCGTCGGCCGATAGGGTGACGGCCGAGGCCGCGAGCGTTTCCAGCTCGCGTCCGGGCAGGGCGCTCTGGATCTCGGAGCCGAGCGGCGCGGCCGAAGAGGCGTCGAGGGCCGGCAGGCCCTTGGCGGCCCGGGCCTCGTTCACCCGCTCCAACCCAAGCGGATTGAGGACGACGCCCGTGACGCGCGGCCACGACGCCGTGATCCCCTCGAGCTGCTTGGCGTCGAGCGGGATAAGGCCCGTCGCGTGCGGAGTATCGGCGGGGACGTCCTGGGCGGGCGGCGCGGCCGCCGCCACAAGCCCCAGCATCCCCAGGAGTACGATCTTCGCGGCCAGCTTGTGCAATTGTCCCTGCCTTTCTCTATTTAGTCTATTTAGACGGACGCTTTACGGAATGTCAAGGAGCCCGGTTTGACAGAGGGGAGGACCCTCCCCTAGAATCGGGCGAGCGAGGTTGAAAATGCCCTCTTACGCCGTCGGCATCGATTCCGGGACCCAGGGGACCAAGGCCCTCGTGGCGGACGCCGCGTCCGGCCGAGTCCTCGGCCGGGGCAAGGCCCCTCACGCGATGGTCGGGGGGCTCGGGCCAGGCGCGAGCGAACAGGACCCTGCCGTCTGGACCCGGGCCCTGGCCAAGGCCCTGTCGGCCGCGCTGAGGGAGGCCGGGGTGGATCCCAAGAAGGTCGTCGCGATTGGCGTCTCGGGCCAGCAGCACGGCTTCGTCCCGCTCGACGCCGCCGGCCGCGTCCTCCGGCCGGCCAAGCTCTGGAACGACACCTCGACCGTCCGCGAGTGCGAGGACCTCGTGGCCGCACTCGGCGGGCGGGCGGCGGCCATCGAGCGCCTGGGCCTCGTCCCGGCCGTGGGCTTCACCGCCTCGAAGATCCTCTGGCTCAAGCGGCACGAGCCGGAGCGGTTTGCGCGCCTGGCGAAGGTCCTTCTCCCCCACAACTACCTCAACTTCTGGCTGACCGGACGGGCCCATATGGAATACGGCGACGCGTCCGGCACGGGGCTCATGGATATCCGGCGCCGGCGGTGGGACGAGACGGCGGTCGCGGCCGTCGATCCCGGGCTCGCCGGCAAGCTGCCGCCCCTCAGCCACCCGCAAGAGCCGGCCGGCGTGATGCAGAAGACCGTCGCCGGGCGCTTCGGCTTCGGCCGCGTCCTCGCCGCGAGCGGCGGCGGCGACAACATGATGGGCGCGATCGGCAGCGGCAACGTCCGGCCCGGGGTCTCGACGATGAGCCTGGGCACGTCCGGGACGGTCTATTCGTATTTCGCCGGCCCGTTCGTCGATCCCGAGGGCGAGATCGCCGCGTTCTGCGACAGCACGGGCGGCTGGCTGCCGCTCCTCTGCACCATGAACGTGACCAACACGACCGAGATCGTGAAATCCCTCTTCGGCCTCGACAACGCCGGGCTCGAGCGGCTGGCCCGGCGGGCGGCGCCCGGCTCGGACGGGCTCCTCTTCCTGCCCTTCGTCGACGGCGAGCGGGTGCCGGTCCTCCCCTTCTCGAGCGCGGTCTTTTTCGGCCTCGACCGCCGGACGTTCGACGCGGCCCATATCGTTCGCTCGGTCATGGAAGGCGCGGTTCTCAACCTGGGTTACGGCTTCGGGCGGATGAAGGAGCTGGGCTTGAAGCCCGGCGAGATCCGCGCCACGGGAGGCGGATCGCAGAGCCGGACATGGCTACGGATCGTGGCCGACGTCTTCGGCACGCCCGTTGTCACCCTCAAGGAAACCGAGGCCGCCGCCTACGGCGCGGCCCTCCAGGCCGTCTGGAACTGGCGGCTGGCCGAGGGCGAGACGGTCGGGATCGCCGATATCGCCGATCAATGGGTGGCCAAGGGACGCCTGGCCGCCGAGCCGGACCCGAAGAACACGGCCCGCTACGCGGAGCTCCAAGCCCGGTTCAACGATCTTTGGAAGCGTCTGGCCCCGGACTTCGAAGCGCGCCGCAAGAGCTTGCCCGCTTAGAGCCGGCCCAACTCCCGCGCGGCTTCGTACATAGCCAGGACGTTCTCAACCGGGGTGATGGCCTGGATATTGTGGCACGGCGCCAGGATGTAGCCGCCGCCCATGCCGAGGATACGAAGGTTGTCCGCGACTTCGCGCCGGACCTCTTCGACCGTCCCGAAGGGCAGCGTGTACTGGTTGTCCATGCCGCCGTGAAGGACGACGTGCGGCCCGAACTCCGCCTTCAGCCGTTCCCTCTCCATGCCCGGGCAGCGCCACTGGAGGGGATTCAGGAGGTCGATGCCGAGGCCGATCATGTCGGGGATGATGCGCCAGCAGCTGCCGTCGTTGTGGTGGAAGGCGCGCGCGCCCGCCTCGTGGGCGAGGTCGATCATCCGCTTCATGCCGGGGAGCAGGAATTCGCGGATGTGGCGGACCGAGATCATGAGATCGGTCTGTCCGCCCATGTCCTCGGCGATGTAGGAGATGTCGACCCGGCCGGGCACGGCTTCGTAGATCCGGACCGCGTTCTCATAGGCCAGGTCAAAGAGCCTGCCCAGGCCATAATGGACGATCTCGGGGTTTTCGACGAGATCGACGAAGGCCTGCTCCATGCCCCGGAGCTCCTTGTAGATGAGAAAGGGCTCGGAGCCGCCGCCGCGGATGGGGTGCCCCGCCGCCCGGTCGGCCTGGGCCCGGACGGTGCGGTAGTCCCACCAGTCGGGCGACGGCCAAATGTAGTTTTTCTCGATCTCGGCCACGGACTTGAACCCGGCCAAGGGATTGTGGATGCATTCGCGGTAGGCGCCCGGCCCGTAGTCGACGCTGCGGAAGCGGCGGCCGAACTCGTCCTGCATCCGGGCGAGGGGCGGCCCGGCGTATTCGGGCTTGAGCCAAACCTCGTAATCGACGCCGAGCCGGTCCAACATCTGGCGCCGGGTCCGGACGCCGAGGCGGGCTTTGAGCTTGCGGTCGAATTCCGGCGTCGCCCAGTAATCGGTCGGCGCGCGGTCGGGCCTCTCGCCGGCGAACACGGCCAGCCAGCGCTCCCGGGAGGCCCAGCCCGCGGTCCTCAATTCTTGTGCAGGTCCTTGTGCATGATGCGGCGGATCTCGAGGAGACGCTCATGGGCCGGCAGGTCGCTGAGCTTCTTGTTCATGAACTCGTCGTTCTCGGCCTGGAGCAGCGACGCGACGTAATCGATAACGCTCGGCGGGAAGACGCCGTCGCGCTCGTAATGGCCCCGTTTCTGGAGCAGGACCCGGCTCGACTCGACGCAGCTCGCAGGCAGGACGGGCAGGCGCTTGAGGAGCTCCTTGTCCGAGAAGATGTTGCCTTTGACATAGAGGTTGTCGGCGAGCTCGAGCGGGCCGTAGTCCTTGAACAGGGAGAGGTCGCTGCGGAAGGCCCAATTGGCGGCCATGGCGATCCCGGCCAGGGCCAGGTGGATCATGGCGCTGCCGTCGGGGCTGCGGATCTCGACCGTCTGGCGGCCGCCGTGATCGTCGACGTACTCGGACCTGTCGTCGGGGTTGACCCGCCGGGCCAGGTTCTTGACGTTCGTCCAGCCGAGCGGGACGCGGATGAGGGCGCTGCGGTTGAGGTCGCTCCAGCAGATCCGGGTCGGCGCCTCCTGGTTCGGGACGAGCCGCAGGTAGGCCGAGGACACGGTGTTGCCGAACGCGGTCAGGGAGTCGGCATACTCGCAGAGGCCGCCGATGAGCTTGCGGGCCTCGACGGTGAGCTTGCCGTCGTCCCCGCGCATCACGCTGCGGCCGTTCTTGGCGAGCTCGAGGTGGAAGTGCAGGCCGCTGCCGGCGACGCCCTCCTCGAGCTTGGGCGTGAAGGTGGCCACGGCGCCGTGGCGGTAGGCCGTGTTGCGGATGATCCAGCGGCCGATGACGAGGGCGTCGGCCATCTCCTCGATCGGCCGGGGAAGGTATTCGATCTCGAGCTGCTCGGCCAGGCGGCCGGCGATCTCGGGGACGTCGCTCCTCACGCTGTCGATGAAGCCGTTCTCGCTGTGGGCATACTTGACCGCGCCGGTCGTGCGGGTGATGTGGGCGACCATTTCGTGGAGGATGGCGCCGCTCTTCGTGAACGGCGCCGAGCCGTGGTAGCCGCGGTGGGGTTCGATCGGGTAGGAGCGGTCGGCGGGCGAGGTCAGGAGAAAGAACTCGAGCTCGCCCAGGGCGTTGAGCTCGAGGCCGGCGGACTTGCGGAACAGGGCCGCGGCCCGGGCCAGGATGCTGTCGGGGGTGAAGGGGGCCGGAGCGCCGTCCTTGGTCAGGTAGCGGCAGAGAAGATCCAGGCTGCCTTCGTCGAAGGGGTTGAAGAAGGCCGAGCTGAACTTGGGGACGACGTAGAGGTCGGACAGGGACATGTCGACCATGCCCTTGAAGAGCGACGAGCCGTCGACCCGCTCGCCCTCGGCCAGGATGGCCTCGAGGTGATAGCGGTCGGCGACGGGGACGGTCAGCTCCTTGAGCTTGCCGTCGATCGCCGTGTAATGGAAGGTGACCCGCTCGATCGGCTTCTCCTCTACGACTTTGATCAGGTCGGCCCGGGTGAAATCAGAGGCGGGCTTGTCGAGGAACAGTGAAACCGGATTGGTCAGGGCGTAGCGGGGAGTCTTCATCGCCATCGGGTCCATCTCCTTTTCGGACGGTCGTCCCACGAAGGGGAAGACTCTTATTCTAATAGAGCAGGTAGGGTTTGCGCAAGGCGGCGAAAGCCTCCAGGCCGGGCCGGAGGCCGGCGACGACGGCCGCCGGGTCTGTCCCCGCCTCGAGGGCCTTGCGGATCGAGGCCGTGCCCATGACCTTGTCGAAATAATCCGCGTGGAAGGCGAATTTGTCCGGGTACATCGCCCGGACGGCCTGGACGATGTGGAGGACGGCGGCCACGGAGCGGAAGGCGGCCCGGTCGGTCACGTGGATCTGGCAGCCGCCGCAGAGCTCGCCCTGGAACTTCGAGAAGGACGGCGTGAACCAGGCCTCACGGAAACGGACGCCGGGGAGGGCGAGACCGTTCAACTTGGCCGCCAGCTCATGGCCGTCGATCCAGGGCGCTCCGAAAAGCTCGAACGGCCGGGTCGTCCCCCGCCCTTCGGACAGGTTCGTCCCTTCGAGGGCTACCAATCCGGGATAGACGGCCGCCGCGTCCGGGGTCGGCAGGTTCGGCGAGGGGATGACCCACGCGAGGCCGGTCTGGTCGAACCACATCTCCCGCTTCCAGCCCTCCATGGGGACGACCGTCAGCTTGGCCTTCGGCGAGAGGAACTTGTCGTTGAACAGGCGGGCCAGCTCGCCGGCGGTCATGCCGAACCGGAGCGGGACCGGGTAGAGCCCGATGAACGAGCTGAGCGCCGGGTATTCGAGGACGGCCCCCTCCATGTCGACGCCGTTGATGGGGTCGGGACGGTCGAGGACGATAAAATCGATGCCCGCCTCGGCCGCGGCCTGCATGGCCGTGGCCATGGTCGCGATATAAGTGTAGACGCGGACCCCGGCGTCCTGGATGTCGAAGACGAGGACATCGACGCCCTCGACCTTGGCCCCCGCCGAGACCTTCTCGGCCTGCTGGGTGTCGTGAGCGCGCATGTATTCGTCGATATCCCTGAGCATGCCGGGCTCGGGCTTGAACGACGGCCCGTACAGGCTGAACACGGGAAGCCGAAAAGTCTCATCGTAATAGAACGGCACGTATTCCCCGGCCTGGGCGTTGCCCCGGACGCCGTGCTCGGGCCCGTAGAGCGCCACGAGGTTGATGGCCGGGTTCGAGCGGAAGAGCTCGATCGTCGACCGGAGATCCGAGCCGACGCCCGTCGGGTTGGTGATCAGGCCGACGCGCTTGCCCTTGACGAGGTCGAGATGCTTGCCGAGAAAGACCTCGAGGCCGCTCCGGACCCGGGCGGCCGGCTCTGCCGAAGCCGGGGCCGGCGGTCGCGTCCGGCCGCAGCCGGCCAGGGCCAGCGCGAGCGCCAGGGCCAATCCCAGAGCCGGAGTTCTCACGTCCCTTTTCCGCGTCGAGCTCGCGTATCCTCTCATGGTTTCGTCCTTTCTCGGGGGATCGGCGCCGGGGCCCAGGATAACAGCAGGGCCGGCGGCGAGTCAATCCGCGACCCCCTTGATTCCCGGCCTGGAAACGCCTATAAATAAACGAGAACACGATGTCACCGCAGCCGCGGCCCCGCCGGGGGCTCATTGCTGTCCTCGCCGTGTTGGCCCTTGCCTGCCTGAGCTTCAGCGCCCGCGCCGATGACGTTCCCTACGAGTGGACGGGCATCGAGCGTGTCGTCGCCGTCGCCGACCTGCACGGCGACTTCGACCGCTTCGTTTACATCCTGGCCCATCCCCAGGTCCACCTGATCGACGAGGACCTGCATTGGGCCGGCGGCAAAACACACCTGGTCCAGCTCGGCGACGTCATGGACCGCGGTCCGCGGGCCAAGGACATCCTCGACCTCCTCATCCGGCTCGAGAGCGAGGCGGCCGCCGCGGGAGGCGCGGTCCACGTGCTGCTCGGCAACCACGAGGAGATGAACATCACCGGCATCTCCCTCGATTATCCCGGGTACGTCACGGTCGAGCAGTTCGTCGCCTTTCTCCCCGACGACGTCCGTCGCCAGAAGGACGAAGAATACCTCAAGACCCTCGCGGCTGAGGCCCGGAAGAAGGCCGAGATCGAAGGCCTGAACATTTTCGTCGACGAGGATTATCAGGCCTATTGGAAGGGCATCCTGGACGCCAAGGACCCCAAAGCCGCCCGCGCCTACGTCCTCGGCTTCAACCGGAGATACGGGGACTGGCTCGTGCGCCAGAACACGGCCATCAAGATCAACGGCGTCGTCTACGTCCACGGCGGCATCAGCGAGACCATGTCCAAGTGGCCGATCCGCGAGATCAACCAGGTCATGCGCCAGGAGCTCGAGTTCTTCCAGGGCCGCATGCGCAACCCGCAGGAGTATGCCAAGCCGTTCCATCCGCGCCTCGTCTACGATCCGGGAAGCCCGCTCTGGTACCGCGGCCTGGCCACCAAGAATGAAAAGACGGCCGAGGCCGAGGTCGACCGGATCCTGGCCAACCTCGAGGCCAAGGCCATCGTCGTCGGCCACAACTACCAGTACTACAACGGGGGGGCCAGCCAGACCCTCGACCGCCGGAACGTGGCCCGCTTCCACGACAAGGTCTGGGTCATGGACACGGGCATCTCCTCGAGCAGCTACAACGGGCTGCCCTCCGCCCTGATCTACGAGAACGGCGAATTCCAGCCCTGGGGCGAGAGCGAAGAGGTGGCCAAGCAGAGCCGCGTCAAGCCGCCGCCGCCGACGCCGCTCACGCCGAAGGAAATGGAGATCTTCCTCCGGACGGCCGAGATCACGGGGCGCGGTCCCGGTCCGGGCGGCCGCACCGACGCCTGGAAGCTGACAATGACCTCGCTCGATGTCACCCGGCCGGCCCTGTTCCGCTACATCGACCGGCGCCGGCCCGATCCTCTGGCCGACAGCTATCGATACGACCTGGCGGCCTACGCCCTGAGCAAGTATCTCGGCTTGGCCTTCGTCCCGCCGATCGTCGAGCGGACCGTCGAGAACATCCCGGGGGCCCTGCAGGCCTTCGTCCCCCGCGCCCGGTCGATCGTCGACCTGAGGGAGAGCAAGGCCGGGCCGCCGGACCCCGAGGCTTTCGAGCACGACCTGGCCGACCTCACGGTCTTTCAAGCCCTCGTTTTCGACGACTGCCGGAACGAGAAGGACACCCTGGTCGGCGGCGACGACGGGCGCGTCTATCGCGTCGATTTCTCCGAGGCCTTCGCCCCGGACACGGGCGACGCGCCCGGCTGCGCCATCCGCCGCTGCTCGAGCCTCCTCTTCCGGCGGCTGCAGGCCTGGGAGGACAAGACCGTGTCCGGCTATCTCGGCCGGTATATCGATGGCGACGAGATCACGGCCCTCAACACCCGGCGGAGCCTGATCGTCCGTCGCATCCGGATGCTGATCAAAACGAACGGCGAGCGAAACGTCCTGTTCTGATCCCCGATCAAGGAGGACCCATGCCCGACGCGCCGACCGCGGCCGCTCCCCGCTACGATCTCGGCTACAAGTTCCTGCGGCTCTTCGCCGACATCCGCCCCGGCGAGGCCGCCAAGGCCCTCCTGCTAGCCTTGAACGTCTTCCTCCTGCTCCTTGCCTACTACATCCTCAAGCCGCTCAGGGAGTCCCTCCTGCTCGTCGACAAGGATGCGGCCGTGGTCAAGAGCTGCCTCAGCGGCGCCCAGGCGGTCCTGTTCGTCTTCGTCATCAAAGCGTTCAGCAAGCTGGCCTCCAAGGTCCCCCGCCACATCCTCATCACCTGGACGACGTCGTTCTTCATCTCGAACCTGGTGGTTTTCTTTTTCCTCCACCGGGGCGGCATGGCCATCAAGCCGATGGGCATCCTGTTCTTTGTCTGGGTCGGCATTTTCAACTACTTCGTCGTCGCCCAGTTCTGGGGCTTCGCCAACGACCTCTTCACCGACGAGGCCGGCCGGCGGACCTTCCCGCTCATCTCGCTGGGGGCCACCCTCGGCGGGCTCATGGGCGTCCTGCCGTTCATGAAGCGGCTGCGGGACCTGCTGGGGGACAACTGGGAATTCAAGCTCATGCTCATCGCCGGGGTCGTTTTGGCCCTTTGCATCGTCCTGGCCCGGACGATCCACCGCCGCGAGGTCCGCAAGACCCGCGAGGACCGGGAGAAGGGCCTGGCCGGGGCGGAAGAGAAGGCCCGGGTCCAGGAGAAACCCCTCAAAGCCGGCGGCGGCTTCAAGCTGGTCTTCAAGAGCCGCTATCTCTTTCTGATCGCCCTGATGATCGGCCTGTATAATTTCGTCAACGCCACGGGCGAGTTCATCATCTCGAAGGTTATCCTCAACCAGTCGATCCAAGCGGCCCAGCAGAGCGCCGCGGCCGCCCCGGTCGGGCTGCCGGCCGCGTCCCCGACGATGCCGCGCCAGACCGAGAGCAAAGCCATCCACAACGCCTTCATGGACTACCAGTTGATGGCCAACCTGATCGCCCTGGTCATCCAGCTCTTCCTCGTCTCCCGGATCTTCAAATGGATCGGCGTCGGCGGAGCGCTGCTGTTCCTGCCCCTCATCGCCCTCGGGGGCTACGCGCTGATCTCCTTCGGCGCCGTGCTGGTCCTGGTCCGCTCGGTCAAGTCCCTGGAGAACGGCACCGATTATTCCCTCCAGAACACGACCAAGGCCGCGCTCTTCCTGGTCACCCAGCGCGAGGAAAAATACAAGGCCAAGGCGGCCATCGACACCTTCTTTGTCCGCGGCGGCGACACCCTCTCGGCCGTGGCCGTCCTGGTCGGGACCGAGCTCCTGGGGCTGCGCGTCGAGCGCTATGCCCTTCTCAATGTCGCCGTTGTCGCCGTCCTCCTGGTCATTTGCGTCAAGATCATCAAGGCCTACAAGAGGCGCAAGGCCGCCGCGGACGCGGCCCTTGCCACGGGCACGGCCACGGCGGCGGAGGCCTGACGTCGGAGACCGGCCTGAGGAGGACACCATGAAACGCGGCATCCTCATCGCGACCGCGGTCCTGGCCGCCGCGGCGGCGCCCGTCGCCGCCCGGGCCCAGTTCCTACCCGAAGAGATCGCCCAGCGGCCGGCCCAGGAGGAATACCTGCGCACGGCCGAGATCCTCCGCTTCGAGGAGATCGGCGAAGGCGTGACCAAGCCCTACCGCCTGTACCTGAAAAAGGACGGCCTCGAGCTCACCGCCGCCTGGAAGAACCCCGAGGGGATGCAGCAGGGCTATCTCGAAGGCTGGCAATACGAGATCGCCGCCTACCGGTTGGACAAGCTCCTCGGCCTGAACATGATCCCGCCGGCCGTCGAGCGCGAGTTCCAGGGCAAGCCCGGCGCTCTCGTCCTCTGGGCCAAGAACAAGTACAGCCTGCTCAAGGTCGTCGAGAACAACATCCAGGTCCCGGTCGAGGCCCGCGAGCGCATCGACAACATGAAGTATCTGACGCGGGCCTGGGACAGCCTCATCGCCAACGAGGACCGGACGCAGCAGAATGTGCTCTACACCGAGGACTGGCGGACGATCATCTTCGACCATTCCCGGGCCTTCCGCTCGACGGGCGAGTTCGCCGCGCGCCTGATGAACGGCCGCGGCGGCATCAAGGTCTCGTCCCAGGGAACGCCGTTCCTGTTCAAGCGGTTGCCCCGGTGGTTCGTCGACAGGATCGGGGCCCTGACGTTCGAGACCATCCGCGGGGCCGTCGGCGAGACCCTGACCGACAAGGAGATCAAGGCCATCCTCGCCCGGCGCGATCTTCTGCTCAAGGAGATCCCCCAAGAGGCGGTGCTCTATTGAGACGGACGGTCGCCTTCGCCGGCGTTTTCGTCCTGCTCCCGCTCACGGGGCTCGTCCTGGCCTGTCTCCAGGGCGCGAACGATCCGGCCCCCCCGGCCGGCCCTTCCATCGCGCTCCAGTTCACGACGGATGAGCTCGCCCAGCATGCCGTCTGGGAGAAATTCCTCGAGACCGCCGAGGTCGTCAAGAGCGAGCAGATGATCGGCCCCCAGTCCGTGACCTCGCCGTGGAAGCTCTGGCTCAAGCTCGGCGACGTCGAGCACAAGGGGCTGTGGAAGAACGCCGCGGGCCGGATGGGCGGCTTCTGGGAGGGTTGGCAATACGAGATCTCCGCTTACCGGTTCGACAAGCTCCTCGGCCTGGGCATGGTACCGCCCACCGTCGAGCGCCGCTTCAACGGCGACCGCGGCTCCTGCCAGTATTGGGTCGACAACTGCCTCTCGCTCCTCGAGCGCGACGAGAAGCGGATCAAGATGCCCCCGGCCAAGGTCGCGGCCTGGAACCGAGCGACCTATCTCCAGCGGCTCTTCGACAATCTCATCGCCAACGAGGACCGGCACAAGAACCAGATCCTGATCACTCCGGACTGGCGGATGATCCTCATCGACCACTCCCGGTCCTTCCGGACCTCGAGCCGGTTCGTCAAGTCCCTCCTCTACTCGGCCAAGAGCCCGGGCGGACCGATGCTCATGAGCGAGCTGCCCCGGGTCCTGGTCGACAAGGTCAGGGCCCTCGACTTCGCCGCGATCCGGGCCGCCGTCGGGGAGTATCTCACGGACGAGGAGGTCCGGGCCGTCCTTGTCCGGCGGGACCTCGTCCTGGCGGAGATCGCCCAGCTCATCAAGGTCAACGGGGAACCGAAGGTCCTGTATTAGAAGGCTTTGCGGACGGTGAGGATGTTCTGGCCCCCGGCCCGCCGGTACGAGAGCCCGTCCATCAGCGTCTTGAAGAAATAGACGCCGAGGCCGCCGGGGATGCCGCGGCGGAGCTTGACCATCAGGTCGGGGTTCTTCTTCCGGACGGGATTGAAGGGGATGCCCGAGTCGCGGACCTCGATGAACAGGGAGCCGTCGCCGCGCCAGATGCGGATCGCCATCTCCCCTTTGCGGCCGCGCGGATAAGCATAGCGGGCGATGTTGACGCAGATCTCGTGGAGCGCCAGCTCGATCTTGAGGCGGTCGGCCTCGTCGAAGGGCAGGTCGGCGGTCGCCTCGCGCAGGAAGGCCCGGACGCGGTCGATCTCCTTGAGGCGGGCCGGGACGCGCATCTCGCCGGCGTTCGCCTTCGCGGTCGCGGCGTCGCTCATGGCTCTCCCCACGGCGGACCTCAGGGATTCCGCTTGACGACGACCAGGGTCATGTCGTCGCCGGCCTCCGTGCAGCTGCTGAAGCTGAAGACATCGTCGAAGATCTTGTCCCGGACCGTCCGGGCCGGTTGGCCGCCGAGCTCCCGGAGCCGCTCCCCGAGCCGCTCTTCCCCGTACTCCTCCCGCTCCGCCTTCCGGCTCTCGACGATCCCGTCGGTGTAGAGGCAGAGGACGTCGCCCGGCCCGAAGGCGATCGTCCGCTCTTCATAGGGCTGGTCCGGGAACATGCCGAGGCAAAGCCCCGTGCTCGCGAGGAGCCGGGCCGGGCCCGGCCCGG
>CAZIQR010000022.1:0-25384 GCA_964541055.1 uncultured Eubacteriales bacterium
TGACCGAACTGACGTCGTTTGATAGGAAGACCGTCAGCCTCGTCGGCGGGGTCGATTCCAATGACCCCACCATTCGGACCTTTCGGCTGGAAAGAAGGCCCGCTAACGGCTTGGCCTACGCTCGGGCCCTGGCCGAGAAGCGCCGCCTGACGTACGGCCAGCTGAAGGAGAGGATCAGAGCATGAAGGTGCGCCTGCTCTATCCGGGCCATGACTTCGACCCTGAGCAAAAACTCCCGTGGCAGGGACAGGCCCTCGAACAGGACCTCGGGCTGGACACGCTTTGGCGGAGCATGTCGGGCGGGGACCCTTTCATTTTTGACGTGGCGCGGAAGGTGCTGCTCTCGGGGCAGACGACCGACCTCGAAACAGTCGCCTATCGTCAGGAGCTCGTGAAGGACTGTCTGAGGAATCCGGCTGTGGTCAGGCAACTCTACGACCTCACGGTCGAGGCCATCGATAAAAAGAAGAAGAAATTCTACTTCGGCTTCTTCAGCCGGTTCCCCGGCGGGATCTTGCAGGATGCGATCGAGGTGATGGGAACGTTCATGGCCTCCTTGAAGAGCCTCAGAGCTCTGGCGGAGGCCCATGCCGGGGAGTTTACGTCAAGAGGGTTCTCAGCCTTCTTTTCGAGGTTGCGTGAGGATCTCAGCGATGCCTTTTTCGCCGAGGTTCAGGTCCATCTCTCCGAATTGCGTTTCGACAGAGGCGTGTTGGTGAGCGCGGCGCTAGGCCAGGGCAACGCGGGTACGGCCTGTGTCCTCCGGTCGGCACGCGAGGAACGCTTAAGCTGGCTGGCCCGCATCTTTGGAAAAGGCCCGCCGGCCTATACGTATCACGTGCCCGAACGCGACGAATCCGGCTCCAGGGCCTTAGCGGGGCTCCGCGACCGCGGGATCAACCTAGTAGCGAACGCACTGGCGCAGTCGACCGACCATATCCTGGATTTCTTCGACATGCTGCGCACGGAACTCGCATTCTACATAGGCTGTCTGAACCTGTATGACGAGCTGACCGGGCTGGGCGTGAGAACGTGCTTGCCACGTCCGACAGCTCCCGGCACCCGGAAGCTTCGCTTCAGCGGGCTCTCCGACCCCAGCTTGGGGCTCGTTTCACGCCGGAGCGTTGTCCCCAACGACCTTAATGCCGATGGCAAAAGCCTCATCATCGTCACGGGGGCGAACCAAGGGGGAAAGACGACCTTCCTGCGGAGCGTCGGGCTCGCCCAGCTGATGATGCAGGGAGGGCTTTTCGTCGCGGCGGAGATCTTCGAAGCCGAGCTCTGCGCTGGCCTCTTCACTCATTTCAGGCGGGAAGAGGACGTGACGATGACGCGCGGCAAGCTCGACGCCGAGCTCGACCGGATGAGCGAGATCGTCGACGCGCTCAGGCAGGACGCCCTGTTGCTTTTCAATGAGTCCTTTTCGGGGACGAACGAGCGCGAAGGGTCGGAGATCGCCGGGCAGATCGTCCGGGCCTTGCTGGAGAGCCGCATGAAAGTGGCTTTCGTGACTCACCTATACGAATTCGCTCACGACGTCGTCGAAGGAGCCTTCGGCAACGCGATCTTCCTCCGGGCGGAGAGGAGAAGCGATGGCACGCGGACGTTCCGGATCGTCGAAGGTGAACCGCAGAAAACGAGCTACGGCGAGGATCTCTATCGCCGGGTTTTCGGCGGGGCGACTGAAGGACGCGGCATGGCGGAGGTTCCGGCCGATGATTTAGAGCGCTCGTCATGAACCTCACCGCGAAGGATACGATCGAAGGAGTTGTTGACGGAATCGTCTTTTATAACCCCGAGAACGGCTACACGATTTGCCGGCTTGTTGCCAAGAATGATGAGTTCGTCACAGTCGTTGGCTCGTTTCCGCCGCTCTCGCTTGGTGAATCCCTCAAAGTCAAGGGACACTGGGAATCCAATCCACGATTCGGCCAGGAGTTCAAGGCCGATCAGTTCGCCCTGACCACGCCAACGTCGACGGCCGGGATCGAGCGATTCCTCGCCTCGGGACTTGTTCGAGGAATCGGTCCGAAGCTCGCGGCGCGGATAGTCGGCCGGTTCGGGCCGAAGACAATTGAAGTCTTAACCAAAACCCCCGAGAGGCTAAAAGAAGTCAGCGGCATCGGTGCTGCTAAGCTCCTCGATATCACGCAGTCATGGTCCGAACACAAGGATATCCGTGATCTTATCATCTTCCTCCGAGAGCATAACGTATCGACGAGCCTGGCGACCAAGATCTACCGCCAGTTCGGGGAGCAGTCGTTCAATATCCTCAGAACAAATCCCTATCAGCTCTGCGCCGATATCGCCGGGATTGGATTCAAGACCGCCGATCAGATTGCCCTCAAGCTTGGGTTGGACCCGAGTTCGATCGAGAGGCACAAGGCGTACATCCTCTATATTCTCGAAAAGGACAACGAGCGAGGTCACGTTTTTTCGCGTCTCTCGGAGGTCAGGACGAGATGCGCCGAGGACCTGGCTGTTGAGCCGGGCCGCACCGACGTGGCCTTGGACGGGCTCGTTAAGAACAACTCGGCTATCCGTGAGGAACTCGGTGGGGATGTCGCCCTCTATGCCCCGTTCTTTTACCACGCCCAGGAAGATGTCGTCCAGGCCATTCATCGGCTGGCCAATTACCCCTGCCATCCTCCCGACCTGGACTTGGACCAAGCCATCGCGGCCACAGAAAAGAACCTTGGCATGGCCTTTTCAGATCTTCAAAAGCAGGCCATCCGTCAGGCCCTTGAAAAAAAGATCCTTGTCATTACGGGCGGCCCTGGTACCGGAAAGACCACCATCATTCGTGGCGTGGTCGACATCTTCCAGAAGTGGGGTCGGGAGCTGATCCTAGCAGCCCCCACCGGACGGGCGGCCAAACGGCTCGCAGAGACAACAGGCCGCGACGCCTTTACGATCCACCGTGTCCTCGAATTTCGACCGACTACAGGGACCTTCAAGAGGAATGAACGCAATCAACTCCGTGCCGAGGCCTTGGTCATCGATGAAATGTCGATGGTCGATCTGCCCCTTATGTACCATCTCATGAAGGCCGTGCCCGCTTCGATGCGTCTTGTTTTGGTCGGTGACAAAGACCAACTTCCCTCTGTTGGGCCGGGAACCCTTCTCCGGGACCTCATTGATTCGGGAAGCATCGAAATCGTCAGGCTTGACCAAATCTTCCGTCAGCAACAAAAGAGCTATATCGTGCTGAACGCCCATCGCATCAACAGAGGCGAGCCTCTTATCACGCCGCCACGTGAGGACAAGACCGCCGATCTGTATTTCATCCACCGAGAGGATGAAAAGGAGGCTTTCGAGACGATCCTGAAGCTCTGCACGTGGAGCGTTCCGCGGAGGCTCGGGTTGAGCCCGCTATCGACCCAGATCCAGGTCATAAGCCCCATGTACAAGGGGCTCGTGGGCGTCGATAACCTGAATCGAGAGCTCCAAAAAAGGCTCAACCCACACGGAGAAGGCCTCAAGGTCGGTGTCAGAGAGTTCCTAATCCGCGATAAGGTCATGCAGCTCCATAACGACTACGATAAGGATGTTTATAACGGCGACATCGGAACAGTCGTTCAGGTCGACAGGGCTACGTTCCGCCTGTTCGTTGATTACGACGGCCGGAGGGTGTCATACGAAAAGCACGAAATGAATGACATAACCTTGGCGTACGCAGTTTCTGTCCACAAAGCCCAAGGCAGTGAGTACCAAGCCGTGGTCATGCCGCTGATGACTCAGCACTTTATCATGCTGCAGAGGAACCTCTTCTACACGGCCCTGACAAGAGCAAGGAAACTAAGCGTCATCGTCGGCTCCACCAAGGCCCTTTGGATTGCCATAAAGAACGATAAGCCCGTTCGGCGGAACAGTTTGGTTAAAGAGAGGCTTATCCGCCTTAAGAAATAGACCTAATCAGAGGAGGAGCGCCATGCAGCTTTACGCCTTTACGAAAAAGAACCGCGACCGAATTTGCGTCAACCTCGACAACATGACCTATGCCCAGATCACGAAGCTGACCATCCATATCAATTTTGTCGGCGAAGCGTTCTTGGAGCTTTCAAGAGAGAGGGACCTTGATTTTAACGCGGCCGAGCAGCTAGCCGAGCACTTATATAGCACTCTGACCGGAGAAGAGTCTTAGTGTCTTTTAGCGGGCTGAACACAGCAATAATCCTGAGCACATGTTTATGGTCACCGGAATTCGCGTGGGCCGTTGGTCGCTGCTAGAGACTCCCGCCCAACACGATGAAGAAGAGCCAGACCATGAAGGTCGGGACAACCAAGAAAAACATAAAGGCCACGAGGGCCGCCCTTAGGGCTATTCTCAGGACTCTCTTCTTATCAATGAGGTGCTTGGCGTACTCCGAGTAGGTGATGATAAACGCGATCGCCGCGGCAAATGGGGCGAAGCCTAGCGCGATAAAGAAGATCAGCTGCACTTCCTGCATGAGTCGCAGGTCCTAGGTCACCGCCACCGGGGTTCCCCATTCAACGGGGCGACTTCGACGATGTCCTCGTCATGGCGCGGCGCGAACCAGCGCTGGGCGATGAACGTCGGGATCACGGCGCTGGCGATGACGACCCCGATCAGGACCGAATACTGGACTTGGGTGATGTAGCCGGAATTCAGGCCGAAGAGGCTCGAGATCGTCCCGAATGTCAGCCCGGTGCTCATCAGGAGCGTCGTGTAGACCGTGCCCTTGGGAATGTATTTCTTGGCCAGGAAGTAGACCCCTAGGAACTTCATGAGGATCTTAAGACCGAAGAGGATCGCGAACAAGCCGAAGGCCGAGAGGATCATCACGAAGGAGATCTTCATCCCGCCCACGATGAAGAAGAGGGGCGTGATGAACGCATACGACACAATCCTGAGGCGGTTCTTGACGACTTCCTCTCCCGACGACTCCTTGAAATGACGCGACATTAGCAGACCTAACAGGAAGGCCGGGAGGACCGCATGCCCCTCTCCGAGGTTGGCGAAATAAATGAAGGCTAGGAGCAGGAGGAAGATATATTTAATTTCGGGTTCGATGACCTTGTTCTTGAGCAGCGGGTTGGCGAAGATGCGATGCGAGAGCTTGTCCGCGAAATAGATAATGTTGACCGATACCGAGATGAAGATCAGCGTATAGAGGGTCGGCTTCACGAATAGGATGCTCAGGGCCAGGGCCGTCCCCATGTCCGTGACGAACGTCGAGGCCATGATGAGCTTGCCGATCTCGGTCTTGGCGAGCCCCGTCTCGACAAGGACGGAATAGACGACAGCCAGAGAGGTTGTCGAGAGGGCCGTCCCAGCGATAAAGGCGGCCTTTGGACTCCAGCCGGCAACGAAGCGAGCGTAAAGGAATATCCCGAGGAAGGGAAGGACGAACGAGAGGGTCCCGATCAGGAAGCTCTCCTTGAATTTCTCTTTCATCAGGCGGGTATCGATCTCGGCCCCGGCAAGGAAGGTCAGCACAATGCCCCCAAAGCCCGCGATATAGGTCATCCAGGTCTCGGGCTGAAGGCCGGCGTTACCGGCGATAGCGCCGAGGAGGATCTCGATGATAGCGACGGACAAGCCCAGCTTCAGCGAGATCAGGCTGGAGACGAAGACGAGCGCGCCGACAATGAGCGGGATATAGTCCGCTTTCATAGATGAACTCCTACACTCATTAATCGCAGGAGTTATCAGCTTACAGGGAAGCGGTTCCGGTGAACTCCATCACCAAAGACATTCCTTTTTTACAGGATTCAGGGCAGTCCGTCAAGCGGAATCGCCCGTTACTGGCGCGGGAGGACTGCCTAGCTTCAGAATCCTTTAGCGCACGAAGGCCTTTTTGCCGGCGTATCTGGCGCGTGGCCCCAGTGCTTCTTCGATCCGCATGAGTTGGTTGTATTTTTCGATCCGTTCTCCCCGGCACGGGGCTCCGGTCTTGAGGTGGCCGGTGCCCATCGCGACGGTCAGGTCGGCAATAAAACTGTCGACCGTTTCGCCGCTGCGGTGGGAGACCATCGCACCCCAGCCGGCCGCTCGGGCCATATCGACGGCGGAAACGGTCTCGGTCAGCGTCCCGATCTGATTGAGTTTGATCAGGACGGCGTTAGCCGTTTTCTCCGATATTCCCCTTGCGATGCGCTTGACGTTGGTCACGAATATATCGTCCCCGACGAGCTCGATCTTCTGGCCTAGCGCTTGATTCAAGAGCTTCCAGCCCTCCCAGTCGTCCTCAGCCAAGCCGTCCTCGATGACGCGGATGGGATATTTCCCGACCCATTCCTCGTACATCGAGACCATCTCTGCGACGGTGACCTTCTTGTTCTCTGTCCTCAGATTATAAAGGCCATCCTCATAGATGCTGCTCACCGCGCCGTCGACAGCCAGAACGATGTCCTCCCCCGGCCTGTAACTGGCCTTCTCGATCGCCTTGAGGATCGTTTCGACCGCGTCTGCGTTCTTCTTGAAGGCCGGAGCGAAGCCGCCCTCGTCGCCGACTCCGGTGGAATAGCCGCCGCTCTTGAGCACGCTTTTGAGGGAATGGTAGGTCTCGGCGCCCCAGCGCAGGGCCTCGCGGAAGTTGGGCGCCCCGACGGGTGCGATCATGAATTCCTGGAGGTCGGTGCTCTGCCAATTCGCATGGACGCCGCCGTTGAGGATGTTGAACATCGGCACGGGCAGAAGGTTGGCTGAGTCGCCGCCGAGATAGCGATAGAGCGGCATCTTAGAGGAGACGGCAGCGGCCCTGGCGACGGCCATACTGACACCCAGAATAGCATTGGCCCCGAGCTTGCTCTTGTTCTCGGTGCCGTCCAGGGCGAGCATGGCCTTATCGATGCCAGCCTGGTCGAGAGCATCTAGTCCCGAGACCGCCTTAGCGATCTCTTCATTGACGTGGGCCACGGCCGTGAGGACCCCCTTGCCCTGGTAACGGAGCTTGTCGCCGTCCCGGAGCTCGAGAGCCTCAAAGATGCCTGTCGAAGCGCCTGAAGGGACGGCCGCTCGGCCCAAGGAGCCGTTTTCCAGCGTGACCTCGACCTCGACCGTCGGATTTCCGCGTGAATCCAGGATTTCACGGGCGTGAACGCTATTGATCCGTGCTGCCATCGATCACTCCTTCTAATCGCGAAAAGATATTCCTATCGGTTTAATAATATCATTTTCCCTCCCCGTTCCTCAACGCGAGCGGGGCTTCACGCGATCATGCCTGGGGTTCGGACCTCTTTAGAAGTGCTTGCAGGCGCGCCCCGCCTTCCCCCTGCGTCACGTCCCGTTCGCGGTCAGGATGTTCAACCTGCCCGATCTTTCGCCGGAAAGATGCCCGCCGTTCTCTGGCGCGGATGGAAGAGCCGGGCCAAGGGTCGTGACTGGTGCGATATTGTTTGGTCTGCGGCCTATCATCCCGAGCTGCACCTTGCGCACCTCGAGCAGAGGATGCGCCAGGCGGGGCATTGGGAGGGGGCGGCGTCTCTGATGGAAGCAGGTCTCGGTAGCCTGTTGGCGCAGAGAATAGACCACGCCGACATCGGCCAGATCCGGCGGGAAGTGGAGCCCTTCATGAAGGAGCCCGGGGTTCTGGCAGTATTTTCTCCACGGGGATTGCTTCGTTCCATCATCAGAAGGCAAGCCAAGGTCTGATTACGAATGAGAGGGTGGCGGCAACCGCCAGAGATCAACCTATCACCAACTTGTAGACCCCTCCCAGCAACGCACCTCCTAAAATCAGCCAGACTGAGTTGATCCTAAGACGGAATATCACAAACAGGGAAATAATTAGGAGGACAAGGGAAAATGCGTCAACTATCGCGGCACGGCCAAGTTGCACCAGAACGCCAGCCATCAGTCCTAGCGAAGCAACGTTCACGCCATCAAGAAACGCCGCGGCCCACGGGGACTTGCGGACGATCGGAAGAATGCGACTGAGAAGGCCAACAAAAAGAAAAGACGGAAGGAGTATCCCGAGTGTTGCAAGCAGGGCCGACTTCCAGCCTCCAAGCAAGTAGCCTATGAATGTTGCACTCGAAAATACCGGTCCCGGCGTTATCTGGCCGGCGATAACAGCATCCAGAACCTTCTGTTCCGTAAGCCACCCGAGTCTCTGCACGAATTCAGACCTGAGAAAGGCGAGAAGGACGTACCCGCTGCCAAAAAGAACAGAGCCGATTTTGAGAAAACTGAGGAAGAGCGTAGTCTGACTGAAAGGCAGAACACCCCCCCCAAACGATGCCAGGGGCGTCTGTAACAATACTGGAATCGGGGCCAGCGCTTCTAGCCGATGTTTCAAGAATTGGTGGCCGCCACTTGCCAAGAAAACCAGTGCGGCGCCGCAAAATAGAAGTACGATTTCGTTGAATCCAAGAACATAGAGCACCGCAATGAGGATTCCGGCGAAAGCGGTCATCGGACCTTTGATTCCCTTCCGGCCTAGGCTCCAGAGAGCCTGAAGAACGATTCCGATGACCACAGGCTTCACACCATAGAGTACCCATTCTATTGCGGGCATTGAGCCGTATGTGACGTATGCCCAAGCGACAACGAGCGTGGCGGCCATTCCCGGCAAGACAAATAGTGCGCCGCTCGCAATTAATCCTCTCCATCCTGCCCGGATCAGTCCCAAGTGGATTGCCATCTCGGCCGCGTTTGGCCCTGGAATGAGATTGGTGGCACCAACCAGATCCAAGAACCGTTGCTCGTCGATCCAGTGGCGACGATTCACCGTTTCTTGGTGCATGAGTGCGATATAAACCGCTGGGCCGCCGACACTGAGGGCGCCGAGTTTGAGAAAAAGCCAACTCACTTCCCTCAAGCGTGCCCATCGCGGGGTGGCTTTCATGATACCTGTTGATTCCTTCGCGCTATTTTATGGCTGGACTCAGTTTACATACAAGTCATCAATTACATACGGCCCTATTGATTGAGCACGTCGAATCAATCCTGGACTTCGGACCCAACGGTCTGAGGTTAGTTCGAAGGGGCCAAGCGAGGGCAGGGGAGGGCGGCGAGAGCGCCTGGCGTGTTTAATTTTAGCTCAATAACCTGGTGCTGGCTTCTGGACTTTGAGCAGCCGGCGTATGACCGTCAGCCTCGTGTCCGGTGAAAATGCGGGAGATGAACTGACTGGGAAGCTAGTATTCATACCTCGACTCCGTGATCCAGAATTATGCGCTCGAAAGCCAGACCACCCCGCCGTAATTGTTTAGATACCCTTTAAAAATTGAGCAGAGATTGAGCAAACTTCTGCTCAAAACAGCTCAGTCTAGCCTAAACGTGATCAAACCATCAAGATCGATAAGCACAAGAAAAATAAGCAAGTTACGGTTCTACAGGGGAGATTCCGTCGGAGGCGATTTCCCTCGAGTTCGCTTTTGAAGTCCGGAAGGATCACCGGATCCTTCACCCTCCCGCAGGCTGGATTATCCTATCGCCCCCGGCAGAGACCGTCAAGTCCATTGACTTCGGGATGACGTCTTTGATAATCTGAGGTCAACTCGAAAGGGAATCTATCGTGGCCGTCAAGTGCCCGACCTGCCATTCCGACAATCCCGAGACCCTGAAATTCTGCGGCGAGTGCGGCGCCCAGCTTCCTCCGCACCAAGGCCAGCTTCCAGTTCTGACGGAAACCCTCCAAGCGCCGATCCACGAGCTCACGACCGGCTCGGCCTTTGCCGGCCGCTACCAGGTCATCGAGGAGCTCGGCCACGGCGGCATGGGGAGGGTCTACAAGGTTTTCGACACCAAGATCAAAGAGAAGATCGCCCTTAAGCTTGTCAAGCCGGAGATCGCATCCGACGAGGACACGATCGACCGGTTCCATAACGAGATCCGATTGGCCCGGCGGATCCGGCACAAGAACGTCTGCGCGATGTTCGATCTGGGCGAATCCGAGGGGGCTCGTTTCATCACCATGGAGTATGTCCATGGCGAGGACCTGAAGAGCATGATCCACATGTCCGGCAGCTTGAGCCTGGGCATGCTGCTGAGCGTCGGCAAGCAAGTCTGCGACGGCCTGGCCGAGGCCCACGCGCTGGGCATCGTCCACAGGGACCTCAAGCCCCAGAACATCATGATCGACAAGAACGGGAACGCCAAGATCATGGACTTCGGCATCGCCCGCTCGGTCAAGGACCGGGGGATGACCGGAGCCGGCGTGATGATCGGCACGCCCGAGTACATGAGCCCGGAGCAGGCCGAGGCCAAGGACGTCGACAGCCGTTCCGATATCTATTCCTTGGGGGTCATCCTTTACGAGATGGCTACGAGCCACGTCCCGTTCTCCGGGGAGACGGCCCTCAGCATCGCCATGAAGCACAAGGGAGAGATCCCCAAGAACCCCAAACAGCTCAACCCCGGCATTCCCGACGACTTGAGCGCCGTCATCCTGAAGTGCCTTGAAAAAGACAAGGCGAAACGATACCAGAGCGCCTCCGACGTCCATGCCGAGCTCGAAAAGGTCGAGAAAGGGATCCCCACGACGGAGCGCGTCGTGCCCGAGAGAAAGACGATCACGTCCCGGGAGATCACCGTCAAGCTCAGCCTGAAGAAGCTCCTGGTCCCGGCTCTGGTCGTCGGTGGCCTTGTGATCGCTGCGGCGTTCTTGATATGGCGTCCGTGGACTCGGAGCGCGATCGTTTCCGCTCCCAAGATCGAGAACTCCATAGCGGTCATCAGCTTTAACAATCAGACCGGCGATAAGGCCTACGACTACTTACAAAAAGCCATTCCCGACCTCTTGATCACCAGCTTGGAGAGAGAAAACAAGCTGTATGTGGCCACCTGGGAACGGATGCAAGACCTTCTCGCGCAGATGGGAGAAAAGAACGTCGAAGTCATC
The DNA here is from genome assembly GCA_964541055.1 of uncultured Eubacteriales bacterium. Classification (GTDB taxonomy): domain Bacteria; phylum Acidobacteriota; class Aminicenantia; order Aminicenantales; family Saccharicenantaceae; genus RBG-16-66-30. The sequence continues at coordinate 10,812 of CAZIQR010000022.1, forward strand.
GACAGGCAGCTCGGTTTCGAGCTGTGCCGAAAAGAGGGCATCAAGACCATCGTTCTAGGGAGCTACATCAAAGCCGGGGAGACCTTTGCCACGGATGTGAAAGTCCTGGATGTGGACACCAAAAAACTCCTCAGGAGCTCCAGCTCGAAGGGCGAGGGCGTTTCGAGCATCATCAATAAACAGATCGATGAGCTGACCAAGGACATTTCCGCCGGCCTAGGCCTAGCCGCGATAAACGTCGGATCCTCAGAGAAGCCTATCGCTGACGTCACGACCCGTTCGATGGAAGCCTACAGTTATTATCTGGCGGGAAAGGAGAATCTCCGGAAGTTATATTATGATGATGCCAGGATCGCTTTCGAAAAAGCCGTCGCTCTTGACCCGGATTTTGCCATGGCCTATTACGCCCTGGCTGTTGCAAATTTTAATATTGAAAACATCGAAGCGGCCGATGCCGCCATCAAAAGGGCCAAAGCGCTGTCCGTCAAGACGTCGGAAAAGGAAAGGCTTTATATCGAGTCGGATTATGCCTTGAGAGTGGAGAAGAATACGGAAGAATCCGACCGCATCCTCCGGCAGCTAACCGATAAATATCCTAAGGAAAAAGAAGCGTTTCACAGCCTGGGTGCAGGCTACTGGAGTAGGGGGGTTTCTGATAAAGCCATCGTGGAGTTGAATAGGGCCCTGGAGCTGGATCCCAGCTATGGAGAGGCCCATAACGACCTGGCTTTTGCCTATGTCAAGATGGGGGACTATTCAAAGGCGTTGGAGCACTTAAAAATATACGTTTCTTTAAGCCCGGGCGAGGCCAATCCCCTTGATTCTCTGGCCGAGGCCTATTTTGATATGGGCCGGCTGGATGAGGCCATAGCGAATTACAAAGACGCGCTAAAGATCAAATCTGATCTTGATAATCCCTATTTTTGCGTCGGATACATTTATGCCTTGAAGGCGGAGTTTACGGAGGCGATAAAATGGATGGACCAATTCATCGCCACGACCCCTTCTCCGGAGCATAAAAGGGCGGGTTATCTTTGGAAAGGGTTCTGCCGCATCTGGTCGGGGCGTTTGAAGGACTGCGATCTTTACTTCCGTGAAGCCGAAAAGAAAGCAGGACCGGGATACGTTTGGGGACGACAGTACATCAACTTGCTGAAGGCCTTCATTTATTATGACCGGGGAGAGCTCGATCAAAGCCGCAGGTATAATGAATCCTGGCTTGGCGATTTCATCAAAGCCGATCCTGAACGCAAATTGTTCTGGCAGGGAGTCTATAAATTCCTATCGGGGCTGTTGGCGTTGAAGGCCGGGCATATGGACCTGGCCAGGAACATCTTGGCGGAGATGAAATCGCTCTATGAAAAAACGCCCAATCGGAAAGAATGGATGTCCTTGTATGTGAATTTCTTGTCTGCCGAGCTGTCGCTCAAAGCCGGATCCCCCGACAACGCTATCGCCGTATTCGAGAAACAAACACCGTTGCGCCCGCTTGATTTTAATTGGAAAGACACGCTGATTCTATACAACATGCCGATGATGAAGGACGTCTTGGCCAGGGCGTACGAACAGAAAGGCGACATCGACGGGGCCATCGCCGAATATGAGCGGCTGATCGCCTTTGACCCCAACGACCTTTCGCGGTATATCGTTCATCCCAGATACCACTACAACCTGGCCCAGTTATACGAACAGAAGGGCCTGAAGGCGAAAGCGGTCGAGCAATACCGGCGCTTCCTCGACCTCTGGAAGGACGCCGACCCGGGGTTACCCGAGGTCGCGGACGCGCGGAAGAGGCTGGCCGGTCTTCAGAATTGATGCCGGCGGCTCCGTTCCTCTTGCGTTTTGGCGTTCGTGCGAGGCCAGGATTAGCACTCGCTTTTCTTCAACGTCCGGGCCCGGCGAATGGAGCCAAGTCGCGCGGCTCTCAGATCTCGTCGAACCGCTTCAAGGTCCGATCGGTCACCACGTCGCCCGTGTGCTTGATCTTCGAGGATTCGAAGAGCAGGAGCCAGGTTTCTCCTTTGGCCGAAGGCTTGTGGAAGACGCCTCGCGGCACGACCGCCATCTCGCCCGGCCGGATGCTGACCGTCCCATCATCGAGCTCGAGATCGAACCGGCCCTTGAGTACATAGAAGAACTCGTCCTCGTCCCTATGGTCGTGCCGGACGAGCTCGCCCTCGACCTTGACGATCTTGACGTCGTAGTTATCGACCCGACCGACGATCTTTGGGCTCCATCGATCCGTGAATAGGTCGAACTTATCTTCAAGCCTGACGACTTTGATCATCTCTTAAAGCCTTGTGATGACGATGCCGGCGAAGACGAGCGGGCTCAGTTTCGGGATGTACTCGTCCGGAACGTTTCCCCAGGTTGTGACTTCGACCGAGAGCCAGGCGTTGTATTGCCTCATGCCGTAGAGGGAGCCGTCGCGCGGCTCTCCCGGTTCGATATTGATGACGCCGACGAAGCCGCTGTCGTCGATGAGCTTCGTCATGGGGACGTCCTGGCCGGAGAGGTGGAGCGATAACGCGTAGGACCCGCATTTGGTGCGGAGCCCGACCCACCGGACATCGCACATGCCGTCGCTGCGGGCGGCTTTCAGCGTGATCGTATAGAGGCCGGCCTCCTGCGGCAGCTCGAGATAGACCTGGATCGTGTCGTAGAGCGAATAGCCGGCAGAGGACATGAGCGGCCAATCGAGGACGACGATGCCCGGGTCCTGAGTTTTCATGTAGTTGATGGAGTTCGTCTTGATCATCGCGGCGGGCCAATTGCCCGTGCCGTATCTGGGAACCGTGAAGGGCGAGATGAAGACGCCGGCCTTCCAGTCGATCTTCTCGTAGCCGGTGTTCACGCCGGCGACAAGGACCGCGCCCGCGGCGCTCGTCGTGGCGGCCGGCTGGCCCTTCCCAGGCTCCTTGCGGATCTGCATCTTGATCGGCGGGTTGGCCGGCCGGCCCGCCTGTGACAGGGGAGCGGACGGGAGCTGCAGGGCCTTGATGGATTCGAGAATGACTTCACGGGAGGTCGGGGCCGTCAGCTTTTTCAGCAGGCCGGGCGCCAAGGCATGGAGGGGCGTTTTAATCCTCTGAGCCTGAGGGGCCTGAGGCCCCGCCCAAGACAGCATCGACACCAGCGCCAGGATCCCCGCCGCGGCCATCACCGCACTCACATTTGGACAGAACACGCCTTTCACGGTTTCCTCCGAGGTCCCTCCCTGGGATGCGGGGACTATAGCCCCTGAGGCATGGGAGAGTCAAGGCGCCGGGCGGGGCCCTTTTCAGGCATGAAAAACCGGCCGCGGCTACCCCTGGCTCATCCACCGCCTGACCTACCGGCGGACCTTAGGGGGTCAGGCCCGCCGGCGTCAGCGCATGCCGGCCGTGCCCCGGACGGCGCGTTCTTCTAAGCCGGGATGCGCTTGGCCGGGACGTGGCGGTCCTCAACGCGGACGGTGTAGCCGGTCCGGTCGAAGTATTCGAGGATGGCCTGGGCGTATTTGCGTGAAAGGCCCAGCCGGTCGCGTAGCTCGGCGATGGTCACGGCGCCGTGGCGTTCGATGAGGCCCGCGACCGCGGCCCGGGCCTCATCGACCGTGTCGCGGTGATAGATGACCTTCGGGGCGAGGCGGACGAGCTCGCCCGAGCGGAGGAGGGCGTTGAGAACGGGATTGAAGACCGAAGGATTCAGCCCCAGTCGCGACCGGACGTCCTCCTCGAGGGGCGCGGAGAAACGGGCGTTGCGGAAGGCGTCCTCGACGCGGGAGCGCAGCTCGGCCTGGACCGGGTCGGTCTTCGGCTGCCGGCCGGCGAGGCCGATCTCGCTCCCGGCCCGGACGAGCGTGCCCGCGGCCAGAAGTCCGTCGAGGACGGGCTTGAGCGTTGCGGCATCGGCCGTTTCCAAGAAGGCCGCGCGGAGGTCGGAGTAGGGCATGGCCGCCCGGTAGGGATTCTCCTCGAAATAATCGCGGGCAGAGGCGATGAGGCCCTCCGACAGCGCGGCGAAGGCCGCCCTGTGAACGTACCGTTCGGGCCTGTCCCCTGGGATGACGACGAGAACGCCGTCGTCGGCCAGGACGGCGACGGCCGTGTCCACCTCGGTCTCGACGCGGCCGAGCTTCAGCGCGATCTCGCCGGCGGACCGGGGCCGGCCCGCGGCCTGCAGGAACATCTGCTCGACGGCGTCGCGGGGGCTGCCGCCGAGCTTCTCCAGGCCTTCGGCGACCCCGCCGCTGAAGCGCTTGTGCTTCGGGGGCGCCGCGTCCAGGACCCGCCCGCCGCCGATGGTCACGATGGGCGAGAAAGAGCGGATAACGAACCGGTCGGCGGGGAGAGCCACGGCCGGCCGTTCGAGGATGAACTGGACCGAGGCGGAGGCGCCCGGGGCGATGGCCTGGGCCTCGATGACCGAGAGCCGGGCCATGACCTCGTCCGTGCCGATGTGCAGGCGGACGCGGTCGCGATGCTTGATCTCGCGAGGCGCCGAGGGCAGGACGTCCAAGCGGGCGTCGAGGCGGGTTGTGGGGGTGAGCGAGCCGGGTGCGGCGGCGACCTGGCCTCGCCGGAGGCCCTCCTTGGCGAGGTCCTGGAGGTTGAGGGCCGTGCGCCGCCCGAGACCGGAGCGGTCGGCCTTCGAGCCGTGGACCTGGACGCCGCGGACGCGCGTCTCGAGCCCTTCGGGATAGATCACGATTCGGTCCCCGGTCCGGACCGCGCCGCCGAGGACCGTGCCGGCGACGACCGTGCCGAAGCCGCGCATGGTGAAGACCCGGTCGATCGGCATGCGGAAGATGCCGTTGTCGGGCCGCGGGGCGGCCCGGCGGGCGAGGTCGCGTAGGACCGATTTGAGCTCGGGGAGCCCGGCCCCGGAGAGGGCCGAGACGGGCAGGATGGGGGCGTCGGCCAGGAACGAGCCGCGCACGAAGTGCCGGACCGTGGCCGTGAGCTCGGCCAGGCGGGCCTCGTCGACGAGGTCGCACTTGGTCAGGGCGATGGCCCCGAGCCTGATCTCGAGGAGCCGCAGGATGTCGAAGTGCTCGCGGGTCTGGACGGCGAGGCCTTCGTCGGCGGCGATGACGAGGAGGGCGGCGTCGATGTTGGAGGCGCCGGCGGCCATGGTCTTGACGAATTTCTCGTGGCCGGGGACGTCGATGAAGACGATCTGCTTGGGGGCGTCGGGGTCGTCCAGGAAGACGAAGCCAAGTTCGATGGTCATGCCCCGGGCCTTCTCCTCGGGGAGGGTATCGGGATCGGTCCCGGTCAGGGCCCGGACGAGGGCGCTCTTGCCGTGGTCGATGTGGCCGGCTGTGCCGATGATGACGTGGTCGAGGTCGGCCATGGTCAGGCGCGAGGCGGGCCGGCCTTGAGGATGAGGCGGGCCGGGCCCTTGCGGGTGACGCGGCCGACGACGGCCGCGGAGGAGACGCCCCGCTTGTGGAGCGCCGCGAGGAGCGCGGGGGCCTTGGCGCGGCGGACGGCCATCAGGAGCCCGCCCGAAGTTTGCGGATCGTAGAGGAGCGTCTCGAGGTCCTGGCCCGCGGCCCGGTCGCGCCTGACGAAGGCCGAGGAGTACTCGCGGTTGCGCTCCACGGCGCCGGAGACGACATCGGCCCGGATGAGGTCGCGGACGCCCGGAAAGACGGGGATGGACTCGCCGTAGATCTCGATCTCGACGCCGCTCCGGCTGGCCATCTCGGAGAGGTGGCCGGCCAGGCCGAAGCCGGTGATGTCGGTCGCCGTGGTGACGCCGGCCGCGGTCATGAGCTCGGCGGCGGCGCGGTTGAGGGACCGCATGGAGAGCTCCGCGCCGGCGAGGCCGTCGGCGGGGGCCCGCCCGATCTGGCGGGCGAAGCTCAGCGTGCCGGTGCCGATGGGCTTCGTCAGGATGAGGACGTCGCCCGGACGGGCCTTGCTGTTGACCGTCATCCGGCGGGGATCGACGACGCCGGTCACGGCGAAGCCGAGCTTGACCTCGCGGTCCTTGATGCTGTGGCCGCCGAGGAGGGCGACGCCGGCCTCGCGCAGCTTGGCCACCCCGCCCTGGAGCATCTTGTTCATGACACGCGGCGAGAGCGATTCGACGGGGAAGGCGATGATCGAGAGGGCGGTGAGGGGGCGGCCGCCCATGGCGTAGATGTCGCTCACGGCGTTGGCCGCGGCGATCTCGCCGAAGGCGTAGGGATCGTCGACGACGGGGGTGAAGACGTCGACCGATTGGACGAGGGCCGTGCGGGGCGTGAGGCGGTAGACGCCGGCGTCGTCGCAGGTCTCGGAGGAGACGAGGACGCGGCGGTCGCGGACGCGGGGCAGGCCCGAGAGGGCCCGCTTGAGGTCCTCCTGGCCGATCTTTGAGGCGCAGCCGGCGTTCTCGACGAGGCTCGTCAGGGCGACATTTTCGGGGGCGTCGTCCTCGCGCTCGCCGGAGCAGAGGCAGACGTTCTTCCGCTTGAAGAGGTCGCAGGGGCAAGGCTCCTTGGGATTGCAGATGCAGTGGCCGAGGGCGATCGACCGCCCCATGATCCTCTTGCGCTTTTGATAATCGATCACCGGAGGATCCCTGAGAGGGCGCGCTCGACGAGGGGCTCCTCGCCCGGCTGGATGGTACGAAGATCGAGCAGGACGGCGTCCTTATGGACACGGGCGAAGACCGGAGGCGCCGCACGGCGGAGGCGCCGGGCCAGCTCCTCGGGGGCGACGGCGGGCGAGCGGACGGTCAGGACCTTCGAGGGGAGGGTCTCAACGGGGACGGCGCCGCTTCCGACCTGGGCTTCGGAGTCCTCGAGGGAGAGCGAGACCGAGCCCGGAAGCGAGGCGCGGAGCGAACGCATGAGGGCGTTGCCGCGGGTCTCGAGCCCCGCCGGGGTCATGGCCAGCATGCGATAGATCGGGTGTCGCTCGGTGAGCTTGTCGGGGACCAGGAAAAGCCTGAGCGTGGCCTCGAGCGCCGATAGGGTGAGCTTGCCGCAGCGGAAGGCCCGGGCCAGCGGGTTCTTGCGGATCTTCTGGATCCATTCGGTCCGGCCGACGATGAGACCGCTCTGCGGGCCGCCGATGAGCTTGTCGCCGCTGAAGCAGACGACGTCGGCCCCCGCCCGGACGCTGGCCTGGACGAGCGGCTCGGTCGCCAGGCCGAAAGCGGCCAGGTCAACGAGGGCCCCGCTGCCGATGTCGTCGACGACGGGGACGCCATGGGCCCGGCCGAGGGCGACGAGCTCTTCGAGGGGCGGCTCTTCGGCGAAGCCGACGATCCGGTAGTTGCTGTGATGCACGCGGAGGATGGCCCCGGTCGCGGGGGAGAGGGCGGCCTCGTAGTCGCGCAGATGTGTTTTGTTGGTCGTGCCGACCTCGCGGAGGACGGCGCCGCTCGTGGCCATGACATCGGGCATGCGGAAGGAGCCGCCGATCTCGACCAGCTGGCCGCGCGAAACGACGACCTCCTTGCCGCGGGCGAGGGTGTTGAGGATGAGGACCGTCGCGGCGGCGTTGTTGTTGGCGACGGTCGCCGCCTCGGCCCCGGTGAGCTCGCGGAGGAGCGGCTCGATATGACGGTCGCGCGGGACGCGTTTGCCCGAATCGAGGTCGAGGGCGAGCGTCGAATAACCGGACGCGATCGCGCCGAGGGCGGCCGTGGCGGCGCCGGAAAGGACGGCCCGGCCGAGCCCCGAATGCATGATGACGCCGGTGGCATTGACGGCCGGCGCCAGGGACGGCGCGAACCGGCCCTCGAGGCGGCCGCGGATCCTCTCGACGAGGGCCGGCGGCTCGAGATCGGGGGCGGGGCCCTTGGCGGCGAGGACGGCCCGGACTTCGTCGAGGGATCCACGGGCGGCGGTCACCACCGCGTCGCGCCCGAACCGGTCGAGAAGCGGGGAGAGGCCCGGGTCGGCCAGGAGAGCGTCGAGGGAGGGGATATCGCGGAACGACGCCATGGTCCTCCTATTTCTGGAGGGACTTGAAGCGGATCTTGTCGAAGATCTCGGGATGGACGGGGGTGCAGGCGCCGCCGGTCGTGACCGGGACGGCGATCTCGAACGGCAGCTCTTTCGGCGGCAGGCACGATTCGTTATTGCAGGCCTGGTAGCTCACGGAGGCTTTGAGGGTCCGGGCGCCCGCCGCCAAGCCGTTCTTGGCTTTGACGAGCGCGCCCAGGACCGCCTCGCCCTCGTAAACGACGAGCTCGGCTTCGGAATACGCGAAGCGGGCCCGGCGCCCCTTGGGGTAGGAGATCTCGACGACCTCGAAGTCCCCGTTCTCTCCGAACGTGAGCTCGGTCGGGATCATGAACTCGTCGAGCGGAGCGTTGTCGTTGATGTGATATCCCGGCCGGACCTTGAGGATGGCCGCGACCTTGAAGGTTTCGCCGGGGCGCACGGCGTCGCAGGAGATGAGGCCCTTGGCCTCGACGACCTGAGGGGTCTCCTGGGGTTGGGTCACCACCGGCACGAGAGCCAGCGCCGCCCAGATCATGCCGGGTATCAGGATCCTTTTCATCCCGACAATTAGAGACGTTTGCCCCGCGTTTGTCAACCGGGCTTGTGCCGGTCCTTGCCGCCGGTGGCGCCCTTGACGCCTTCCTCGAAGGGCTCGGTCAGGATGGGCACGACCCAGCCCTCCGGGCTCTCCTTGTAGGTCTCGATGTCCTCCCGCACGGCGAGAGGCCACTTGAGCTCGTTGAAACGGCCGTCGAGGTAGGCGCCGATCCCCTCGCTCTTCGGATACGGGAAGGCGAGCCAGGCGCTGCGGTCATAATAGACGCTCCCGGCCTTGACGGGGAGCATCCGGGTCTGGTTGTTCGTGGCGAACGAATAGACGAAGCCCCGCGACACGTAATACCACGGCCCGTGTTGGATATAGATGAAGGGCTCTTCGAGAGAGGCCAGCCCGCCGTTCAGGTTGGGGGTCGCCATGTCCAGGTAGAGGGAGGCGAAGCCGATGCCCTTGCCCTCGTCGAAGAAGCTGACCCAAGGCGTGTCCGGCCGGAGCACGGCGGCGTGGTCCGGGTGCATCTTGGAGGCCGCGAAATCCAGGATCTCGGTCTTGAGGCCCTCCTTGAAGGCAGCCTTGGTGAAGACCGCCTTGTTGAAGACGACCTCGGCGTTGCGCAGGGCCATGACGAACGTGTCCTTGCCCATGGTGATGACGGACTCGACCATGACGACGGGGGTCCCGGCATAGAAGTGATAGCGGATGCCGATGTCCACGCCCTCCGGCTGCGGCAGCTTCCCCTTGAGGTTGAGCGAATAGAAAACGGGCCCCGTCTCCTCCTCGGCTGAAGGGTTCGTCCAGTCCGAGCTGTGATACCAGGCGTGCGGCGGCGCGTAGACGTCCGGGTTCCAGTGGATGGCCCCGTTCGTCTCGAGCTTGTGCTCGAGCTTGATCTTGGTGGATTTCTCGACGATCTCATCGATGACGCCGCTCGTCTCGTGGAGAGCGATCTTGTAGAAGGCGTTCTCGACCGTCCGGCCGAGGCCCTTGCCCTTGGCGACCGCGAGATCAGTCGCGTAGGCCGGCTTCGGCGCGCCGGGGTTGTTATAGAAGACGAGATAGGTAGCCTTGGACCCGGCCGCGACATCGGCCAGGAAGGCGACGCCGAAGGATGTCGTCGGGTGATAACGGACGACTTTTTCGCCGGTCTTGGGGTCGATCTCCTCGGCGCCCAGGATCTTGGCATCGTTCCAGGTCATGACGTCGTAGACCTGGCTCGGCACCTCCCGATAGACGATGTCGCCGCCCGCCTTCTCGCCGATCACGACCCTGACCTCGTCGGGCGAGGCGAGGTAGTTGGCCAGGATGCCGAGGGTCGCATGCACGGGATAGGCTTTGCGGGCAAAGCCGCTTTCCTCCGAGATCACCAGCGAGGCGTAGCTCTTCCAGGCCGGGTCCCAATAGCCTTTGCCCGCAGGGGCCGTTCCCGAGGCTTTGAGCATCCGGATGTCCCCGGACTTCGGCTCGACAAGCTGGACCTTCATCTCGGCCCGGGCCCCCGGCTGCCAGGCATGCCGGGCCTTGACCTCGAGGGTGATCTTGCCGCCGCGGACCTTGACCGCCAGCTTGTCGATCTCGCGGCCGTCCTGGTAAACGAGATAATCCCTGATCCTCGTCCCGTCGACCTCGACCCGGTCGACGCTCCAGGCCGCGTCCCGGAGCTCGGCCGGGACCTCCTCGAGAACGAGCGGGGCCTTCACGAAATACCAAGGTTCCCCGGCCACCGGATAGCCGAAAACAGGGCCCTTCGCCGTCCCAGCCGCTTCGGTTCCTGCTCCCGGACGAGCGCCGGAGGGGGCCTTGCCGCAGCCCACGACCGCCAGAGCCGCGCCCACGATGACGACGCCGATCAGGAACGTCCCCGTTCTTCTCATGGTACCTCCCACTTGATCCGAGAGATGATCTTGGACAATCCCAAAGCGCAGGCGAGCCCGGCCGCGAGATAGGCCGCGCCCCGTCCCCAGTCCATGAAGATGATCCGGCCGAGGCCGAAGAGCAGGCAAACGATCATGACCACGGCCAAGGCCCATCCCGCGAACGGCGCGGCCTGGAGCCGGTATCGCCGGCCGTCGAGGCGCGCGATCGGCCCCCAGGCTCCGCCCGGCCGGACCTTCCTGTAAAAGGCGAGGAGCTTGGCCTCGTCGTCGGGCCTGGTCAGAAACGTGACCGCGATCCAGACGGCCGTCGTCACGGCGACGATGACGAGGATGCCCACGCCCCATGGGTCGGGAGCGAAGCCGAGCCGTCCGAGCCCGCGCCCCACGGCCCGCGTGACGGGGTTGTCCGGAACGATCTTCAAGACCGTGGCCGTCACCGCCGAGGCGCTCAGGGCCGCGATCTCCGACCAGGCGCTGACCCGCCACCAATACCAGCGCAAGAGCAGCACCAACCCGATCCCGGCCGAAAGCTCCATGACGAGCTGCCAGCCCATCCGGACGCTGCCGAGGACGAACGAGAAGCCGGCGCCGAGCAGCGATACGATCAGGACCAGGACTCGCGAGGCCGCGACGTAGTGCCGCTCGCTCGCGTTTTTCCTCACGAACGGCTTATAGAGATCATTGAGCAGATACGAGCCCGAGAGGTTGACGATGGACTCGATCGTCGACATGAAGGCGGCGAAAAGCGAGGCAACGACGATGCCGGCGATGCCCTTCGGCAGGAAGGCCATCATCCGCGGGTAGGCCGCCTCCATCTGGCCCTGCGGCGCCGCGGTCAATCCGGGGAAGAGGGCCATGGCCGCCAGGGCCGTCAGGATCCAGGGCCAGGGCCGCACGACGTAGTTGGCGACGGTGAACCAGAGCGTCCCCTTGACGGCGTGCCGCGGGTCCTTGGCCGCGAGCATCCGCTGCGCGCCCCAGCCGCCGCCCCCCGGCTCCGCTTCCGGATAGTAGACGGCCCACCACTGGACGAAGAGGGCGACAAAGAAGGCCAGGGGCAGGGCCTGGCCGAGCGGCGGCAGGACCGCGAGATAGTCCTTGCCGCCGGCCGCGCCGATCGCCCGGACCGATCGAACGAGGGCCGCGATGCCGCCGGCCTTCTCGACCGAGACGACCGAGAGGATGATCGACCCGGCCATGGCCACGCCGAAGAGCAGCATGTCCGTGGCCACGACGCCCCACAGCCCGCTCAACGTGGTGTAAAAGACCGTCAGTCCCAGGCAGATGGCCATGGCCGTGACGCCGCTCGTTCCGAAGACCGTCTGGATGATCTTGACCATGGCCAGCGTCACCCAGCCGAAGGTGATGCACGAGACCGGGACGCCGAGGTAAAGGGCCTTGAAGCCGCGCAGGAACCGGGCCGGCCGTCCCGAGTAGCGGAGGTCGATGAACTCGACCTCGGTCACGACCTCGGCCCGGCGCCAGAGGTGGGCGAAGAAGAGGATGGTCAGGGCCCCGCCCAGCATGAAGTTCCACCACAGCCAGTTGCCGGCGATGCCGTCCTTGACGACAATGCCGGTGACGGCGAGGGGCGTGTCGGACGAGAACGAGGTCGCGACCATCGAGGTGCCGAGCAGCCACCAGGGCAGGCTCCGGCCGCCGACGAAATATTCGGAGATGCTCTGCCCGGCCTTCCTGGAATAGTAGAGGCCGATGGCGATCGAGAGGACGAAATACCAGGCGATGAACAGCCAATCGACGGCGGCGAGCCTCATGCGGTCACTTCTGGGCCCTAAAGATGAGGGCGCCGACGGCCAGGAACAGGCCCGCGAGGACGAGAACCGTCAGCCGCTCGGCCGCCGTCGGGCAGAAGAGGCACCCGAAGACGCCGAGCGGCGCGCCGACGCCCCAGAAACCCAGGGCCATCGGGCGGTACTCTTTCTTCAGGGGATCACTTCTCCCGCGGAATGGCGTAGACCGGGACGCGGCTGTGGGCGATGACCTTTTCCGTCGTGCTCCCGAGGAAGAGCCGGGCCAGCCGCCGGACGCTCGTCGACATGACGATCAGGTCGAACGACTTGGTCTCGGCGTAATGAATGATGCCCTCCCAGGAGCGGGCGGCATGGATGACGTCGTCGCGGGTCTCCACAGCCTTGTGCTCCCGCCGTCCCCGGGCCGCGAGCCTCTTGCGGACGACCGCGAACATCTCCTCGGTGAGGCGGAAGTCATGGCCGAAGAGCTCGAGGACATAAAGGAACGTCAGGCCGGCGCCGAGCGTCTTGGCCAGCATCCAGGCGTGGCCCCGCTCGACGTCCTCGGTGGCCGAGAAATCGGTCGGGACGAGGAGCTTCTGGAGGGAGGCGGGCTTGGCGGCCGACGTCCCCTTGGTCACGAGGACCGGGACGCGCGAGCCCCGCAGGAGGCGCGTCGTCACCCCGCCGATCAGGTTCGGCTCGGGCCCGGCGACGCCCCGCCGTCCGACGACGATCAGATCGGCGCCTTCCTTGCGGGCGGTCTTCAGGATGACCGCGGCCGGGGAGCCCTCGGCGATGAGGACCTTCGTCGGACAGACGCCCCGGCTCTGGCACAGCTGGTCGAGCTTGATCTTGGCGTTGGCCTTGCTGGCCTCGATCTGGCCGACGAGCTCGGCTTCGACCTCGGGCAGGGTCTCGTAGAGCGCGGGCGCGAAATCGGGCACGACGTGGAGGGCCGTGAGCTTGGCCTGGAACGTCTGGGCGAAGAAATCGGCGTAGGCCAGGGCCTCGCCGGACTCCTCCGAGAAATCCGTGGCCCACAGGACATGCTTGAGCGGCTTGATCATGGTGTGACCCCTTTCAATATTTTTGCCAATCGGGCTTATGCTCGTAAACCCAGGCGTAATAGTCGGCCATCTTGAGCTCGGACGCGGCGTCCTTGTCGACGACGAGGACGGCCCGCGGGTGCATCTGCAGGACCGAGGCCGGGACCATGGCCGTGACCGCGCCCTCGACCGCCAGGGCGATGGCCCTGGCCTTCTTCTTGCCGAAGGCGAGGAGCAGGCACATCTTGCTGTCCATGATCGTCCCCAGCCCCATGGTCAGGACGTGGGTCGGCACGGACTCCTCGCCGCCGAACGCGGCCGCGGCGTCGAGGCGCGTCTCCTCGGTCAGGGTCTTGATCCGCGTCCGCGACGAGAGCGACGACGAGGGCTCGTTGAAGCCGATGTGGCCGTTCGTGCCGATGCCCAGGACCTGGACGTCGATGCCGCCCGCCGAGCGGATGCTCTGCTCGTACTGACGGCAGGCGGCCGGGATATCGGCCGTCAGGCCGTCGGGGATATGGACCCGCTCGCGGGGCATGTTGATGCCGCTGAAGAGGTGGGCCCACATGTAGCTGTGGAACGAGGACGGGTGGGCCGGCGGGATGCCGACGTACTCGTCGAGGTTGAAGCTCGTGACGCCCGCGAAATCCAGCCCCTGCTCGCGGTGCATCCGGACGAGGTTCCGGTACAGCTGGAGCGGGGTGTTGCCGGTGGCGAAGCCGAGCACGGCGTGGGGCTTTTCGCGGACGATGCGGGCAACGATGCGGGCCGCGATCTGGCTGGCCTGGTGGCTGTCGGGCTGGATGATGATCTCCATGGGTTCCTCCGCGTTCGGGTCAGCGCCGGCCGGCCCAATATTTTTGGATCTTGCCGGCGACGCTCGCCCGGAACCTGTCGACGTGGCCCAGCACATAGGCCGCGACGTCGAGCCGGTCATCGCGGATGAGCGGCGTCAGGTCCATGGCGAACCAGAGCTGTTCGGCCTCGTCGGTCGCGTGCGACTGGAAATAGACGGCGTTCGCCCGGCGCCGTCCGACCGTCGCCAGGTCATAGCGCTTGCCGCCCTCGACCTGCGAGTCGTAGACGCCAATGAGCCCCATCGACAGGTTCTCGCGGCGGCCGACGTCGAGCGGGACCTTGTCCTCGTCGTCCATCCAGTCCAGGCCCCGCCAGACCTCGCAGCCGTAGAAGGTCGTCGGGCGCTCGTCGGGGGCGAGCTCGCGCAGGGCGGCGATCACCGTGAAGGCGACGGCCAGGTGGGTGTCGTGCTTGTCGGCCGGGTTGTGGGTGTAAACGACCTCGGGCCGGGCCAGCTTGAGGATCTTGACCAGGTCCGCTTTGAGCGGGCTCTTGGCCGTGTCCTTGACCTCGGCGCTGGTGTAGTTGAGCTGGACGAGGGCGCCGTAGTTGCCG
>CAZIQR010000023.1:0-9668 GCA_964541055.1 uncultured Eubacteriales bacterium
GCCCTCCCCCGCCGGCGCCGCCGCTCGAGTCCCTGCCCGCGCCCGACGATCTCGGGGCCGTCCTCCTGAAGCTCCTGGCCTCGCCGACGATCGCCGACAAAGAATGGGTCTTCCGGCAATACGACCACATGGTCCAGACGAACACGGTCCTCGTGCCGGGCGCCGACGCGGCCGTGCTCAGGATCAAGGGATCGCCGAAGGCGCTGGCCATGACCCTGGACGGCAACGGGCTCTACACCCGCCTCGATCCGAGGACGGGGGCCCGCATCGCGGTGGCCGAGGCCTGCCGCAACCTGGCCTGCGTCGGGGCCCGGCCGATCGGCGTCACGAACTGCCTGAACTTCGGCAATCCGGAAAAGCCCGAGGTCATGGGCCAGTTCGAGCAGGCCGTGGCCGGCATTGCCGAGGCCTGCCGGACCTTCGGCATCCCGGTGACGGGCGGCAACGTCAGTTTCTACAACGACACGGAGGGCCTCTCCATCCACCCGACCCCGGTCCTGGGGATCGTCGGCCTGATCGACGACATCCGCGAGATCGCCCGGCCGGGCTTCCGGGCCGCCGGCGACGCCGTCGTGCTCATCGGCGACGATCGCGAAGAGCTCGGCGGCACGGAATACCTCAAGACGCATTACGGTCTCGAGGCCGGCGCGCCGCCGGCGATCGACCTCGAACAGGAGAAGCGCAACCAGGAGTTCTTGATCGAGTCCATCGAGGCCGGCCTCGTCGCCTCGGCCCACGATCTCTCCGAGGGCGGCTTGGCCGTGGCCCTGGCGGAATGCGCCTTCCACGCCAGGGGCCGGATCGGATGCCGGGTCGATCTCGAAAGCCCGCTCCGCGACGACGCCCTGCTCTTCGGCGAATCCCAATCGCGCATCCTCGTCACGTGCCGGAAGGCCGGCCTGGACGCGTTCCTCAAGTCGGCCGCGGCGCACGGCGTCACGGCCCGGGCGATCGGCCGGACCGGTGGGAGCGAGCTCGTCATCCAGCACGCGGGGCGGACGGTCCTGCAGCTCACCGTCAGACAGGCCTTCCGGGCCTGGAAAGACAGCCTGCCGTCGTTCTTCCAAGTCAAGACCTAGGGGGCGCCATGGATGAGGTCGTTTTCCGGAGCCCGCTCAAAAAGGGCCGCATCGCCGTCTTCCTGTCGGGCCGGGGCTCGAACTTCATGGCCATCCGCGAGGCCGTCGAGCGCGGCGCGATCAACGCCGAGATCGGGCTCGTCTTCAGCAACAAGGCCGAGGCGCCGGGCCTGCTGAAGGCCCGGGAGTGGGGTCTGGAAACGCTCGTCCTCGACGCCAGGGCCTTCGCCACCCGGGAGGCCTACGATCTAGGGATCGTCGCCGAGATCGAACGGCTCGGGATCGACCTCGTCTGCTTGGCCGGCTACATGCGGGTCCTCACGCCCGGCCTGTGCGACGCCCTCAAATACCGGATCGTCAATATCCACCCCGCCCTCCTCCCGTCGTTCCCGGGGCTTCACGTCCAGCAGAAAGCCATCGACTGGGGCGTCCGCTTCTCCGGCTGCACCGTCCATTTCGTGGCCGCCGAGGTCGACATGGGCCCCATCATCCTGCAGGCCTGCGTGCCGGTCGCCCAGGACGACACGGAGGACACGCTCGCGGCCCGCATCCTCGTCGAGGAGCACAAGATCTACCCGCAGGCCGTCGAGCTTTACTTCGACGGCCGGCTTGAGGTCCGGGGCCGCCGGGTCTTCATCCTCGAACCCGGCGCCTGATCCGGCACTGATGAAAATACGGGCCGCCGCCGCGCTCATCCTCGTCTTCGTCGGCGTCTGGATCGTTCTCGACCGCTCCGAAGGCCGGCCCGGCTGGCTCCGGGCCGAAGGCCCCGAGAGGGCCGTCGTCGGGAGCCTCGTCGAGTACAGGATCACGCTCAAGAAGGCCGCCCCGGGGGACTTCGTCGACTGCACCCTTCATCACGCCAATGCCGAGCGCAAGGGGTGGGGCTATCTCGCGTCCTCCGGAACGCCCCAGCCGGCCGTCGCCGGCCGGACCTACACCTTCGCCTTCACGGTGCCCGAGCACGAAGACAGCGCCTTCGCGTTCGCCCTGATCTATCTCAGCCCGACGGGCCGCTGGCCCGACGGGACGCGGGCCGCCACCACCCCATACGTGCCTTTGGCGAGAGAGGGCGGCCAGAGGCCGGCGCCGGGCCTGCGGAGGACGCCCGTCTACCGCTATCCGACGGCCGCTGAAACGGCCCGGGCCCAGGCGAGGCCGCCCAGGCCACGAGGGCGTCCCTCGGTTTGGGTCCATCCGGTCCTCGGCCTCCTTCTCGCCGCCGGGGCGCTCGCCGCCGCAAAGGCGGCCATGCGTTCCGGCCCCGGTGCAACCGTCGAACAAACCGCCTGGCTCGGCTTGACCGTCCTCTTCGCCGCGGCCGCGATCATCGAGCTTTCCGGGATGGCCGGTCACGTCGCCGCATGGGGCCGGCAGCTGGCGGAGGAACGGGGGGTTTATGAGATCCGGAAACCCTTCCAGGAGGCCCTCACCGCGGCGACGGCCGCCGCCTCGCTGGGGCTCTTCCTCCTTTTTATAAGGGCCGTGCGCAGGCCGGGCCCGCACCGTTGCCTCTGGTGGGCCGGGATCGGGCTGGCCGCCTATCTCGCCGTCTCCTTCGTCAGCGCCTTGTCTTTCCACGCCGTCGACGCAGCCCGCGGCCTCGTCTGGCACGGCGTCTCACCCGTCGACGCCGTCAGGGGGGCCGGAGCGGCCGTGGCCTTGGCCGCGGCCTTGAGGGCGGCCCGGAGCCGACCGGCTATTTGAGGATCCGGGGCGGCGTCATTTTCGGCGCGCGGCCGAAGACCCGGGCATAGATCTCAGGATAAGCATCCTTCCCGCCGATGAGGAGGCACACGAGGGGCATGGCCTTCGCCGCCAGCCGCGACATCTCCGCCGCGACGCCGCGGATCTCCCATTGGGCCGAGGCGTCCTCGCGCAGGCGGGCGATGTGATAGAGCTCACGGACGTTGACCTTGAGCAGGGCCCGGCGCCGGTGGGCGTTGGTCAGCACATAGCCGGCGGCCGGCCCGACGGCCCGCTCGAGGCGGGCATAGGCCTCGTTGGTCCGGTCGATGACCGACAGGAATTCCTTCTCCGCGCCGGCCTCCAGGACCGTCGGCGGGACGGTGACGCCGAGCGCGGGGTCGGACCGCTGCCACGTCAGAGTGGCCATGCGGTGCCTCTTGAGCTGGGCGAAACACGAGGCCGAGAGAACGAGGTCGTAGACGAGATCGGCGTGCTCAAATTCCCGCGGCGGGAAATCGTAGAACTCCATGCGTTCGAGGGCCCGGCGAACAAGGTCCTTCCGTCGGGCCGGGCCCGCCTTGGCGGCCCGGGCGAGGCACGCGTTATACGGAAGCTGGGTGACGGTGTGAAGCAGGGCGGCGATGATCCGCGTGTCCCCGTCGGGCGCGGCTTCGGCCAGAACGACGCGCCGCGCCGGGCCGCGGCCCCGGCCGGGCGGCCCGGACCGCCGCGTCCACCGCGCGGCGGCCTCGGCCAGGTCGGGGTACGTTTCGGCGTCGAACGGGCTCGGATCGGTGAAGAGCAGGATGGACGGCGCGACCGACTTGGCCAGCTCGTAGAGCTTGAGGTTGAGCTCCTTAAGCTCGGCCAGGCCCTTGGCGGCGAAGCGGCGGATGAGGAGCTCGAGGCTGCGGGCGTTGGCCGTCAGGCCCAGCTGGCCTTGGGTCGCCAGGCTGACGACGTAGCGGGCGTCTTCCTTGGCCCAGCCGTCAAGAACGGCCTGGTTCCCCGGCTCGGCCGCGGCCGCGGCATATTTGGCGAAGACGAACGGTTTGAGCCTCGCGTAGAGCCGGTGATAAAGGGCGTTCTGGGCCTTGACGGTGCGGACGAAGAGGCCCTCCAGGCCCGCGGCCCGGACCTCCTCGGGGATGACGAAGTCCTCGCCGAGCGTGATGTAGCGCTGCGACTTTTCCGTGAAGGACATCAGACGGAAGCGCTCGATCTCCTCGATGGCCAGACGGCTGACGCCGATGACGTCGAAGTTGAAGACGGCGTGCTCGGCCACGGAATGGTGGCCCATCTTGAAGATGATGGATTGGTTGGAGCGGCGGGCCCGCTCGACCTCGGCCCGGGCGACGGCCCGGAGCTCGTCGGCCGGACGCGGATCGCGCGAGATGCGGGCATAGGAGGCGGAGAGGGTCTCGGGGGTCACGTCCTCGCGCTGCGGCGAGTTCTTTTTGAGCTCGGCGAGGACGGCGCTGTCGACGTTGTAGCCGGCAAGAAGGACCCGCATGGCCTCAAGGCTCCGTCCGCCGGAGGCCGCGCTTCTGGAGGCTCCGACTGATCGGCGAAAAGGCGGGGAAGCGGCGGCCGAAATCCATGACCACCTGGAAGGCCGCGCCGCCCATGGTCCTCGGCCGCAGCCAGACGGCCGCCCCGACGGCGAGCCCGGTCGCGGCGATGATGGCCGCGAAGGTCAGGATCCCCGACCCCGCGCTGCGCCTCATGATCAAGGCGCAGGGCAGCGCCACCGCGGCCACGATGGCCCCGAGCCGCAGCCCGGGGAGCCACGTCCGGCCGTAGTCCGGGACCGAGACCCGCACCTGGGTCATGGTGAACCGGACCATCATGACCAGGTTCAGGAGGACGGCAAGGGTCACGGCCCAGGTCACACCGGTCAGGCCCCAGCGGACACCTGAGAGCGCGGCGAGGCCGATCATCGCCGCGTAAGCGACCTTCAGGAAGCCGACCGTGTAGACCTTGCCGACGGCCGTGCCGGTGATGTCCCCCATGCGCACCGACGCCCGGAGCGGGACCTGGAGGAGCATGATCTGGAGCGGGCGGACCAGGTCCTTCCACTTGTCGCCGAGCACGAGGCCGACCGCCTCCGGGGCGACGATGATCATGAACGCGGCGAGCGGAACGAGAACGGCGTTGGCCAGCTCCAGGGCCTGGGCGTAGGCCGCCCGCATCCGGGCTTCCTCGTCCTGGATGCGGGTGAAGGCCGAGTACATGACACGGTCGATGACCCCGACAAGGAACCGGCGGGGCAGGTCCATGATCTGGTTGCCCATCTGATAGAGGCCGAGCGGCACGGCCCCCATAACCCGTCCGACGACCAGGAAATCGACTTGTCCGGCCAGGCTATTGAAGATCTTGCCGAGGCTGAGCCCGGCGCAGAACCGGAAGATGGACTTGCCGTCCTCCCGGCTGAAGGTCCGGGCCGAACGGCGCCCGGTCATCTTGAGCAGCATCCCGGCCCGGATGAGGTTCTGCGCCAGCGAGGCGAAGACGATGGCCCAGGCCCCGGCCCGCAGGATGGCGAGGGCGGTGCCGATGAGACCGTAGCCGACGGCGTAGGACGCGACGTTGACGATGGCCAGCTTCTTGAAAACGAGCTCGCGCTCGAGCAGGGCCTGGGCGACGGTGACATAGCCGGTGATGAGGAGGGCGAAGCCCGCCACGCGGACCATGGGCACGACCGCCGGCTGTTTGAAGAAATGGGCGATGAGCGGCGAGCCGAACCACATCAGGACGGTGCCGAGCGCCCCGAGGCCGATCGAGATCAGGAAGGCCGTATCGAGGAAGGATTCCGTGAGCGTCCGCCGCTGGACGACGGCCGATCCGACGCCGATCTCGGCCACGAGCGAGATCAGGACGATGGAGGTGTTGACGATGGCGAACAGGCCGAAGCCCGACGGCGGGATGAGACGGGCCAGCACGGCCATGACGCCGAGCTGCATGACCGCCTGGCCGATGACCGAGCCGAACTCCCAGGACGCGGCCGTGATCGAGCGGCTGGCGAGGCCGTTGGCGGGCGCGGGAGTGTCGCTGGTCATGATCGGATGATAGGGATTCCCGGGAAGGCCTGTCAAGCTCCGGGAGGTACGGGCAGGACCGACGCCAGGGCGTCTCCCCCGCTCCGCCGGCCGAGCCGGTCCTTGAGATGGGGCACGTCGCGGACCTTCTGCAACATGATCTCCCGGAATCGTCCCGGGGTTCCCGGCTCCGCGTGACGCTGCAGCCCGCGGATGAGCGCGGCCCGCCCGGACGGCGACATCCGCAGGACCCGGCGGGCCCGGTCGAGCAGGTCCTCGTCGGACAAGAACCGGAGCGATCCGTCGGGGACGATCTCGCGCTGTCCGCCGGTGTCGTGGACCAGGGGCAGCAGCCCGGCCAGGATGGCCTCGACGGTCACGATCCCGAAGTGCTCCCAATGGGCCGGGAAAACGAAGAACTCGTGGCTCACGAGAAGCGCGGCCACGTCCGCTTCGGAGGGGTTCTCCACGATGGCCACATTTCCAAGCCCCTCCGCGGCGATGCGGCCCCGCAGATGGGCGAGAAACGCGCGGTCCGAGGGGATGACGGCGCCGGCCAGGGTGAACCGCTGGTCCGGGAGGGCCTTGGCCAGGTTCAGAACGGTGCCGGCCTGCTTCAGCTCCTCGAGGCGCGACAGATAAAGGAACCCCTCCCGTTTCTCCGGCGGGGCGGGCAGCCGCCTAGAGCGGGCCGACGGCCAGATCACGGGCAGCCGCACGCCCCATCGCTCCTCGACGAGGCCGGCGATGTATTCGCTGTGGGTCACGTAGGATGTCTGAGGGTCCTTCCGGACGAGCGGATGGAGGACATGGCTGAGGATGAGCTTGAGCTCGGAGGGCGCTCCGAAGCGGCGCCAGTTGACGCGGTCGCCCGGCAGCCGCAAATACCCGGGGCCGGCCAGCCAGCACAGGTTCGGCACGCCCTTGGGCATCCTCACGCCCCTCTCGAAGCAATAGACGAAATCGTAACGGTCCAGGCCGAGCGCGGCATGCCGGACGCTCCACGGCCTCAGGATCCGGGCCAGCGGCACCGGCAGCCGGCGGAGCCTGGCGGAGCTGACCGGCAGCCGGCCGCCGCCGAAGGTCGTCCGTACGTCGGGCCGCCCGAGCACGTCCCAATCCTGCGGCTCGTCCCAAACGAGCGCCGGCACGGTCCCCGCCTCGTTGAGGGCGGCGATGAGCTCGAGGACGAGCGTCTGGATCCCGCCCAGGCAGTCGAACCGGTGGGCGACGATGGCGATCCGCAGGTCATTCGGCATCGATGTTCGGATTTTTCAGCGACTTATAACGGCTGATGATATCCGAGGACGGGAGGGACTGTCAAGAGGATACGGGCTAGCCCTTCATGACGCCGAGGGGGGCGAGCCTGGCCACGACCCGTCCCAGGCCGAGCTCGTTCGAGACGCGCACGACCTCGTCGACATCTTTGTAGGCTTCGGCGGCCTCCTCGGCGACGCCTTTCCAGCTCGTCGACTTCAGCGCGATGCCGCGGCGGGCGAGATCGTCCCGGATCTTCTCGCCGCGGAACCGGCGGAGGGCCTCGTGGCGCGACATGATCCGGCCGGCGCCGTGCGCCGTCGAGCCGAAGCTGAGGGCCTCGGCCTCCTTCGTTCCGGCAAGGACATACGAGGCGGTCCCCATGCTGCCGGGGATGAGGACGGGTTGGCCGACGGCGCGGTAGACGGACGGCACCTCGGGCCGGCCCGGGCCGAAGCTGCGCGTCGCGCCCTTGCGGTGGACGACCAGCCGCTTCGAGCGGCCGCCGACCTCGTGCTCCTCGACCTTGGCCACGTTGTGGCAGACGTCGTAGACCTGGTCGACGCCCCGGGCCGTGCCGAGGACCCGGGCGACGACGTCCCGGATCCAGTGGGCGATCATCTGCCGGTTGGCGAAGGCGTAGTTGACGGCGGCGCACATGGCCCGGTAATAGCGCTGCCCTTCGGCCGACCGGAAGGGCGCCGCGACGAGCTCGCGGTCCGGCAGGCCGGCGACGCCGAAGGCGTTCTCCAGGATCTCGATGAAGTCGGTCGCCACCTGGTGGCCGAGGCCGCGGCTGCCGCAGTGGACCATGATCATGACCTGGCCGGCGGCGTCGATGCCGAAGGCCCGGGCCGCGGCCTCGTCGAGGATCTCCTCGACCTTCTGGATCTCGAGGAAGTGGTTGCCCGCCCCGAGAGTCCCGAGCTGGGTGATGCCGCGCTCGAGGGCCCGCTCGGAGACCTCGCCGGGATCGGCGTCGGCCATCCGGCCGCCCTCTTCGGTCCGCTCGAGGTCCTCCTTGCGGCCGTAGCCGTTCTCGACGGCCCACTCCGCGCCGCGGGCGAGGATGTCGCGGAGGACGGCCCGGTTGAGTTTGGTGACGCCGCCCTTCCCCACCCCGGCCGGGACCTCTTCGAAGATCGCCGCCAGCAGCTCCTTGCTCTTGGCGGCCACGTCGGCTTCGGTGAAGTCCGTCCGCAGCAGGCGGACGCCGCAGTTGATGTCGTAGCCGACCCCGCCCGGCGAAATGACCCCGGCGTCGGGATCGAAGGCGGCCACTCCGCCGATCGGGAAGCCGTAGCCCTGATGGGCGTCGGGCATGACGTAGGACCGCCTCTCGATGCCGGGCAGGCAGGCCACGTTGCGGGCCTGAGCGAGGGTCTGGTCGCGCCGCATGTCCTCGAGGAGCCGGGCCGACGAATAGACGACGGCCGGGACTTTCATAGCGGCGTCGGCCGCGATCTCCCAGGTGTTCTCGCCGATCTTGCGGATGTCCATGACGTTCTCCCTACATGTCGACGACGGCCTGGACGCGCCAGCCGCCCCCGGGCCAGTCGTCCTCGATCGCGAGCTCGTGATAGGTGACCGCCTTGACGTCGCCGGTGATCTCGTGCCCCGACGCGAGCGTCTCGCCGCCCAGGGCCGCGTCGAGGGCGAAACCGTCGAGGTGGGGACGGATGACGATCCGCGAGACCCGGCCGAGCAGGAATTGCCGCGTCTCGAAGAGATAGACGATCTCGCCGAGGAACTTGACCAGGAGCTGTTCGCGGTCGAGGCCTTCGACGTGGACCAGGTGCTCGATCCTCGGCTCGATCTTCGACCAGTCCCACATCAGCGAGGCCAGGGCCAGGGCGGCATGGCCGAAGGCCTCTTCCAGGGTCTTGCCGAAAGCCTCGAATTTGCCGTCCGCCGTGTGCGGCAGGATGCGGTACCGGTTCATGACGGGTCCCCTCCCCCGCCATGGTACCCGAATCGCCCGGCAAAGTCAGCCGGGCCGCTACTTGACGTTGGCGACGACGGCGTTGAGGACCTTGCCGGAGGCTTTCTCCTGGACGAAGAGAACGACCCGCAGGCCCTGGCGGGCGATGGCATTGCGGCGGACAGGCCACTGGAAGTTCGGGATCGCCGCGTAGGTGCGCTCGAACTCCGTCAGGTAGGCGTCGGCCGTCCTTTCCGAGGCCGGGAGATCGAAAGCCGCCGTCCTCGCCGCCGCCGGATCGAGGACGGTGAGGTCCCGGACGAGCATCTTGTGGAAGACGACGCCGTTGCCGCCCTTGTGCTCCTGCTCGGCCTGGACGAGGACAAGGATATACTCGGCTCCGGGGATCACCTTGTCGAGATCGTAGGCGACCTGGACCTTGTCCCCGGCGAGCGAGGCCTGGGCTTTGAGCGAGACCGCCGGCGTGAGCGCAAGCAGCGGCTCGATCGCGGCGAGATACTGCTTGTAGCGGCCCTCGGCCGCGCCGCGGCCGCCGCCCCCGACGGTCTTGGACGCCCCGTCGATGACGACGGTCGGCGTGCTGTTCACGTCGTAGGCGAGCGCGCGGGACCCCGACGCCGGGTTCATCATCGGGTCGGGGCGAGGGATCGGCAGGTGATAGAC
>CAZIQR010000023.1:9768-24462 GCA_964541055.1 uncultured Eubacteriales bacterium
GTTCTCATAGATGCCGGCCAGGACATAATAATAGTTCCCGCCGGTCGCGCCGCCCGCCCGCCGGTACGCCTCGGCCGAGGCCATGGCCTTTTCCGCGTCCCCGGCGTTGAGATAGGCCCGGGCCGTCAGGAGCTCGACGGCGCTGAGGATGCTGGCCTTGAACAGGTCCTTCTGATCGTCCGGGATCCCTTCGTAGGACGCGGGGTCCGCGGCGGCCTTGAGCGCCGCCCCCCGATAAGCCAGGGCCGTGTCCAGGACGCGGGTGTGATCGAACGTCTCGAGCCGGGGATGGTTGAGGAGCTGGACGGCGACGGCCATGGGCCTCTGCAGCCGGGACGGCCCCTCCCCGGCTTTCAGGAAGTCCCTCTGCAGGGTCAGGATCTCGTCGAGCGTCGTGGCCAAGGCGACCTTGGCGTCGAGGATGTTCGCTTGGATGGCCTCGAGATACCGGGTGTTCGGGTAGGCCGCCAGGATCCGTTCGAACTCCTTCAGCCGCGCCGCCGGGTCCTTGATCTGGGATGCCGCCACGAGCTCCCGGTATTCGGGAGGGGCTTGGCGGCCCTGGGCGGAGAGCCGGCCCGCGCCGGCGATGGCGAGTGCGAGAAGAAGGATGAGCGCTGTTCGAAGCCGCCGATGTGGGTTCATGATGCCTCCGGGTAAAGGGGCCATTATAGTCGATCCTCGTCGAAAAAAAAGCCGCAAGCCCCCTTAGTCGAAGCGGCCGGGGAGCGGCGTGCCGCACTTCGGACAGCGGGCGCCCACGAGGACGTTGGCGACGACGGTGAAGCCGCGGCGGCCGATGAGGACCGTGCCGCAGGTCCGGCAGCGCGTGTCTTCGGACTCGCCCGGCGCGTTGCCGACGTAGATGTACCGGAGCCCTTCGCGGCGCCCGGCCTCGGCCGCGGCCCGCAGCGTCGCGAGCGGGGTCGCCGGCGCGTCGGTGTATTCGAAGTCGGGATGGAAGCGGCTCACATGCCAGGGGATGTCCGGGTCGACCGAGGCGATGAAGCGGGCGATCCCCTCGAGCTCCGTCACCTCGTCGTTGAGCCCCGGCACGACGAGGGTCGTCACCTCCACCCAGAGGCCCCGTGACTTCATGCCGCGGATGGTCTCGAGGACGGGCTCGAGGCGGGCCCCGCAAACCTTCCGGTAGGTCTCGTCGCGGAAGGCCTTGAGGTCGACGTTGGCGGCGTCGAGCACCGGCTGGATCGCGGTGAGGGCCTCAGGCGTCATGTAGCCGTTGGTCACGAAATTGTTGGCCAGGCCGGCCTCACGGGCCAGGCGAGCCGTTTCGGCCGCGTATTCGAAGAAAATGGTCGGCTCCGTGTACGTATAGGAGATGCTGCGGCAGCCGGCCTCGACGGCGGCGCGCACGACGGCGTCCGGCGGGAACGGCTCGCCGGCGATGCCGCCGCGGGACCGGCGCGGGGCCTGGGAGATCTGCCAGTTTTGGCAAAAGCCGCAGCGGAAGTTGCAGCCGGGCGTGGCGATGGACATCGCCGTCGATCCCGGTAAGAAATGGAAGAGGGGCTTCTTCTCGATGGGGTCGACATGGGCCGCCACGACCTCGCCGTAGGCCTGGGTCACCAGCCGGCCGTCGCGGTTCTCGCGGACGGCGCAGACGCCGGCCTGCCCGGGCTTGATGACGCAACGGTGGGCGCAGAGCCGGCAGGCGGCGATCCCGCCCTCCCGGGCGTCCCAGAGCGCCGCCTCGTGGATCATGGCCGGGTCTTGAGCTCGGGGGCGAGCTTCACGGCCGAAGGACAGAGCGGCTTCAGGAAACAGGCCGGACACTTGGGCTTGCGGGCCTGGCACAGGGCCCGGCCGTGCTCGACGAGCAGGTAATTAAGATCGAGCCAGTCGCGCCGCGGCACGAGGGCCATGAGATCCCGCTCGATCTTGACCGGATCGTCCTGCTTGGTCAGCCCGAGCCGCTGCGAGACGCGGCGGGCGTGGGTGTCGACGGCGATCCCTTCGGCCTTGCCGAATCCCGACGAGAGGACGATGTTGGCCGTCTTGCGGGCGACGCCGGGCAGGGTGACGAGCTCCCCCATCGTGTCCGGGACCCGGCCTCCGTAGGCCTCGACGATCCGCGTGGCAGCGCCGATGAGGCTCTTGGCCTTGTTCCGGAAGAAGCCAGTCGAGTGGATCATCGTCTCGATCTCGGACCGGTCGGCCTTGGCGAAGTCTTCGGCCGTCGGGTATTTCCCGAACAGCGCGGGCGTCACGGTGTTGACGAGCTTGTCCGTGCTCTGCGCCGCCAGGATCGTGGCCACGAGGATCTCGAGCGGATTGGCGAATTCGAGCGCGGTCCGGGGGTGCGGATAGCGCCGGCGCAGCAGCCGGATGATCGGCCGGATCCGCTCGGTCGCGGGTTCCATGGGACTCCCCCGCCTGTCAGGGGCCGACGTGGAAGAGGTCCGCGCCGATATGGAAGTCCTCGACGCTGTAATAGTCGGGGAACCGCGCGATGAGATCGAGCTCGGCCCTGATCATGGCCTGGTGGCTGCGCTCGACCCGGCCGAGGTAGGCCAGGATGCGCCGGGCCGCCTCTTCTCCGAGCCGCCCGGCCGCCTCGTTGTAGTAGGCCTCGGCCGTCTCCTCGGCCTTGAGGGCCGCCTCGAACAGCTCGGGGACGCTCGGCTCGGCCGGGAGCGAGACGCCGATCGGCGGCATCAGCGACGACGCCGGGACGTCCTTCGGCTTGTCCGGGTAGCGCTGGCCAAGCAGGCGTTCGAGGATCGCTTGGTGGTGCCCCTCCTCCAGGGCCAGGAACTTCAGCTTCTGGACGAGCAGGGCGTTCTTGACCCGCCCCTGAAGACGAGCGTAAAAGGCCGCGGCGTCGACCTCGGACCGGATGGCGACGCCGAGGACCTGCCAGGCGGCAAGATCCTTGTCGATGGCCATGTGGACCTCCCTCTCGAGACTCAGAACGTGACGAACTTCGATTTCGGCGCGCCGCAGACCGGGCAGTTGTCGGGGGCCTCGCCTTCCATCGTAAAACCGCAAACCGAGCAGACATGGATCGGCCGGGCGGCGATGTCCCGGCCGGCGGCGACGGCCTCCTGGGCGGCCTTGTACATGCCGGCGTGGACCTTCTCGGCGGCCAAGGCGTACTTGAGGAACGTGGCCGCTGTCTTCTCGCCCTGGGCCTCGGCGATCTGGACGTAAGCGGGGTACATCTCGTCGATCTCGAAGGTTTCGCCGCCGACGGCCGCGGCCAGGTTGTCCTTGGTCGGGCCCAGGGCGCCCAGGGTCCTGACATAGTTGGTGGCGTGGACCTGCTCGGCGAAGGAGTTGGCCTTGAACATGCGGGCCACGTTGGAGAGCTTTTCGGCCTCGGCCTTCCCGGCGAAGGCGGCGTATTTGACGTGGGCCTGGCTCTCGCCGGCGAGCGCGGCCTTGACGTTCTCTTCGGTCATCTTCTTCATGGGGGACTCCTCCTTATGAGATTCTGATCATCGCCTGGATGGCGCCCCGGGCCCGGTCGGCGGTCGCCGGGGGGACCTCCACGCGGTACGTGTCCGTTTCAAGGGACCGCAGGACCTTGTCGATCGTCGTCATCTTCATGTGGGCGCAGAGCGCGGTCTCGCGGGCCGGGAAGAACTGGACCGCCGGGTTCTCCTTCGCCAGGCGATAGATGATGCCCTTTTCGGTGCCGACGATGACCTCACGGCTCGCCGTCGTCCGGGCCTCGAGGACCATCTTGCCGGTCGAAAGGACCTTGTCGGCCAGGTCGCTGACCTCGAGGGGGCATTCGGGATGGACCCAGACCTCGGCGCCGGGGTGGGCGGCGCGGGCCTCCTCGATGTCGCGAGGCGTGAAGCGGTGATGGACGTAGCAGTAGCCGTCCCAGGCGATGACGGTCTTTCCCGTCCGCTTGGCGACGTAGGCGGCCAGGTTCTTGTCGGGCACGAACAGGACCCGGTCGACGCCGAGCGATTCGACGACGGCCACGGCGTTGCTCGAAGTGCAGCAAATGTCGCTCTCGGCCTTGACCTCGGCGCTGGTGTTGACGTAGCAGACGACCTTGAGCCCCGGGTATTGGGCCTTCCAGGCCCTGAGCTCGCGGCCGTTGATCATGTCGGCCATCGGGCAGCCGGCCTCGATCTCGGGCAGGAGCACGGTCTTGCCCGGGGCCAGCACGGCGGCCGTCTCGGCCATGAAGTGGACGCCGCAGAAGACGATGGTTTCGGCGTCGAGCCCTGCGGCCTTGCGGCTGAGCTCGAGCGAATCGCCCGTGAAATCGGCGATGTCCTGGACCTCGGGGAGCTGGTAATTGTGGGCCAGGATGACGGCCTTCCGCCGCCGCTTGAGCGCCGCGATCCGCTCCCGGAGATCCGCCACGCCTCAGCCCTTTCCGCCGAGCGGCCGGCCGCATTGGATGCACACCGGGTCGCCCTTTTTGGTGATGCCGCCGCAGGCCGGGCATTCCTCGAATTCCACTTTGCAGGCCCGGCAGAAGGCCTTGTTGTGCTCGTCGAGGGCCGTGTCGCAGTAGGGGCAGGCGCAGCCCTCCTCGTGCTCGTGGCCCGCCGGCGCCCCGGCCGCCGGGACGGCCTGGCCGGCCTGGCGGTCCCGGTAATTCTTGATGGCCTCGTGGAGGGCGTCGGCGCCGAGGTTGGAGCAGTGCATCTTGTTCTTGGGCAGCCCGCCGAGCTCCTCGGCGACCAGCTCGTTGGTGATGGCCATGGCCTCGTCGAGCGTCTTGCCCTTGGCCATCTCGCTGACCATGCTGGAGACGGCGATGGCCGCGCCGCAGCCGAAGGTCTGGAACTTGACGTCCTTCAGCCGGCCGGCCTCGACCTTGACGTAGAAGGTCATCATGTCGCCGCAGACGGGATTGCCGACCTGGCCGACGCCGTCGGCGTCCGCGAGGACGCCCACGTTGCGGGGGTTGGCGAAATGGTCCATGACTTTTTCGCTGTACATCAGGAGCCTCTCTGTTTGAGGAATTCGGTATAGAGGGGAGACATGGCCCGGAGCCGCTCGACGATCGGCGGGAAGGCCTCGAGGACGAGGCCGATGCCGGCCGCGGCCGTCCCCTCGATCAGGCTGAAGACGAGCGAGCCCTGGGCCACGGCGTGATCGTAGCCCATGGCCAGGAGCACGTGCGAGGCCTTGAGCGACTTGGAGGTGCAGGCCGAGCCGCTCGAGACGGCGATGCCCTTCATGTCGAGGAAGAGGAGCATGCCCTCGCCCTCGACGAACTCGACGCAGAAGCTGGCGTGGTGGGGCAGGCGCGCCGTCCGCGAACCGGTCACGAGGACGTGGGGGATGCGCCGCGGCAGCTCGTCGAGGAGCCGGTCGCGGAGCGGGACCAGGGCCGCGGTCCGGGCGTCCCTCTCGGCCCGGGCCAGAGCGGCGGCCTTGCCCAGCCCGACAAGGCCGGGCACGTTCTCCGTGCCGCCCCGGCGCCCGCCCTCCTGGATGCCGCCGTCGATGAGCGGCAGGATGCGCACGCCCTTGCGGACATAGAGGGCCGCGGCGCCCTTCGGTCCGTAGAATTGGTCGCCAGCCAGGCTCAGGGCGTCGACGCCCAGGGCCTTGACGTCGATGGGGATGCTGCCGACGGCGGCGACGGCGTCCGTGTGGACGAGGACGTTGCGGGGCCGGCAGAGGGCCGCGATCTCGGCCACGGGCTCGATCGTGCCGACCTCGCTGTTGGCGAGCATCACGGAGACAAGGACGGTGTCCTTGGTCAGCGCCTTCTCGACATCGGCCGGATCGATCCGGCCCTCGCGGTCGACCGGGACGAGGGTCGACGAGAAGCCCGACCGTTCCAGGGCCTTGACGGAATTGAGGACCGAGGAATGCTCGATGGCCGAGACGACGACGTGCTTGCCGCGGGCCTGTTGCCCCGTGGCCAGGCCTTTGACGGCGAGATTGTTGGCCTCGCTGCCGGTCGCCGTGAACGTGATCTCGGAGGCCGCGGCGCCGATCAGGGCCGCGACCTCTTCCCGGGCCGCGTCGACGGCCTCCGAGGCCTCCCGGCCGGCCGCATGGAGGCTCTGGGGATTGCCGTAGGACCCCGTGAGGTAGGGCCGCATGGCCTCGAAGACCTCCGGGCGCACCGGGGTCGCCGCGATGTGATCGAAATAGGTGCTGCTCATCCCCCTCCCCCTTTGACGCGGGGCGGAACGCGGCCGGCCGCGCCCGTTCCCCGGGCCAATCCTCAAACGGCCTCGACCGCCTTGACCTCGGGGATGTCCTTCTTGAGGATGCGCTCGATGCCCATCTTGAGCGTCAGCTGGGACATCGGGCAGCCCCCGCAGGCGCCCTTGAGACGGACCTTGACGACGCCGTCTTCGCCGACATCGACGAGCTCAACGTCCCCGCCGTCGGCCTGCAGGGCCGGGCGTATCTTGGCGAGGGCCTGTTCGATCTTTTCTTTCATGAAACTCTCCTCATCGTTCCGGGCGCCGGTCCACCTATCTTACGCCGCCCGGGCGCGCAAGACAAGGACGCCGCTCGCGGCGCGTGCGCCCCGACTCAGGCCTTGGCCATCGGTTGTCCGCAGCAGATGAGCACGTGCTCTTCGGCGCAGCCGCAGGCCTCGTCGATGATGACGCGGTAGCCGCAGACCCGGCACTCGAGCTTCGGTTTGGGCGCGGCCTTCGGCTTGGCTTTCGCCTTGGCCTTCGGGGCCTTCTTCTTCAGTGCCTTGGTGGCCATGTCCTTCCTCCTCCCGATGTTATGGATAGCATCGCCTCCCGGCGGTGTCAAACGTCGCCGTCCTCCCCGGGGCGGTCCCAATCGAGCAGGCGCCGCTCGCCGCGCAGGGCCCGGATGGCGGTCACGTCCTGGCTGACCTCCAGGGTCCCCTTATAGGCGCCCGCGGCGTCCCGCAGGGCGATATAGCGGATGTGGGCGAAGCGGCCGCGGAGGTCGATCCAAAACTCGGCCTCGTCGCGCTCGCCGCGGCGGAAGGCGTCGAGGATGCGCTGGACGACGTCCAAGCTCTTGGGCGGATGGCAGTTTTGGACCTTGCGACCGATGACGCCGGGCGACCGCGGGAAGATCCGCTCCGGCCCCGCCGAATAATAGGCCACGGTGTCGTTCTCGTCGACGAACGAGATGTCGACGGGCAGCCGGGTCAGCATCAGGTCGATCTGTTCCGGGGTCAGGCGGCCCGTGCCGAGACTGACGTACGCCGGCCGGCCTTGGGCGGCGCCGCCTCCGGACGACAGCCCGGGGGTCCCGGGCGGCCAGGCCGGAGCGGGCGGGATCCAGGCATAGCCGATCTCCTCCTCTCCCTTTTTGACCCGGGCCCAGTCGTCGGCGTCAAGGAGCTCCATGGCCATCGGGAAGAGCACCTTCTCTTCCTTGCCGGCCATGTCCGCCATCTCCTGCAGGACCCATCGGCCGACACGGACGGCGAGATCGGCGTCACCGAGATCGACGGACCGCCGCAGGTCCTTGAGATGGGCCCGGATATCGTCGTGAACGGCCCACATGACCTTGGACGGTCCGCTCACGCCCTTGGCCTCGAGGCGGGGGAAGAGCTGGTTCTCTTTTTTCAGGTAGTGCGTCTCGATCCGGGCCAGGTCCTCGACGAACGGGACGAGCCTGGACCGGGCCGCGGCGGCCGGCAGGCCCCCGTTCCCGACCTCGTCCAGGGCCGCTCGGGCTCGGGCGATCAGGCCCAGGAGGGCCTTATTCTCGGCGGCCAGGGTGTGAAGAGGATGGCCGGGCTCCGCCTCCGGAGCGGGCCGGGCGTCCAGGGCGGACTCGAAGACCTTGACGTGAAGGTCGCAGAGCCGGCGGACCTCCGATTCGGGCAGGCCCTCGTCGATGAGCTCCTGCTCCATCGCTCCGATCTCGGCCCCCGACACGTCGTGGGCCAGGGCCGCGAACCGGGCCTGCAGGGCGGCCACGTCGCCGCCCGCGTGGAGGTCGCGGATGATGCCCTTGAGGACCTCTTTCTTTTTGGCTTCGATCGTCATATGTGAGCCTCCCACGCCATCCATCATACAACAATTCCTACAAAATTAGTAGTGTTTATTTAGGATTTTTCAGGAACCTGGCCCATGCCATCAGGCCGGTCCTTTCCCTTTGCGATGACCGGGTCCCGTCCCGTCTAAACGATGACCCGGGGAATGAGCGGGTTGAGGCGGGCCAGGATCTCGTAGCTGATCGTTCCGGCGAGCGAGGCCAGGTCCTCGGCCGAGATCCGCTCCCGGCCGTCGGTCCCGATGAGCGTCGCCTCGTCCTCGAGCTTCAAACCCGGGATGTCGGTGACGTCGGCCATGAAAAAGTCCATGGCCACCCGGCCTCGGACCGGCGCCCGACGGCCCTTGATCAGCACGTGGCCGGCGTTCGAGAGCCCCCGGTCGTAGCCGTCGTAATAGCCCGCCGGGATGACGGCCAGGACGCTCGGCCGCGTCGTCCGGAACGTGCCGCCGTATCCGATGTCGGAGCCGGCCGGGACCTTCTTGATCTGGGCGACGCGGACGCGCCACGAGAGCACGGGCTCGAGCGCGAGCGGCTCCTGGCGGTCGAGGAAGCAGGAGAGGTACGTTTCCTTGGACGGCCAGAGCCCGTAGAGCCCGATGCCGACCCGGCCGAGATTGAAGCCCTTGTCGGGGAACAGGATCGTCGAGGCGGTGCACGACATGTGCCTGAGCGGAACGCCCAGCCCGGCGGCCGCGAGCGCCTTCCCCGCCGCCCGGTAGGTCTCGAGCTGGCGCCGCGGATAGTCATGCTTGGTCGTGTCCTCGATGTTGGCGAAATGCGAGGACAGCCCCTCGACGACGAGCCCCGGCCGGCGGCGGATGTCGGCCACGAAGCGGGCCAGGTCCCTGGCCAGCACGCCCTGGCGCCAGGTCCCGGTCTCGAGTTTGACATGGACGCGGACGGTCTTGCCGGCGCGGGCGGCCAGGCCCGCCAACCGGTCGACCGTTTCCTTGTTATAGACCGTCAGGCGCAGGCCATGAGCGACCGCGTCGCCGAGCGCGTCGAAGGGGGCGTAGCCCAGGACGAGGACGGGCGTCTCGAATCCGGCCCGGCGCAGCGCGACGCCCTCTTCGACCGAATTGACTCCGAACCAGTCGATCCCTTCGTCGGCCGCGAGGCCCGCGACCTCGAGCAGGCCGTGGCCGTAGGCGTTGGCCTTGATCACCGCCAGGAATTTCCGGCGGGGCCCGATGAGGCGCCGGAACTGCCGGATGTTGTGGACGAGGGCCCGCCGGCTGATCTCGATCCGTCCCGCCGCTCCCCCGCTCACGGCCCGCTCCTCACCCGGCCATGGCCGCCCGGACACGGCTCAGGTCGATAAGCTCGACCAATTCGGATTCGAGGAACACCGTCTCGTGACGCTCG
Source organism: uncultured Eubacteriales bacterium (assembly GCA_964541055.1). Classification (GTDB taxonomy): domain Bacteria; phylum Acidobacteriota; class Aminicenantia; order Aminicenantales; family Saccharicenantaceae; genus RBG-16-66-30. The sequence goes on from CAZIQR010000023.1 coordinate 19,090, forward strand.
ACGCCCGTCGAGACGATGCCTACGCGCGTATCGATCAGGTCCTCGATGGCCCGGACATAATCGACGAAAGCGGCCGGCAGGGATTCGAGGTCCGAAGCCCCGTGCAGGGATCCGGGCCAGCCCGGGAAGACCGTGAATTCGGGGACGACGTCGTCGAGCATCCACGGCTCGGGCGGGAAGCTCTTGAGCAGCTGCCCCTTGTAGCGGTAGCCCGTGCAGACCGGCACTTCGGCGAAGCCGGCGAGGACATCGGGCTTGGTGAGGGCGATGCGGTCGACGCCGTTGACCCGGCAGGCATAGCGGACGGCCACGGCGTCGAACCAGCCGCAGCGGCGCGGACGCCCGGTCGTGGCCCCGAACTCGTCGCCCCGCGCGGCGATCGTTCGCCCGGTCTCGTCGGCGAGCTCGGTCGGGAAAGGCCCGCTGCCGACGCGCGTCGTATAAGCCTTGGTGATGCCCAGGACGCCGTGGATCGCCCGCGGCCCGACGCCCAGGCCGGTGGCCGCGCCGCCGGCCGTCGAGCTCGAGGAGGTCACGAAAGGATATGTGCCGTGATCGAGGTCGAGCAGGGTCCCCTGGGCGCCTTCGAAAAGGACGTTCTCGCCCTGCTTCATCCGTTCGTCCAGCAGCTCCGACACATCGCCGAGATAGGGCCCGAGCTTCTCGGCCCAGCCCGCATATTCACGGAAGATGGCTTCGACGTCGAGCGGCGGCAGGCCGGAGGTCAGGAAGCCCGTCTCTTTAGCGGCGACGGCGTCGGCGATCTTCTCGCGCAGGACCTTCAGGTCGGCGAGATCGCCGGCCCGAACGCCCAGACGGGCGGCCTTGTCCTCGTAGGCGGGGCCGATGCCGCGGCAGGTCGTGCCGATCTTCTTCGCTCCGCGCCGGTCCTCGGAGACCCTCTCGGTGAGCGGATGCCAGGGCATGATGAGATGCGCGCCGCGGCTCACGACGATCCGCGACGGTCCGGCGGAGACTCCCTGGGCCTCGAGATCGGAGATCTCGTTGAAGAAGGCGGCCGGCGCGATGACCAGCCCATTGCCGATGACACAGAGCGTCCCGGGATGGAGGATGCCGGACGGGATCAGGTGAAGGACGATCTTGCGGCCGCCCACCCAGACGGTGTGGCCGGCGTTGTGGCCGCCCTGGTAGCGGGCCACGACCTCGAAGGCCGGGGTCAGAAGGTCGACGATCTTGCCTTTGCCTTCATCCCCCCACTGGGTGCCGAGAACGAGCAGATTGGCCATGCTTGGTCCTTTAACGCGAATGCCGCGGAGAACGAGAAGAGGACGCGCTCCGACGCGGGATTTTATCAGAACGTCAGGGCCGACTCAAGGCTTAAGCCTGCCCATCACGGGTCAGAAGCTCAGGCCCATTTGGACCTGCCACTGGTCGTCCTTGAGAGGGGCCCCCTTCTCCTTGTTCCAATCGTATTCGAACTTGACGAACAGCGTCGAGCTCAGGACGTAGCGCAGGCCCGCCGTCCAGCGGCTCCGGTCGAGGGCCAGGCCGCCTTCGTGATAGGGGTCGTCGAACTGGATCTTCTGGAAGCTCCCGACCGGCTGGAGCCCTTTGAAGCTCATGCTGCCCCAGATCGAGAAGCCTTTGGACGTCCCCCGGGCGTACGGCTCGGGATTCTCGATGAACGCTTTGGTGTATTCGCCGTGGATCTCCCACTGGGCCGTCACCCACGACAGGTCGGCGCCTTCGAGGGTCAGGCCGCGCGTGTTGAGCTCGTCGTATCGGCCGGCGTAGTAGGACACGCCGGCCTGGAGCTCCTGGCCGACGAGAAAGCCGAGCCGGCCGCCCTTGGCCTTGTCCGCGTTGTTGTCGCGGAACTGCTGGCCGTAGGGCAGGGCCTGGCCCTCGGTTTCGGCCAGGCCATTGCCGATGTAGCCCGCGTACGACAGGACCCCGATCCGGCCCTCGACGAGGACGCCGAGGTCGCGCCAGCTCGCCGGATACAGAAACTCCAGGTTGAGGGGGGTGCGGATGAGGAGCGTCTCGTGCGGCCGGCTCGCCCTGTTCCATTGGCCGAAGGGCACGAGATAGAGCCCGGCCCGGGCGGTGAACGAGTCCGAGGGCAGGAAGCCGGCCCAGGCCTGATCGAGATCGAACGTGTTCACGTCGCGGGAGCGGACCTCGACGGCAAAGCCGAACTTCTGCCCGATCCGGCCGGCGGCGAGAAATCCGGCCAGGAGGTTCTCGATGGCGCCGTGCGGGTAAGCGCTCTCGGCCTGGCCCTTGACGTAGTCGAGCGAGAGGTAGCCGCCGAATTTCACGTCGGAACCGGACGGGGCGGCGGTGGCCGGCTGGGAGTACTGGCCGAAGGCCGGGATGGCCAGGGCCAGCAGGACGGCGAGGACGGCGGTGGCGGTCAGAAGCTTGTTCATAGGATCTCCGTGAAATCGAAATCGTCGGCGAGGAGGTCGTCCTTGAAGGAGCCGACGGGCTTGGCCAGGGCGACGAGCCGGCCGATCTCCGCCGCGCCCTTTTTCGTGCCCATCCAGATCCCGCCGACCAGGCGCCCGTCGCGGAGGACGATCTTCTTGTAGAGCCCGGATTCGGGCACGGAGCGGACGAGCTCTTCGGCGCCCTCGCCCAGAGCGTCGATCTCGCCCACGGACGTCACGTAGAGGCCGGCGACCTTGAGGGTATTGAGCGGGACGGTGCCGGCGTAGGGCTTCTTCCGGCCGGTCAGGCTGTGGGCCGCGGTCCGCGCCTGCTCGAAGGCCGCCGGGATGATGCCGTGGACGCGGCCGCGGTGCTCCGCGACATCCCCCGCGGCGTAGACGCCGGGAGCCGAGGTCGACATGTGATCGTCGACGACGATCCCCCGGCCGGCGCGGAGACCCGCCTCCCTGGCCACGGTGACGTCCGGAACGATGCCGGCGGCGACGATGACCGTGTCGGCTTCGATGCGCTCCCCCGACTCGAGCCGGACGCCCCGGACGCCGCCGGCGCCGAGGATCTCCTTGGCGACCGAGCCGAGGCGGACGGCGATGCCGTCCTTCTCCAACTGGACCCGGAGGATGGCGGCGGCGGCCGGGTCGAGCTGCCGCGGCAGCAGGCGGTCGAAATATTCGACGACGACGACCTCCACGCCGCGGCTGCGAACGGCCCGGGCGACCTCGAGGCCGAGCAGGCCGCCGCCGAGGACGGCCGCCCGTCGGCGGGTGCCGAGGTGCTCGACAAGGGCGATGGCGTCATCGAGCGTCCGCAGGACGAAGACGCCGGGGCCCGTGATCCCTTCGACGGGAGGCAGGGCCGCCCGGGCACCGGTCGCGAGAAGGAGGACGTCGTAGGAGCGCTGCAGGCCCGAGACGGTCTCGATGCGGCGCTCCCCCGCCCACAGCCGGGCGACCTTTTCGGACGGGCGGACGGTGATCCGCTGCCGCTCCGCCCAGCCTTCGGGGAAAGCGAAGAGCTTGTCGTACGGCAGCCGCCCGGCCAGGTATTCGATGAGGTTCGGGCGCGGGTAATAGGGATAGCGTTCCTCGCCGAAGATCTCGATCTCGGCGCCCGCGTCGAGCTCGCGGACGGCCTTGGCCGCCAGCGTGCCGGCCAGTCCGCTGCCGACGATGACGATGTTCACGGCGACCCGGACGTTCCGTCAGCCGCTCAGCCGAGCTTGGCGAAGAGGTCCTTCGGGACGCCGCACTGCGGGCAGACCCAGGTGTCGGGCAGGTCGTCGAAGCGCGTGCCGGGCGGGACGCCGTTGTCGGGATCGCCGACCGCGGGGTCATAGACATAGCCGCAAGCCGTGCATTCGTACTTGGCCATGGGACTCCTTTCAGTTTTCCGGAAGGACGTGCGCCTCATAGGCCGTCTCGACCTTGAGCTTGTGCTCGCGCTCCTGGCCGGCGAGAAAGAGGAAGAGGCGATCGCGGCCGGAGCCGCCCGCCAGAGCGGCCAGGGCCTCGTAAAGGGCCGCGGCCCGGGCCTCCTTTTGAGCGGCAAAGATGAGCAGGCCCTGGAGGGACATCCCGGGGGTGAAGGGCTCGTCGGCCAGGGTGTCGACGAGCCGGAGGTCGGGAACGGACGGCGCGGCGATCTCCTGGATCTCTGCAACCGGCAGGCCTTCGAGCAGCCGGCGATGCTCGATCTCCTGGAAGCGAAGGTCCTCGGCCAGTTCGCGCAACCCAGGCGTCCCGGCCGCGGCGGCGATCCGGGCGTACCCCCCGGCCGCTTCGATCTCCCGCTCGATGGCGAAGGCGATGATCTCGGCGGCGCTCGAAAAACGCGGCTGGCTCATCGCTTGTTCGCTCGTCCTTTCGTTCGTCTCGTCGCGGACGGGCTCATTATAGCCGAACCGCTTGGCCAGTCAACGCGCGGACGGGCCGAGCGCGATGAGCTTGTCGCGGAGGAGCGAGTTCCTCTTGACCGGCTTGTCGTTCTTGATGGCAATCCAGAGCGCCTTGAACGAGCCGATGACGACGCTCAGCCGCTTGGCCCGCGTCAGGGCCGTATAAAAGAGGTTGCGCTGGAGCATCATGAAGTGCTGGGTCATAAGCGGCATGATGACGGCCTGGTACTCGCTGCCCTGGGCTTTGTGGACCGACACGGCGTAGGCCAGAGTGACGTCGTTGAGCTCGTCCTTCTCGTAGCAGACCGTCCGGCCTTCGAAGTCGACGAAGAGGCGGCATTTGGCCCGGTCGGCGTGCAGGACCGAGCCGATGTCGCCGTTGAAGACATCCTTGTCGTAGTCGTTGCGGAGCTGCATGACCTTGTCGCGGGCCTTGAGCGTCCGCGTCCCGACTTGGAGCCCCTCCCCGCCCGGGTTGAGCCGCGACTGCAGCGCGGCGTTGAGGCTCTCGACGCCGACGAGGCCCTTGTACATCGGGCTGATGACCTGGATGCGCGGGTCGAGCGGGCTCAGGCCGAGCTTGCGGGGCACGCTCCACGTGGACATCTTGCAGATGAGCTGGAAGGCCTTGCGCTCGTCGGCGAGCGGGATGAAGTAGAAATCGGAATCCTTGTCCGTCTTCGCCGGCTGGACGATCCCCTCGCCCTGGTTGATGCGGTGGGCGTTGACGACGATGAGGCTCTCCTTCTCCTGCCGGAAGATCTCGTCGAGCCGGACGACGTCGACCGTGCCCGACTCGATGATATCGTGGAGCAGGTTCCCCGGCCCGACGGACGGCAACTGGTCCTTGTCGCCGACGAGGATGAGGCGCATCCAGGGGGGCACGGCCTTGAGAAGGTGGTGCATCAGCGGCAGGTCGACCATCGAGAACTCGTCGACGACGAGGGCTTCGCCGGGCAAAGGGTTCGAGGCGTTGCGCTTGAACGAGCCCTTCTTCGGCTGGAATTCGAGGACTCGATGGATGGTCCGGGCGTCCCTGCCGGTCGCCTCGGCCAAGCGCTTGGCCG
>CAZIQR010000024.1:0-23914 GCA_964541055.1 uncultured Eubacteriales bacterium
CCATGGCCGGGATGGCCCCGACCCAGTAGAAGTGGACCGTGGCGATGCCGTATTTGGCCGAGTTGGCGACCATGCCGATGATCTCGAGGGCGCCGAGGTTCGCGGAGAGGAAGGCCAGGCCGGTGATCCAGCCGGGGAGCGAGCGCCCCGAGAGGAAGAAGTCCTCGCCCGTCTTCATGTATTTCTTGAGGGAGTAGCCGACCAGGACCATGACCAGGATGTAGCCGGCGATGATGGCGTAATCGACGGCGTTCAGGGTGATGATCGGGTTCATCGGGTTCTCCTTTGCTCGGGGAGCATAATTCACGGTCGGTGAGAAGTCAACGAGGACGGGGATCTTCGAGGCAACACCCATCGCAGCCGCGAGAGGGAAGTTCTTGTCCATCGCGACGGGGATTGCTATTCTTGGACCCTCCGTATCACCTCAGGCCGGGAGGGCCCATGAATAAGATCGCCGCAATCATGATGATCGCCTTTTTTTTCTTCGCCTGTGCCGGGCCGAAGAGCCCGGCGGGAACAGTCGCGACAACGGCCGCGCCCGGCTCGCCGGTCGAGATCGGACCCGCTGATAGCGTCGCGGTGCTGGTCGATAAAGCCGCGAGCGTCGTTCCGTCGGAGCGCCAGCTCCGCTGGCAGGCGCTCGAGTTCCAGGCTTTTGTCCACTTCGGCATGAACACCTTCACGGACCGGGAATGGGGCGAAGGGACGGAAGACCCGCGGACCTTCAACCCGACGGATCTTAGCGCCGATCAATGGGTCGAGGCCGTCCAAGCGGCCGGCATCCGCGGGCTCGTCGTCACGGCCAAGCACCATGACGGTTTCTGTCTGTGGCCGAGCCAGTTCACCGAGCACTCGGTCAAGAATTCGCCCTGGAAGGAAGGGAAGGGCGACGTCGTCGGCGAGGTCGCGGCGGCCTGCAAGAAGGGCGGGTTGGCGTTCGGGGTCTATCTCTCGCCCTGGGACCGCCATGAGCCGACCTACGGCGATTCGCCCAAGTACAACCAGCACTTCAAGGACCAGCTCCGCGAGCTCCTGACGCGGTACGGCGAGATCTCCGAGGTCTGGTTCGACGGCGCCTGTGGCGAGGGGCCGAACGGCAAGCGGCAGGTCTATGATTGGCCGGGCTTCTTCGCCCTCATCCGCGAGCTGCGGCCGAACGCCGTCATCTCGATCATGGGGCCGGACGCCCGCTGGATCGGGAACGAGGCCGGCGTCACCCGCGAGAGCGAGTGGAGCGTCGTCCCGGTCGTGGGGACCGATGATTCGCCCGACGAGAAGAACCCCGGCGGCATCGCCCGCCTCGACGCCCAGGCCAAGGACCTCGGCTCGTTCGGACGGATCGCGGAGGTCGCGCGCCTCGGCGGCCGGCTGCTGTGGTATCCCGGCCAGGTCGACGTCTCGATCCGCCCGGGCTGGTTCTATCACGCGTCCGAGGACGACGAGGTCAAGACGCTCGACCATCTCCTCGCCATCTACGACACCTCGGTCGGCGGCAACGCCCAGCTGCTCCTCAACGTCCCGCCCGACAAACGCGGCCGCATCCACGAGAACGACGCCCGCCGGCTCAAAGAGCTGGGCGACCGGCTTCGCTCGACCTTCGCCGTGAACCTCGCGGCCGGGTCGGTCCCGGGGACCGTCTCCAATTGGGACGGCCCCTCCTGGGTCTACGGGCTCGGCGGGCCCAAGACCTTCAACGTCGTGGCGATGAAGGAAGACCTCCGCCAAGGCCAGCGGGTCGAGTCGTTCGCCCTTGACGCCTGGGACGGGAAGATCTGGAAAGAGACCGCCGCCGGGACGACGATCGGCTGGAAGAAGCTCCTGCGGTTCCCCGCGGTTACGGCCGACAAGGTCCGGGTCCGCATTTTGCGGGCGAGGGGAGAGGTGCGGCCGTTCGCCGCGCCGGACTCGTTCGGGCTCTTTCTCGATCCTGACCGGTGAGCGGCGGCCCGGAAGGGGTCAAACCTCCACTTTTCCAGTTTTCACGGCTAGCACAGTCGCAGCCTAGCGGGAAAACTGGAAAAGTGGAGGTTTGACCCCGTCTTTTTTAGCGGGAGTTGCTGACGAAGGCGATCCGCTTCGCGTCGGGGGCCCAGGACGGGACGTTGATGGTGCCCTGGCCGCCGAAGACATAGGCGACGACCTTGGGCGGAGCCGATCCGTCGACCGGCATCATCCGGATATAGACTTGCTTATAGAAAGGATGATCGTCCGGCGCGACGTCCTTTTGGAAGGACAGGAAGACGATCCGCCTGCCGTCGGGGGACACGTGCGGGAACCAGTCGTGGAACGTCCCGTCGGTGACCGGCTCCTGGCCGCTGCCGTCCGGCCGCATCCGCCAGATCCGCATCGTGCCCGTCCGGGCCGAATTGAAATAGACGAAGGTCCCGTCCGGTGTGTATTCCGGCCCGTCGTCGAGGCCCGGCGCGTCGGTCAACCGGACCTCCTCGCCGCCCGCGACCGGGATCCTGTAGATGTCGAAGTTCCCGCCGCGCTCGCCCGTGTAGACGAGCATCCGGTCGTCGGCCGACCAGCCGTGGAGATAAGACGGGGCCTTGGCCGTGACGCGCCGCGGCCTCCCGCCTTTCGCGGGCACGATGGAGACGACCGATCCGCCGTCGTCGTCGTCGCTGTCGTGGCTGATGCCCAGCCATTTCCCGTCCCACGACGGGACGTGATCGTTGTTGTTGGACATTATGGCGCCGGTGTCGACCGCCGCCGTCCGGCCGGAGCCCAGCATGAGGCGCTCGATCCGGCCGTCGACATTGAAGAACAGGAAGCGGCCGTTCTCGCTCCAGTTCGGGGCCTGGATGGGAAGCCCCGGGGCGTAGACGGTCCGGCGTGTTCCGGTGTCGACATCCAGGAGCTCGATCGCGCCGCCGAGGTAATCCCGATAAGGCACGAAGTCAACCGGCGGCGGCAGGGTCACGCGGACGTTGGTGAACCGGGCCTTCTCGACGACATCCGGGTTGTGAGAGCAGACGAACAGCCCCACCAGGGCCTCGGCGCCGAGATCGACGCCTTCGATCTTCTCGCTGACATAAGGCTCGCCGAAGCGGGCCGCCGACATGACATATGTGGAGCCCCGCCGCTCGAGCTGGATCTGGTCGGCGCCCTCCAAGGGCAGGCGGATCTCCTCCGTGTCCGTCGCCGGTTCCCGCCGGAACTGGAGCGAGACGAGGCCGTCGCCGTGGACGACGGCGCTCGTCTGGGCCGAAGCGCCGTGCAGGGTCGAGCGGGCCATCCAGCCGATCTTGCGATGGTCCTCGACGCCCGGCCCCTCGAAGGCGACGCGGGCGCTGACGATGAAGTCGCCTTTGATGGTTTTCCAAACGAAGTGCCCTTCGTCCTGCCCGAACCACATGTTGGCCCCGGCGCCTTCGATGACGATCGTCCCGCCCTTGGCCGTCCGGGCCGAGCCGCTCTTCTTGGGCGTGCCGAGGTCGGCGTGGAAGTCGAGCGGAAGACGGCCGTCATCGTAGGCCCCCTGCTCGACCGGATGATAGGCGACGCCGCCTGAGGCAGGGACCGTGGGGCGGCTGAAGTCGAGGCGGACCTCCTGGGCCGGCGGGCCGGCCGCCACGGGCGGCCGGGCGCTTCCATCGCAGGAGAGGATCCGGGCGACCGCCACGGCTAATCCGGCGATGGTGAGGATCCAGCGTTCTTGTGTCCGCTTCTTTCGGGCCTCGCCGTACGGCGCCATGCCGGAATCATAGGGCCCTTCGGGCGGCCGGTCAAGGCCGGCGTGAACCCGCCGGCCCGTTTGACGTATAATACCGCGGATACCCCCGCGGGTTTCCGCCCATTCCTCGTCTTCGCGATCGGAGGCCGGCATGCTTCGAGACATCATCAAGAAAGAGATCCTGGACAACATCACCAGCCCGAAGTTCGTCTTTACCTTCCTCCTCTGCACCATCCTCATCCTGCTCTCCGTCTACACGGGGGTGACGAACTACCGGGCCGAGAAGAAGGAGTACACGGCTTCGGTCGCGCTCAACAAGAAAAACCTGGAGAGCCAGCCGAACATCCAGTCGATCATGGGCATCGGCGTCAAGATCAGCAAGCCGCCCCAGGTCCTGGGGACCGTGGTCTCCGGCATCGAAGAGGACGTGGGCCGCGTCGCCTCGGTCAACGTCGCCTACGAACCCAACCTCGTCGACTCCAAGTACGGCAGCAATCCCGTCTTCGCCGTCTTCGGCTCGCTCGACCTGATGTTCATCGTCAAGATCGTCCTCAGCCTGTTCGCCATCCTCTTCACCTACGACGCCATCGTCGGCGAGAAGGAGAAGGGGACGCTGAAGCTGGCCCTCTCAAACGACGTCCCCCGCGACCGGCTCATCCTCGGGAAGGCCATCGGCGGCTATATCAGCCTCCTCCTGCCCCTCCTCATCCCGCTCCTCCTGAGCCTCCTCGTCCTCGTCATCGCCCCCGACCTCTCCTTCGGCGGCCAGGACTGGGCCCGCCTGCTCCTCATCTTCGTCATGTTCTTCCTCTATCTCTCGGTCTTCTTCAGCCTCGGCCTCTTCGTCTCGGCCCGGACGTCGCGCTCGTCGACGAGCTTCCTCGTCCTGCTCTTCGCCTGGGTCCTCATCGTCATGGTCATCCCCAAGGCGGCGGTCATCGCCGCCGGCCAGGTCAAGCCCATCCCCTCGGTCCACGAGATCACGGCCAAAAAGGACGCCTTCCTCCAGCAGATCCAGAGCGAAGGGCAAAAGACGGCCATCGAGTGGGTCCAGAAGAACCGGGTCGGCGCCGACAAGGACCCCAAGGCGTTCCAGGAGAAATACCTGGCCTATGTCCAGGAGCTCAACCAGCAGCTAACGACCAAGATCGACGAGAACAACGCCGCCATCGAGCGCGACTATCAGCAGCGAAAGAGCGCCCAGCAGACCCTGGCCGTCAACCTGTCCCGGATCTCGCCGGCCTCGGCCCTGACCTTCGGCTCGATGACCCTGGCCCGCACGGGCGTCGACGAGTACGAGCGCTTCCTGGCCTCGATCCGGGCCTACAAGCCCATCTACACCAAGTGGGCCAACTCCAAGCTCAAAGAGGGCATCAACATGCAGACCGGCGAGATGGGCCGGATCAAGATCGACGACATGCCCCAGCACGTCTACCAGCCGGAATGGCTGAGCCGGGCCGTCGTCCGGACCATCCCCGACTTCGCCCTGCTCGTCGTCATGATCATCGTCTTTTTCGTCGGCGCCTACGTCTCGTTCCTGCGCTACGACGTCCGCTAAGGAGGCCCCCATGCTCGAAGCCATCAACCTGACCAAGCGTTACGAGGACGGCGAGCTGGCCCTCGACGGCCTGACCTTCAAGGTCGAGCCGGGCGAGATCTTCTGCATGTTCGGGGCCAACGGCGCCGGCAAGACGACGACCATCAACCTCTTCCTGAACTTCATCCCGCCGACGTCGGGCACGGCCCTCGTCGAGGGCCTCGACGTCGCCAAGGACCCGCTCCAGGCCAAACGCCACGTCTCGTTCGTGTCCGAGAACGTCATGCTCTACGGCAACTTCACGGCCATCCAGAACCTCGACTATTTCAGCAAGCTCGCCGGCAAGCGCGGCCTGACGAAGAAGGACTACGGCGCCGTCCTCGAGCGGGTCGGCCTGCAGAAGGAGGCCTTCGACCGCCGCGTCAAGAACTTCTCCAAGGGCATGCGCCAGAAGCTCGGCATCGCCATCGCCCTGGTCAAGGACGCGGCCAACGTCCTCCTCGACGAGCCGACCTCGGGCCTCGACCCGCAGTCGGGCCGCGAGTTCCTGGAGATCCTGGTCCAGATGCGCGATACCGGGAAATCGGTCTTCATGTCGACCCACGACATCTTCCGGGCCAAGCTCATCGCCGACCGCATCGGCTTCATGCGCCGGGGCCACCTCGTCATGATGAAGACCGTCCAGGATCTGGCCCAGGAGGACCTGACCGACCTTTACATCCAATACATGGAGGAAAAGCCGGGACCGGCGCCCGCCGCCCCGGCCGGGATGTAAGACCGGGGGGCCGGCGCGAGCCGTCTCGATCCGTGAATGATCCGAGCTAGCGGCCGTCGACGCTTGTCGTGACGAAGGCCGTGGCGGCCGAAAAGCCCGTCGGCCGGACGGCCTCGACCGCGGTCTTCCGGATGTCCTTCGTCTTGGGCTCGAAGCCGATCTCCGCCGACGCCCCGGGTGCGAGGCGGCCGAGCGGCGTCTCGGCCCGCTCGACCGGGACCTCGCCGGGGCCGTAGACCGTCCAGCGCAAGGCATAGCCCTCGAGCGCATAGGCCGGAAGGTCCAGCCTCGTCCGGATGACCGCCCGGAACGCCGGGCCTTCGCGCCGGACCTCGAGAGCGAGGATCGGGCTCGATTCGCGGCGGAGCACGTCGTAGGACGGCTTGCGGCGGCCGAAAAGATCGACGACGCCGTGGACCCGCTGCTTGAGAACGTCCTGTCCCTTGTCGCCCATGTGGGTCCGATAGTCGTTGTAGTCGAAGAAGATCGTTCCGCCGACCCAAGGACAATCCCGGAAGACGGCGTTGTGGCTTTGGAGGATGGCCGCCCGGCGGGCGTCGTCCTCGGGCCGGTCCGCGGTGCAGGCGCAATAGCCGTATTCGGAGATGACGACGGGCTTGTCGGGAAAGGCCCGGTGGACGGCCTCGAGGTTCTGCCGCATGGTCTCGAGGCTGCCGCCGTACCAGGTCTCGTAGTATTCGTTCCATTCGATGAAGTCCATCTCCCCGGCGACATCGCGCTCCGGCGTCGTCTGCAGCGAATTCGAGGCGTAGGAGCAGAGCCGTCCCGGGTCGAGCCGCTTGGCTTCGCGGAGCATGCTCCGGACGAAGGCCTGCGCGATGGGGTTCTGGCCGTCCACCTCGTTGCACAAACCCCATGAGAAGACGCAGGGGTGGTTGCGCTCGCGGACGATCATCTCCCGCAGCTGGGCCAGGCCGTTGTCGGTCAGGGTTCCGATCTCGCCCGGCCCGAGGCTCTGGAACGTGCCGCCGCCCCAGGTCGGCACTTCGACCTGGATGAGGATGCCGCGGCGGTCGCAATAGTCCATGATCCGCCGGTCCTGCTGCCAGTGGACCCGGGTCAGGACGCAGTTGAGGTCCTTGAGATCGTCGTGGTCGTGGGCGATCCAGGACGACGGCTCGGCCATGCCGAAATCGGGGTGGCTGCCGGCCATGCGCTCGACCCCGGCCAGGCGGACGGGCTCGCCGTTGAGCCTGAACTCCGTGCCCCGGACTTCGATCGTGCGGATGCCGAAGGTCGCCGGCAGCCGGTGGATCGTCCCGTCCTTGCGGCCGACCTCGACCTCGAGCTCATAGAGGTAAGGGTGGTCGAAATGCCAGAGCCGGGGCCGGTCGAGAGTGATCGACGGCAGGGCGATCTCACGGGTCGTGCGGGCGCCGATCTCGCCGGCCATCGCCTCGGTGTTCTCGGCGACGGCGGTCCCTGAGCCCTGTTCCGAAACGCGGAAGCCGAGCCGGACCGTCTCCGGATCGGGGGCGGTGCTGCGGACGACGGCCTTGACGTCGAGCGCGGCCGTGCCCTTGGCGAGATCGGGAACGGCGTCGATCCAGACGGCTTCGAGATAGACCGGCGGCGTGACGATGAGCCGGCAGGGACGGGTGATGCCGCCGTCGGGCGTCCAATCGTAGGAATCCTTCCGCGGCAACAGGCCGGGGAGGAAGGAGTTGTCGACCCGGACGACGAATGTGTTCCGTTCTCCCGGCGCGAGGAGCGGCGAGATGTCCAGGGCGAAGGCGGTGTAGCCTTTGCCGTCGTGGGAGCCGGCGCTCTTGCCGTTGACGAAGACCCGGGCGGTGTGGAAGACGGCCTCGAACTCGATGCGGACGACTTTGTCGCGCCAATCCTCGGGGGCGTCGAACTCGCGACGGTACCAGGCGACACCCACATAGCCGGAGGTTTTCGCGGCCGTCTGCCACGTCGAGGGGACCTCGACCTCTTCCCAATCCGCAACCGGCGTCGCGGGATCGAACCACGTCGCGCCGTCGCCTCTCTTTTCCGGGTCGGTCCGGAAGAGCCATCGTCCGTCGAGCGGGACCTCGACCTGGCGGCCCTCACCGACGTTCCGTTTTCCGCCGCGGACCGGCTTGCCGCCCAGGCAGGATGCGCTCGACGCGGCCGCGGTCCCGGCTGCCGCCTGGGCCGCTCCGGCGATGAACTTCCGTCGGGACCATTTGGCCACGTTCTCCCTCCCTGACCGGGCTCGGGCCTATTTCTTCGTTGACGGACTGGCCGGGAAGACGAATGTGAGACCCCGATAGAGCGTTTCGAGTTTGGTCGATTCGTGGTCCTCCCCGGGGAGCCGCAGGTATTTCCAGCGGAGGTCCGCCGGGGCCTTGGCCTCGAGCATGGCCGTGAAGCGCTCGATCCCGGCGAAGAACTTGTCTTCGTCCCCGAGGCTGAAGATGAAGGACTTCGCGAGCGTCGTCGCTTTCGCGAAACGCTGTTCGGCCATCGCCGTGAAGTCGAGGCGGCCCTCTTCGAGGGGCCAGCTCAGGCCGAGGCCGGGGCAGATGTAGCCCTCGAACAGGTCCGGCCGCTCGAGCAAAATGTAAAGGGCGGCGAAAGACCGGCCGCTGTGGCCGAAAACGACGCGGCGCGGGCCCGCGCCCGTGGTCTTCTCGACGAAGGGGATCAGCGCTTTGTCCAGGAACGCGATCATGCCCTGGGGCGGGCCTGAGATCTTGTCGACGTCGATGCCGACCACGACCAGTCCCGGGATGCGGCCGCAGTGGGCCAGAAAGTCCGCGACCGCCGAAGCGTAGACGAAATCGTCCGCGATCTCGAGGACGTAGAGGGCCGGCGGCGGTCCGGTCTTGTCCGTACCGGCGGCGGGCTGATGGATGCGCACCGGGATCTCGCCCTGGATCCCCGGGAAGGTAAAAACGTACCGGGCGCCGATCGATGCGTCGCCGGTCTGGGTTTGGGCCGGCGCGGCGGGCGGACAGAGCAGAAGCTGAGCCAGGGCGACGGACCCGGCCGAAAGGCCCCGAAGGACCCTTCTCACGAGCCTGCCGTGATGGACCGGTCGTTGCATGGCGCCTCCGCCGCGCAGTATGGAACGCCGGCCGGAAAAAAGCAAACGTCGCGGGGCGGGCGCTCTCAGGCCTTTTCGAGCAGGCCCATCTTCTTGAGGGCCATGTCGCCGCGGCTCATTTCCGGCCCTTCGCCGGGGCGGTAGAGCATGACCCCGCCCTTGACGGGACGGAGCACGATCCTGCCCAGGCGGGCCAGCTCGCCGGTCGCGTCGATCGGGTTGGCGCCGTCGAAATAGGACTTGAAGGCGTCGTTGAAGCCGCTGTAGACCGTATGAATGCCCTTGTAGTTCTCGAGCCTCAAGCGGTCAATGGCCAGGATGACGAACTCTTCCGGAGTCAGCTTGTTTTTCATGGGGCCTCCCAGCGTGGTTTCATTAGAAAGGACGACCGGACCGGGCGGATATTCTCACGTCGCGTGCGGCCGGGGAACCCGGGCCCCGTTCGTGCTAATTCCCCTGGGCCAAGGACCACCCGGATACGCTGACCCACCCCTGCCCGGACGCGGACACGCCGGTCGTCCTCGAGCTCACCCGGATCCGGGAAGATTGAGGCCGCGCCGTTCCGTCCGGCGCGGTCCTATTTTTTCGGTGTCTCCGGCACGAGCTTGACCGTCTCGATGGCGTTGTGCCCGACCGGAAGAAGGAGCCGTCCCTTGACCGTCTTGATCGGTGCGCCCGGCTCCTCGATGATGTTCGTCCGGACGGCCGTCTTGACGGGCACGGGCAGGCGGATCTCCGTCTCGCCGTCTTTCCCCTCGACGTCGTAAACCCGGACGATCACCGCGTCGTCCGTCTCGGCCTTCTTCATGGTCGCGAGGGCCAGGTTCGGCGCTGTGAACGGCAGGAAGCTCAGGGACTCGGGCAGGCCTTGGGACGGATAGACGTTCGTCGGGACAGCCATGAGCGGGGCGTTGGCCGCGATCCCGGCCCGATAGCCGTTCCGCCATCCGGCGGCGTGACTTGTCAGCGAGAAGCGATAGTCGTGGTCACCCTCCTGCAGGTACCAGTTGCCTTCGCTGTGGCAGCTCCGCCGCGACGCGAGCAAGATCGGTTGAAGGATGGGGTAGGGGACCGGGTCGTTCGTCGGGTCCTTGTCGTCGTTGACGGCCACCGAAGTCGAGAGGGTCACGCCGAAGTCCGCGCCTCCGGCATAGAGGAAGTTCTGGACCTCGCGGGGCCGGATCTCGGAGCAGAGCTCGTCGTAGACCAGGTTGCCGTAAGCGGGCCCGCCTGTGCCGGCGATCTCGCCCTTGCCGACCTCGAGGACGCCGAAGGGGATCTCATAGGCCACATCCCCCTTTTCCGCGGCCACCGGAACGGCCAGCCGGTACTCGCGGTAGGGGTTGCCGTCGAAGCCGATTAGCTCGACCTCGCAGTCGATGCGCTTGACCGTGTTGTAGACGATGAGCTTCTGGCGGACCGTGCAATCAGCCATGGGCTGCTCGAGCGCCAGAACGGTCTTCAGCGGACCGGATTCGTCATGGACGACATGCCAGTCCGGTTCATGACGGCCGAGCGAGTCGAAGCCCTCCATCGTCGGCTGCTGGACCCGGCCGAACTCGCCTGCGCCGTTCCCGACCGAGCGCATGGTGAAGACCTCGAAGCCGAGGAACTTGCGGGTGTCCAGGACCTCGCGGCCGAGCTCTTTGTCGAAGAGGCTCACGATACCGCCCGGCGCGAGCCGGAGGCGATAGAACTCGTTCTCGACCTCGGATGTCTTGTCCGGAAATGCCTTTAGGTCGGGCGCCTTGGCCTCGACGAAATAGAACGTCTTGTAGCCGAGCGCGGGCACCCCCGCGGCGATGAACTCGATCTCCTGAAAGGGATTTTCTCCGGAGGCCCGGTGAGGCCGCCGTTGAGAGGGGCATTCTTTTCCGTCGGCGTCGACGATCCGGTAATCCATGAGAGGTTGAAGGGGACGGCCTTTGAGGTCGTAGTCCAGCGGGAGCGGAACGACCACGGGGGCCGTGACAGGCCACGACAGGCTGTTGAAGACGACCACGGGCCGGCCCTTTTTCATATCGAGGGCGATGCGGGAGGTGATCGCCTTGAGGGCCTCGTTGACGATCGCCCGGCCCTCGTCGCGGGCGAATTCGTACTTCTTGCGAAAGAGGCGGTCCGTGATCTGGCCTTCCTTGCCGCCCCAGCCGTGGTCGGGATAGATCTCGGCCATCCAGGCGGCCTCGAGGCGCTTGGCCGGATAATGGGAAAAGTCGCCTTCGAGGAGCGACCGGACCGTGCTGAAGGCCTCGGCCGCGGGGAGGAGCCGGGCCGCCTCGCGGGCCGCGGTGATGGCCCAGTGGTGGGTCGGGCCGTGGATGTAGAGCCACAGCCCCGGCCGCTCTCCCGTGATCGTCTGGAGCTTGGCCGCCTTGACGTCGACGCTCTCGAAGAATTTGCGGGCGGTCGAATAGGCCATGACCGGCTTGCCGGCGCCGTTCCAGGCGGCGATGAGCGGTGCGAAGTCCGTCGGTTGCGAGAAATCGACCGAATTGAGGAGCGGATATTCGGCCGGAAGGGCACGCTCCGCGTAATAGCCCGACCACTTGGCGATCTTGTCGGCGATGGCCTTGACGCCCTCGTCCGGCTTGGCGTTGAAATAAGCGGCGGCGTTCCCGTAATGGCCCGGCGAGTAGGTCAGGACGGAGCTCCCGTCGGGGCTCGCCCAGCGGTAGAACCCCTCGTGATAGCGGCTCATGACCATATAGGGGATGCCGGCCTTGGCCAGGATCTGGGGCATCTGCGCCGCCCGGCCCGGCACGTCGGGATTGAAATAGACCTTGGCGTCGGTGCCGGGGAAGGTCCGCTTCAGCCAGAGCCGTCCGAAATAGGTCTCGCGTACGAGCTGCTCGCCCGAGAGGAGGGACTCGTAGGGCTGATTGAAGGTCGCGCCCCACTCGAAGCGCCCCTCGCGGGTCAGCTTCGCCACCTCGTCCGCCCGGTCGGGATGGCGCTCGATATATTCCATGAAGTTGAGCATGTTCTCCATGGTGAAGGAATAGACCGGGTCCTTGGCCATCATCGCTAGGGCGGGCGTGATGCAGTTGGTGTCGCGGAAGACGATGCACTTTTCCGGCGAGTCCATCCAGGCGATGTCCTGGTGGCTCGAGGAGATGATGTGCAGGCGTCCCTGCGGCGGGGCGGCGGCGAGGGCCAGGGCGAGGAGGCCGCCGGCGGCGGCGAGGGCGAAGGCGCGGCCGATCGGGATCATGGCATTCTCCTTGGTCCGTCGAGGATGGAGAGGTCGGGCCGGAGCAGGCGGGCGATAGCCGGATCGTTCATGTTCTCGCGCGTGGCGAGGACGACGGCCGTCGAGACCGTCTTCTCGTAAGGCTGGCCGCGGAGATAGGCCACGGCCGTCTTCAGGCTCTCGTAGCCCATGGCGAAGGGGTCCTGGAGGACGAGGCCCTGGAGGTCTCCCGTGCCGAGGGCCTCGATGAGCTTGGCCGAGGAGTCGAAGCCGATGTGGACGATCTTTCCCGCGAGGCCGTGGTCTTGGAGGGCCCGGAGGGCGCCGAAGGTCGTCGACTCGTTGGGGGTGAAGACGGCGTCGACGGCGCCGAAGCGGGAGAGCAGGTTCTCCATGGTCTGATAGGCCTTTTCGGTCGAGGGGCCGGCGTATTGGTTTTCCGAGACGACCTCGATCCCCGGGAACTCGGTGCGCAGCGTGGCGAGAAAGCCCTCTTCGCGCTGGCGCGTGCCCTCGACACCCTCGATGACCCGCATCAGGATCAGCTTGCCCCGGCCTGAGGTCAGCCGGCCGACGGCTTGGGCCGCGAGGACGCCGCCGCGGTAGTTGTCGGTCGAGACGAAGGCGATGTGCTCGCCGCCCTGGAGCGCGGTGTTGAAGATGACCGTTGGGACGCCGGCCCGGCGGGCTTCGGCCACCGGCCGGAGCATGGCCCGGTCGTCGATGGGCGTGAGGAGCATGGCGTCAGCCCCGGAGGCGGCCAGGGTCTCGTAAATCTCCATCTGCTCGTTGCGGTCGTCTTCCTTGAGCGGGCCTTTCCAGACGATGGCGACGCCGAGGTCGCGGGCGGCGTTCTCCGCGCCGGCATGGATCGATTTCCAGAACTCGTGCGTGGTCCCCATGGGGATGACGGCGATCTTGAGCCGGCGGCCGGCCTGTCCCGGACCGTTCCCGCTTGGAGAACGCTTGCAGGCCGTCTCGGCGAGGGCGAGCAGGAGCGGAATAACGATGAGGGCTGTCAGGGAAGAAAGGAGCCTGCGCCCGAAGGACATCGGTTATTTGATCTCGACGAGCTCTGTTTCGAGGTCGAGAGGGCCTTTGGCCCGGAAGTACTCGCTGGCTTCCCAGAGGGTTAGGGCCCGCGTCCCCGTCCGGCCATAGCGGGTCCTATCGAACCCGTAGCGGGAGACGACCGACATGTCGCCGCCCTGCTTCCAGTAGGTCTCGAGCCGGGAGAAACCGCCGTCGGTGTCACGGCCGACGAAGATGACCGTGCCGACGACGAGGCCGCGGCTGGTCCCGTTCTTGACGTCGAAAACGAGCCACTGGCGGCCGCCCGACGAGGCCGGGACGCCGCAGAGGACGAGCTTTTCGGGGGTGCCGTCGCCGTTGAGGTCGATCGCGACCGAGCGGAGCGGGCTGCCGTCGTCCTTCTCGAATTGGTCGCGCATCACCTCGGGGATGGTGTCGTCGGGCTGGGCGGAGCGCACGGAAAAGAAGGTCCGGAAGGGGAACGCGCCGGTCCCGGAGCTCGTCTGGCCGGACGTGAGGCCGACGATGAGTCCCATGGCGAGGACGGACACGAAGGTTCGGGCCCAGGCTCGGCTCATGGCGTCATGAAGTATAGTCCCGGCCTCCCAAATGTCAAACGCGGAGGCGCGTGCGGCCGAAAGCCGTTGACAAACCCTGTGTCCTCGATAGAATGGCCTCTGGGCCGGGGACGGAGGACGGCCGGGAGCCGGCGGCGTGGGCGGCCCAGGGGGATATTCGGACGCAGGAGGAGAGAGTGAGCGACAACGCGAGAACGATCGAGAGACGGGCCTTCATCAAGACGGGACTGGCCGGGCTGGCCGCCGTCGGCGGCGCCTCGACGCTCCAGGCCTGCCACGGCCAGAGCCTGGCCGGCGAGGCCTCGGGGCCCAAGCCCATCGTCCGGACCCTCGGCCGGACCGGGCTCAAGATGCCCGTGGTCAGCATGGGCGTCATGAACGCCGACAACCCCGCCGTCGTCCAGGCCGCCCTGGAGACCGGCATCGTCATGCTCGACACCGCCTGGGGCTACCAGCGCGGCCGGAACGAGCAGATGATCGGCGAGGTGATCAAGGGCCGGCCGCGGGATTCCTATATCATCGCCACG
Organism: uncultured Eubacteriales bacterium; assembly: GCA_964541055.1. GTDB lineage: Bacteria > Acidobacteriota > Aminicenantia > Aminicenantales > Saccharicenantaceae > RBG-16-66-30. The sequence goes on from CAZIQR010000024.1 coordinate 14,374, forward strand.
AAGATCCCCGGCCCGGGCCGGGATAAGGCCATGCAAGGGCTCACGGGCGGGGCCTTCGAAAAGGCCTTCCTGTCCAAGTTTGACGAGTCCCTTGGGCGCCTCGGCCTCGACCACGTCGAGATCCTCTACCTGCACAACAATACGACCGCCGAGACCGTTCAGGACCCGGCCGTCATCGCCGCCCTCCAGAAGGTCAAGAAAGCCGGCAAGACGCGCTTCATCGGCATCACCACGCACGGCAACGAGCCGGCCGTGATCCGGGCGACGATCGCCACCAAGGCCTATGATGTCATCCTGACCGGGTATAACTTCCAGAAGGACTACCGGGAGGACCTGCGCAAGGCCGTGGCCGAGGCGACCGCGGCCGGCCTCGGGATCGTGGCCATGAAGACCCAGGCCGGCGCCTTCTGGGACAAGGCCAAGACGCAGCCCATCAACATGCGGGCCGCCCTCAAGTGGGTCCTCAACGACCGCAACGTGACCACGGCCATCCCCGGTTTCACCACGTTCGATCAGCTCAAGGAAGATTGGTCGGTCGTGACCGACATCCGCCTGACGCCGGAGGACCTCAAGGACCTGCGGCTCGGCGAGCCCGTGGCCGGGCTCTACTGCCAGCACTGCGAGCGCTGTTTGCCCGGATGCCCGAAGGGCCTGCCCATCCCCGACCTGATGCGCGGCTACATGTACGCCTACGGCTACCGGAACCTGCAGGCGGCCCACGAGCTCGTCGCCTCCCTCGACCTCGACGACGATCCTTGCGGCGGCTGTGACTCCTGCGCGGCCGTCTGCGCCAAGGGCTTCGACATCGCCGACCGGGTCCGGGACATCAGCCGGCTGCGGGCCGTCCCCGGCGATTTCTTCGCTTAGTCGAGTTTTAAGGCTCCGGATCGCTTCGCTCTGTTTCTGCCCAGAGGTTTGCCCGATACTCATCAAGCTCGAAGAAGAGAAGAAAGCGGCCATGGTCAACAACCTCCTCGTCGCCCTCGTCTCCGAGACGGAGATGCACCCCATCGTCAACACGGGCACGCTCTATGCCTGAGGCTTGAAGGCCGGCCGCCTCCCGCGGGGACAGGAGAAGCCGAAATGAGCGCGATCATCCGCATCCTCGCCCGGACCGTCGTCGTCCTCGTCGCCGCATGGCTCGTCCTGTTCTAGCGTTGACTTCGGGTCACGGCTGTTCTAACTTGGGCCTGTCATGAAGCGCGTCGTACAGGCCCTGATCGCCGCCGGATTCCTCGTCCTGGCCGTGCTGGCGCTTTTCGTCGGCCGGCCGGCCAAGGAGGCCGTGAGCCGGATCGACCTGGCCGCCTCGGGTCCGGGCTCGATGGCCTTTCACGAGGAGTCGACGCTGCGGAACGTAACCAAACAGCCGGTCACCTATACGGTCAATCTCGGAGGCCCTTCGGCCAAGGTCCGAACCCTTCTCGTCGGGTCCGTCGACCGCATCGTGACCGACGTCCCCGTCGAGATCTCCTATGACAGCGGCCGCCGCACCGTCAGCTATCTTGTCCATCCCGGCCGCCCCTACAGCTTTCGGTACGACGAGGCGAACGTCATCCGCGTCTATCCCGGCTCCCACGGCCGGGCGGACGAGGCCGACCTGGCCCCTTTCGTCCCGACGCCGCCAGAGGTCGTGACCCGGATGATCGAGCTCGCCGGGATCGGCCCGAAGGACGTCGTCTACGATCTCGGCTGCGGCGACGGCCGCATGGTCATCGCCGCGGCCAAGACCCGCGGCTGCCGCGGCGTGGGCATCGAGCTCGACGAGGCCCTGCTCAAGGAGTGCCGCGCGGCCGCCGCCCGAGAGGGCGTCGACGGCCTCGTGCGCTTCGTGCGGCAGGACGCGACCAAGACGCGCCTCACCGAGGCCACGGTCATCCTCGTCTACCTTCTCCCCGAATCGCTCGAGACCCTGGCCCCGCTCTTCGATCGGGACCTGGGACCGGGCGCCCGCATCGTTTCCCATGACTACAAGATCCCGGGCTGGGACGCCCGCATCGTCAAGACCGAGATCCTGCCCGGGGGGAGCGAGCGCGACCATCGGGTGCTTCTTTATAAGATGCCGGAGCGCCGATGAGCGCCGTCGTCCGCTTCCTGGCGGGATTCTGCCAGATTCACGCCCTCGACGAGAAGGTCTTCATCGGCCCGTCCTTCGTCGCCGGCCGGGAGATCGGCGAAGCCCTGACGCGGGAGGCGGGGTCCTGGGTCAACCTCCGGTTCGTCACCCTGCCGGCCTTGGCCGCCGAATGGATGGCGTGGGGCGGCGGAGCCGGCCCGGCCAAGCCCATGACGGCCTCGGCCGAGCTGGCCCTGACCGACCGGCTTTTTCGCGAGCTCCTGGCCGCCGGCCGTCTCGATTACTTCGGGCCGGCCGGCGCGACCCCCGGCCTGTCCAAGGCGCTGCACCGGTCCATCCGCGACCTCCGCTTCGACGGCCGGACGAGCGCCGACCTCAAGCCCGAAGGGTTCCTCGTGCCGCAAAAGGGCCGCGAGCTGGCCCTTCTTCTCGAGCGCTACGAAAAGGCCCTGGAGGACGACGGCCTTCTCGACCTGGCGTCCCTCTATGACCGGGCCGCCAAGTCCGCCGCCGCCCACCCGCCGCTCCAAGCCTGGATCCTCTGCCCGGCGGACCTGAGGCTCTCGCGCCTCGAAGCCGGGCTCGTCCGCGCCGCCGGCGGCGACCGCCTCGTCATCGTTCCCGGCGACGCGGTCTTCGGCCTGGAGCGCCCCCGGTCATGCTGGCCGGAACCGGTCCCCGCCGACCGCGCGAGCGCCGGCCGGATGTCCTGGCTCTTCGAGCCGCGGGAAGCGCCGCGTCTCGAGGAGGCGCCGCCGATCGAGCTCTTCCGGGCCCTCGGCCCGGGCAACGAATGCCGCGAGATCCTGCGCCGCCTCTATGACGCGAAGACGCCCTTCGATCAGGCCGAGGTCCTAGCCCCGTCCGGCTCGCCCCACGCGACCATCTTTTATCTTCTCGCCGCGAGGACCGGCCTGCCCGTCACCTTCGGAGACGGCGTCGCCGTGTCCTTCACGTCCCCGGGACGGCTCTTCTTCGGCCTCGCCGACTGGCTGGCCGGCGACTTCGCCAGCGATGATCTGTGCCGTCTCCTCGAAACCGGCGACCTCGTCCTCGCGGGCGCCGGCTCGGAGCTTCCGTTCACGGCCCGCACGGCCTGCCGCCATCTCCGGAGCGCCATGATCGGCTGGGGCCGGGACCGTTACCTCGAACGGCTGGCCGCTCTCCGCGAGAGCAAGAAAGCGGACCTCGCCGCGCGCCTCGAGGCCTCGGGCTGCGACGAGGGCGATGACGCGGACGAGGTCAAAGCGTCATTCGGAGAAGCCATCGCCGAGATCGAGCTCTTGGCGGCGGCCGTTCGCCGCATCCTCGACCGGATCCCCGGACCCGACGCCGCCGGAGGCACCGATCTGCGGCTTCTGGCCCGGGCTTTCGCCGGGCTTATCCGGGACCACGGACGAACCGGGTCCGAGCTCGACGACAAAGCCCGCCGCGCCCTCCTCGACCGGCTCGACGAATTCGTCACGGAAAGCCCGTTCCCGGCCCTGCCCCTGAAGGAAGCCCTCGACCTCATCCGCTCGGCCGGGGCCTCGCTTCGCGTCGGGGCCTCTCCGCCCCTCGCCGGCCATCTCCACGTCGCCGGCCTCGCGACCGGCGGCCGTTCGGGGCGGGCGGCCACGTTCGTCGCCGGCCTCGACGAGGCCTCGTTCCCGGGCCGGGGCCTTCAGGACCCCATCCTTCTCGACGAGGAGCGGACCGCGATCTCGGCGACGCTCCCCACCTCGGGCGACACCCTTAGGGCCAACCTCTACGGCCTGGCCTCGACGCTGGCCTCGATCCGCGGACGGATCGTCCTGAGCTACTCGTCCTTCGATCTCATCGAGGGCCGGCCGTCGTTCCCCTCGTCGATCCTGCTCCAGGCCTTCCGGCTGCTCCGCGGCGACCCGGACCTGGATTACGCGGCGCTCGAGACCGCTCTGGACGAGGCCTCGGGCTTTCTCCCGCGGGGGGCCGGCCGGGCCTTTGACGAAGGGGAATGGTGGCTCGACCGGCTCCTGGCCGTGCCGAGGCCCGACGGGCCCCGGTCGGTCGCCGCGAATTTCCCGGATTTGGCCGCCGGCCTCGCCGCGGCCGCCGCGCGGGCCGGCGCGAAGCTCACCGCCTACGACGGCCTCGTCGACATCACGCCGGTCCGGGCCGAGATCGATCCTGTGGCCGGGACCAAGGCCGTCATGTCGGCGACGCGCCTGGAGTTCCTGGCCAAGTGCCCGTTCGCTTATTTCCTGCGGCACGTCCTCCACGTCCAGCCGCCCGAGGAGGTCTCCTACGACCGGAGCCGTTGGCTCGACCCCCTTCAGCGCGGCAGCCTCATCCACGAGATCCTCTGCGACTTCATGACCGAGGCCGCGGCGACGGGCCGGGATGTCCGGACGGACCGCGACACCCCGCTGATGGAGCGGATCGCCGTGGACCGCATCGCGGCGACGCGGCGGACCGTCCCGCCCCCTTCCGACTCCATCTTCGAGAGCGAGCGCCGCGACATCATGGACACGCTGGCGATCTTCCTCGCGGCCGAAGAGAAGCGCGAGCACAAAGGCCGGCCCCTGGCCTTCGAGAAAGAGATCCCCGGCGAGCCGATCAGCCTCGGCCGCGGCCGGTCGTTCCGCCTGCGCGGCTTCATCGACCGTGTCGACCGGATCGGCGGCGATTCCTACCGCATCATCGACTACAAGACGGGCAGCCCGGCGCCTTACGAGGACCTCGTCCATTTTGGCCGCGGCCGGACCCTGCAGCCCTCCCTCTACGCCGTCGCCCTCGAACAGATCCTGGCCCGGGAGCGGCCGGGCTCGACCCCCGTGGTCGCCGAGAGCGGCTATCTCTTCCCCTCGCGGCGCGGCGAGGGCGACGAGATCATGGTCCGGAACTTCGACCGGGGCCGGCTCCGGTCGCTCCTCAACGATCTCCTGGCCCTTCTCGCGAACGGCTATTTCATCGCCGGCCCCGAGGCCAAGTGCGATTATTGCGATTACCGGGCCGTCTGCGTCTCGGGCGGCCCGGCGAGCTCCGCGGCCAAGCGGGAGGCCAATCCCAAGGTTTTTGAAGCCTACGACAAGCTCGACGAGTACAAATGAAACCGGCGACGCGCATCACCCCGCCCGACCAAGCCGCCCGGGACCGCATCCGGCTCGACCTCGGGACGACGTTCCTCGTCGAGGCCGGGGCCGGCTCGGGGAAGACCAAGAGCCTGGTCGACCGGATGGTCGCCTTGCTTGCCGGCGGCCTTTCGACCATCGACACGCTGGCGGCCGTGACCTTCACCCGCAAGGCCGCGGCCGAGCTGCGCGGCCGTTTCCAGGTCGCCCTCGAGCAGGCGCGCCTCGGGGAAAAGGACGAGGCCGTCCGGGCCCGCCTCGACGCCGCCCTGACCGGCCTCGAGCGGTCGTTCATCGGCACCATCCACTCGTTCTGCGTCCGGCTTCTCCGCGAGCGGCCCGTCGAGGCCGGGATCGACCCGGAGTTCCGCGAGCTCGAAGAGCACGAGGACCGCCTCCTGCTCGAAGAGAGCTGGGACGAATACCTGGCCAAGGCCCGGCTCGAGAACGAAGCCGCCCCGCGGGGGCTCGACGAGGCCGGCCTTCAGCCGGGGGACCTCGAAGGCGCCTTCAAGGCCATGGCCGAAGTCCCGGACGTGGAGGCGGTCTGCGGCCGGGATGAGCCGCCGGACTTCGGCCCTATCCGCACAGCCCTCAAGAAGCTTATCAGCCAAGGGCACGTCCTCGTCCCCGTCAAGAAACCGGAGAAAGGACGCGATGTCCTCCAGAGCATTTTTGTCCGCCTCTTCCGCCGGGATCGCAACATCGGCTTCGAGGACGGCCGTCGGCTCATGGAATCCGTCGAGCTTTTTGATAAGAAGCTCGGCGTGACGAAGAACCGCTGGATCGCGGATCCGGAGCCGAAAGAGAAAAAAGTTATTTTTGATACGATCAGGGACATCCAAAGGGAAGCCGGGCAGCCGATCTTGCAGAAGGCCGACGAGCCCAAGGACCTCAAGGCCGTCGGGGCGCTGTGCGCCGAGACGCTTCGACTCGCTGCGGAGTGCTTCCAGGATAGGATCGTCGGGCCGGCCCTTCGCGACTGGCGCGAGTTCCGCCATACCCGGGCCCTGGCCTTCCTCCGGCCGGCCCTCGACTTCTACGCCGAAAAGCGCCGCGCCGAGGCCCGGCTGAACTTCCAGGACCAGCTCATGATCACGGCCCGGCTTCTCAAAAAGAACCCCGAGGTCCGGCGCTATTTCCGGAAGAGGTTCCACCCCATCCTGGTCGACGAGTTCCAGGACACCGATCCCATCCAGGCCGAGATCCTGTTCCTCCTCGCCGGCACGGACGACGACGAGACCGACTGGACGCGTCTCCGTCCGGCGCCGGGATCGCTCTTCCTCGTCGGCGACCCGAAGCAGTCGATCTACCGCTTCCGCCGGGCCGACATCGACATCTACAACCTGGTCAAGGATAAGATCGAAGCCTCGGGGGGGGAGACGCTGGCCCTGAGCGCCAACTTCCGCTCGCTTCCGGAGATCGCCCGGTGGATCAACCCGCTCTTCGATCCCGCGGGCGCGGGCGCCTTCCCGGCCGGAGCCGACGCCTATCAGGCGGGCTTCATGCCCCTCGAGGCGGTGCGGACGGCCCGTCCGGGGACGCTTTCCGGCGTGCGCAAAGTCGTCCTCCCGGCCGTATCCCGCCACCGCAAAGAGGACATCGCCGGCCTCGACTCGGCCCGCGTGGCCGGCTTCGTCGCCTGGGCCCTGGCCGGGAACCTCCGCCTCGATGACGGGAAGGGCGGGTCCCGGCCGGCCGAGCCGGGCGACTTCCTCGTCCTCTTCCGTTACAAGGACCGGATGAGCCGGTACGCCCGCAGGCTCGAGGAGATGGGCATTCCCTTCGAGATCGCCGGCAGCGACGCCTTCGCCGAGAACGCCGAGATCCGGGAGGTCCTGAACCTCCTCGCCGCGCTCGACGATCCCGACGATCCCGTGGCGACCGTGGCCGTGCTGCGCGGCCTGTTCTTCGGGCTGAGCGACCAGGACCTCCTCGGCCACCGGGCCGCGGGCGGGGGATTCTGCTATCTGGCCGGGCCGGAGGCCGCCGGCGGCTCCGCCGCGGTCCGGCGGGCCTTCGGCGTCCTGCGCGGCTGGCGCGAGCTCGCGGGCCGCGTCCCGCCATCGGCGGCCCTCGAGTCCATCCTCCAGCAGGCCGGGCTCCTGACCCATCTGGTCACGTCCGAGATGGGCAGCAGCCGCGCCGGGAACATCCTGAAGCTCGTCGAGGTCCTGCGCGGCCGTGAAAGCGAGAATATGACCACGTTCTCGGCCGCCGTCGCCTTCATGACGGAGTGGGTCGGGGCAACGCCGGTCGAAGAGATGAGCCTGGCCCCCGGCCGACCGAACGCGGTCCGGCTGATGAACCTCCACAAGGCCAAGGGTCTCGAGGCCCCGGTCGTGTGGCTGGCCAACCCGGCCGGGATCGCCGGCTTCGAACCCGAGCGCCACGTCCGCCGGACGGGCCAGAACCCCTCGTGCCATTTCCGCTTCACCAAGGACGCCGGCCACCAGACAAAGACCGTCTCCCAACCGGCGGGCTGGGAGGCGGCGGCCGAGGAGGAGCTCAAGTACGAGGCGGCCGAGGAGAACCGGCTGATGTACGTCGCCGCCACCCGGGCCCGGGACCTCCTCGTCGTCAGCGGCTACGGCGGCGATCTCAAGGACAAGAAGGCCTGGCCCCTCCTCGAGGCGGGCCTGGCCGGGGTCGCTGATCTCCCGGAATGCCCCGGCCTCGCCGACGGGGAGCCGCCGTGCGCCCCGCCGCCGCGACGGAAGAGGACCGCCGTCAAGCCGGACGAAGTGATGAAAGGCCGCCAAGACCTTCGGCGACGCATGGCCGGGGCCTCCGCCGCATCATCCCTTCACGCGACCGTCACCTCGATCGCCCGGGGGGAAGGGGAGGGGCCCGAATGGGCCAAGGGCGGCCTGGGCCTGTGGGGCTCGGAGGTCCACATCCTCTTGAAGACCCTCGGCGGCGCGAGGCCCGGGGACGGAGCGGCTTCCGTTCCGACGGGCGCCTCTTCCGAGGAGCTCGTCCGTATGGCGCGGGACGTCCTGGTCGTGTCCGGCAGGGACCCGGCCGCGGCGCAGGACCTCGCCGCGCACGTCGCCGCCATCACCGGCTCCGATTTCTGGCTGAGGTCGCTGCGGGCCCAGCGGCGGCTTTACGAAGTGCCCTTTTCCGTCCGGATCGGCCCGGGCGATCCGGACTATGCGGGGCTGGCCGGTTCGATCGGGCTCGTGCCCACGGCCGGAGGCAAGCCGGTGGCCGCCGCGCCCGGCGCGCCGGTCCTTCTCTCGGGAGCCATCGACGTTCTCTTCGAGGAACCCGGAGGCTGGGTCATCGCCGACTACAAGACCGACCGCCTGCCCGCGTCGATCGCCGGCGAGGACCAGGCGGTGAAGGATCGGGCGCTGGAGATGCTCGTCGCCCATTACCGGCCGCAAGTCCGGCTCTATACACGCTTCTGGTCCAGGGTCACGGGCGAGAAGGTCAAAGAATCGGGGCTCTACTTTACCGCCCTCGACCGCTGGGCCCGGATCGACGGATTCAGCGAATAGCCGGCGTGGGCTCCTGGGCCATGAGGAGGACGACCTCGGCGAAGGCCGAGAACTTGAAGGGGAATTCAGCCAGCCGCTTGTCGCCGTTCTTCATGACGAACGCGGCGTCCGTGTCGAAGTCGACGCGATACTGCGAGAACCACCCCTTGTCGATCTGGACCTGGAGCGCGCCGGTCCCCTGGCCCTGGCCCTCGAAGGTCCCCTGGGTCCCGCCGAGGTCCCTTGAGCCCGAGACGGAGACTCTGTAGACGGCCGAGATCTGGGCGACGCGACCGTCATTGCCGGGATAGATATCGTCGAGCGTGTAGGTGATGGACAGGTTGACCTGGAGCTCGAGGCCCTGGAAGGGGATGGTCAGGCGCCGCGACTCGAGCCAGCTCTCGCCCCGGCCGACCGGCTCGGACGGAAAGGCCGGGAAGTAATCGCGCAGGATCTGCGGGATGGAGATGTTGAAGGGATTGCCGTCCCCGAGCACTTCCGGGTTGCGGATGGATTCGACCTTGCCGGTCCGGTTGAAGACGACCTCGAGCGCCTCGCCGCCGGTCGTGCCGAGCTTCTGGGTGATCGTCTTTTCGGGCAGGCGGATGTTGACGTCGATGCCCGGGCTGGTCAGGTCGGCCCGGACCGTGTCGCGCGGCGACGCTTTGGAGAGGAACCGGATCTCGCCGCGCGAATCGGCGTCCAGGTTCAGGTTGACGCCCATGAAATTCTTGCCCTCGACGTTGACGATGCTCGAGAGGCTGTAGCTCAGCCGGGTCCCTTCGGCAGGGCCGAAGCGAAGGACGACCTTGTCCTGGCCTTCCTGCGGGGTCTGCGCCGCGAGCAGGGCCGGCCCTCCGGCGAGGACGGCCGCCAGGGCGGCGGTC
>CAZIQR010000025.1:0-23867 GCA_964541055.1 uncultured Eubacteriales bacterium
GATGCCGGCCTCCTTGATGTGCTCGGGGGTCGGGAAATCCGGCTCGCCGACGCTGAGATCGACGACGTCGATGCCCTCGGCTTTCATGGCCTTGGCCTTGGCCGAGATCTTCAGCGTGGGGGAGGCGCCGATGCGCTGGACTTTTTCAGAGATCATGGGTCACCTGCCTCGCCGGCCGTTCACTTCTTGGGTTCTTTGGCCTCGGGGGAGAGCTTGGCCTTCAGGAACTCTTTGATGTCGGCGCCCGTCAGGGATTTCACGACCTCGGGCATCTGGGCCAGGACCTGGGCCACCTGCCCGGTGATCTTGGTCGTGCCGAGCTCCTTGTCGCCGCCGACGATGACGATCTTGTCGACCTTCGAGAGCGGCTCGGAGACGGCCCTGGCCAGCTCGGGCAGGGCCTTGATGTAGGTGTCGAGGACCGCCGCCTGGGTGTATTTCTCCCAGGCCTGGGCCTTCTTCATCATGGCCTCGGCCTCGGCCGCGCCCTTGGCCCGGATCTCGTCGGCCTCGGCCAGGCCTTCGAGCCTGAGGGCCTCGGACTTGCCCTTGGCCTCGGCGGCGATGCGGAACTCCTCGGCCTCGGCCTCGGCTTTGATCTGGTACTTGCGGGCGTCGGCCGGCTTGACGACCGTGGCCTCGAGCTCCTTCTCCTTGCGGGCGATCTCGAGCTCTTCGATCTTGATGGCCTCCGACTTCTCGACCTGCTTGACCTTGGCCTCTTCCTTCTTCAGGTCCTGGCCGAGGCGGTGCCGCTCGAGCTCGTAGGAGAAGTCGGCCTGGGCCTTCTTGGTGTTGACGAGGACCTGCGACTCGGCCTTCTTGGCCTCGTTCTCCCACTGGGCCTTGGCGATCTGGGCCTCGGACTGGAGCCGGGCCACCTCGGCCTCCTTGCGGGCCGCGGAGGACTTGATGACCGATTCCTTCTCGGTTTCGGCCTGGGCGATCACGGCGTCGCGCTTGGCGGCCGCGATCTGCGGCTTGCTCAGGGCGTCGATGTAGCCTTGGGTGTCGCTGATGTCCTTCAGGGCGAAGGAGAGCATGATCAGGCCCATGGCGTGGAAGTCGTCTTTGACGGCCGCGGCGACGCGCTTGGCGAACTCGGCCCGGCCGCGGTAGATCTCCTCGACGGACATGCCGCCGATGACCTCGCGGACCTTGCCCTCGAGGACGTTGACGGCCACGTCGCGGATGCCCTCGCGCCCGATGCCGAGGAACTGCTCGGCGGCGCGGTGGATGGTCTCGTCCGAGGAGTCGACTTTGACCTGGGCCGAGGCCTCGGCCATGATCGGCACCCCGCCGCTCGTCAGCACTTCGGGCGTCCGGATCGAGACGGGAATGATGTCCATCGGCAGGACGAAGACCTTCTCCATCCCGGGCCAAACGAAGATGCCGCCGCCGAGGCGGTAACGGTAGCCGACGCGCTGCCTCGTCCCGTCGTCGAGCTTGATCGCGTGCTTGCGGCCGCCGGCGATGATGAGGGCCTCGTTCGGGCCGACTTTCCGGTAGCCCAGGGACATGACGACGATGACCAGGATGATAAAAACGATGACCGCGCCGGCGAGGATGAGCCAGGATGTCAGGTTCATGACGACCTCCTTCAGATGACGCCCCGGGGGGAAAGGGGCAAAAATCGAAAAAACAACCCTTTGAGCCTCAGATTCTATTGATTCCAGGGGAGAATTGTCAAGGCCGCTCAGGCCTTGTCTTTATAACCGTAGGCCATGAAGAGGAACGACTTTTCCTTGAGGGCCTTCTTCTGGAGCTGGATGATCTTGCCGATGCCCTTGTCGGCCATCTTCATGAGGCCGAGGAGGTCCTGCCGCGAGAAGGGGCTCCGCTCGGCCCCGGCCTGGACCTCGACGAGCTCGCCCCGGTCGGTCTCGATGACGTTCATGTCCAGGTCGGCCTGGCTGTCCTCGGAGTAGTCGAGGTCGAGCAGGGGGCGGCCCTTGACCAGGCCGACGCTCGTCCCGGCCACCAGATGGCGCAGGGGCATTTGGCCGAGGAGGCCCTGGTCCATCATCTTCTTGAGGGCCAGGCCGAGGGCGACGCAGCCGGCCGTGACGGAGGCGACCCGCGTCCCGCCGTCGGCCTGGAGGACGTCGCAGTCGATGATGATCTGCCGCTCGCCGAGGGCGCCGAGATCGGTCACGGCCCGCAGGGCGCGGCCGACCAACCGCTGGATCTCCTGGGTCCGGCCGGAGACGCGGCCGGCCGTGCGCTCCCGCGGCGTCCGCTCCTCGGTCGCCCGGGGCAGCATGGCGTATTCGGCCGTCACCCAGCCCTTGCCGGTGCCGCGCAGAAACGGCGGCACCCGCTCTTCGATCGTGGCCGCGGCCAGGACGCGCGTCCGGCCGACCTCGATGAGCGCCGAGCCGTCGGCGAAATCGAGCGGATCGATAGAGATCTTGTGGGGGCGGAGCTGGTTCGGCGCGCGCTTGCCGGAGCGGACGGATTCCACTACTTGATCCAGATCGCCGGGGTCTCTTCCTTCTTCGACGTGGCGAGGAACGTTTCGAGATCTTTGGAGGCCTGCTGGGTGTCCAGCTGGGCCTTGAGGAGCTTGTCGTAGGTGTCGCTGATCTGGGCCTGGAGCAGCTCGCGGGACTTGAGGTTGTCGAGGCTGTAGAGCTCCTGGTAGAGCGAGTTCATCTTGAGGGTCAGGAGGTCGACCAGGTCCTGCTTGTCCTGGACGGCCTTGGTCAGGTCGGCCTGCTTGGCTTTGTAGTCCTTCTCGGAGAGCGCGGGCGGCTCGGTCGGAGGCGTCTGCTGCGGCTGAGGCGTCTCGGCCGGTTTGACCGCCGCAGCCTCTGTTCCCGCCGCCTGGGCCTGCTCGGTTCCGGCCGGCGGGGCCGCGCCTTCCTGGGCCTGGCCTTCGACCTGGGCGCCTTCGGTCCCCTCGGCGGCCTGTTCCGTGTTCGCCGTTTCGACGGCCGGGCGCTTCTTGACCTTGGCGATGTCGGCGGTGGTGATGACCGTGGCGGTCTTGCCCTTCAGGGCGGCCCGGCGTTCCTTTTCCTTCTTGGCCAGCTCGGCCAGGCTCTGGGACTGGAGGAAGGAGACCAGGATGAGCGGCAGAACGAGCGCCGCCAGCCATTTCATCTTTCGCATCGGAAGCCCTCCTCAGTCCACGGCGATTATCACGGATTTAGTCGCGGGTGTCAAACGGAAGTCGGCCTTTTTTTGGGGCCGGAGAACCGCGGTGCGAACCTCCAGACGGCGGCCGTCCGACCGGATCTCGATGGCCCCGTCGAGATCGGTCCGCAAGACCTTGGCCCCGGCCGCCGCAGCCCGGGCGAGGAGGTCCGGGCTGGGAAAGCCGTAAGTGTTGCCCTCTCCTGCCGATACGAGGATCAGCCGGGGCCGGGCGGCGGCCAGGAACGCGGCCGATGTGGAGGCGCCGCTGCCGTGGTGGCCCGCCTGGAGGACGTCGCAACGGAGGTCCGCCCCGCTCCCGAGCAATTCCTTCTCGGCGAGCGGTCCGGCGTCCCCCATGAGCAGGAAGGACGTCGCCCCATAGGTGATCTTGATGACGAGGGAGAGATCATTCGAGGCGGGAGCGGGGACCGGCCGGCCGCCGGCCGGCGCCGGATGGAGGATCTCGACCGAGACGGGGCCGGCTTCGAAACGATCACCGCGGACGCAGACGCGGCGGGCGGTCTTCGCCGGCAGGGATCTGAGCAGGGCGGCATAGGCCCCTTCGGCCGGCGCCGGACGGCCCTCCCAGAACTCGCCGACGCGGAAATTCCGGGCGACGGCGACGAGGCCGTCGAGATGGTCCGGGTGGGCGTGGGTCAGGACCAGGCGGTCGACGCGGGTGATGCCCTTCCGCCACAGGACAGGGGAGACGACCTTGCCTCCCACGTCGAACGGGCTCGAGGCCAAGCCGCCGCCGTCGACGAGCATCACGGTCCGGCCGGGGAACTCGACCAGGATGGATTCCCCCTGGCCGACGTCGATCATCGTGATGCGCAGGCCCGGTGAGCGGGCCCGGAACGGCGAATGGACGAGAAGAACGCCGAAGACCAGAAACACGGCGAGGACGAGGGGGCGCTGGGCGCGAAAACGAGGCCTGACGAGGGACAGGCCGAGCGTCGCGTAGTACCCGGCGAGAATGGCCGGCGGGGGCGTCGCGACGCGGATCGAGAGCCAGGGCAGGGGATCGAGGGCGTGCGAGATGAGCGCGAAAAGAGCCACCAGCGCCTTCAGAAGGGCGGCCGGGGGGCCCGCCGCGGCCGGCGCGAGGGCCGCGAGGGGAAGGAAGGCGTAGCCCAGGCCCATGATCAGACCGACGAGGGGGATGGCCGGGAAATTCAGCAGGAACGACGAAAAGGCGACACGGTTGAAGCTCCGGGCGATGAGCGGGGCCGCGCCCATGGAGGCGGCGAGGGACATGGCCGCGAGATCGGACAGCTTGAAGGGCAGGCGCGGCAGACGGCGGGCGAGCGGGGCCATGAAGAGGATGATCGTGAGGGTCGCCGCGTAGGTCAGCTCGAAGCCGGCGTCGAAGAGGCTGGACGGGTTGAGGAGCAGCAGGGCGAAGGCGCTGGCCGCGATCGTGTTCAGCACGTGGACGTCCTTCCAGAGCAGGCGGCCGGTCAGGAGGGCGATGGTCATGAGCGTCGCCCGCAGAACGGAGGGGCTGCCTTCGACGAGGACCGTGTAGAAGACGAGAAAGATCGCGAGAACGAGGCTCGAGGCCCGGCGCGACAGCCGAACGATGCGGAGGAGCGAAAAAAGCAGCAGGCTGATGATGGCGATGTGGCCGCCGGAGATGGCGAACAAATGATAGAGCCCCGTCTGCTGGAGGTTCTCGACGGTCGCCGGATCCAGTCGGCCGTCCTCGCCGAGGAGAAGGGCTTCGAGGACCGCGCCCGAAGAGGAAATGTCCAGGCCGTCGGGCGCCGGAAAGTGGCGCTCGAGCCCGGCCTGGATGCCGCGGCGAACGCGGGAGATCCAGGACCGGAACGACGCCGGGGCAGGGGAAAGCCGGGCGACAAGAAGCGAGGATTTCGTCGAGCCGCGCCGGTGGACCCCGATGCCCTGCAGATAACGCTCGTAGGAGAAGGCGCCGAAGTTCCGGAAGGCGCCTCCGCTCGAGAGGCGGGCCGAGGCCCGGACGAGGTCGCCGGCCAGAAAGTCCAGACGGGGCCGGACGCCGCGGGCGAACGAGACGCCCAGCCGGAGCCGGCCCTTGATCGCGCGCTCCTCGCCGCGGGCCCGGACCGTCTCGACGTCGATGACGAGCACGTCGCGGTCGGGTTCGCGCCCCGGCGAGCGGGCCAGGCGGCCGGCGACATCGACATAGTCCGCCGCGTCCAGCCGGTGCAGGGGATTGGCCTGATGATCGTGGTCGTGGACCGCCAGACGGGCGGCGCCGAGAAGAGCGACCGCGGCAAGGGCGAGGAGCGCGGCCGCCCGGTCCCTTTTCGCCGCAAAGAAGGCCCAGGCTCCGCCGACCGCCGCGAGCGCCAGCCCGGCGGGGGGAGCGGGCGGCAGGGCGAGCCAGGCCGAGACGGCGATGCCCGCGACCAAGGCGGACGTCAGGAAAACGAACGGATAGGGGCTGGTCCTCAGAAGCCGTGGGCGGCCGTGGCCAGGTTGCTCTGGCCTTCGAGGGCGTCGAGGAGGAGATGGCAGAGGATCCGGACGCCGAGCGGGATGGCCCGCTCGTCCGGGCTGAAGGCCGGGCTGTGGAGCGGCGTCGCCGGCTGGCCCGGGCCCCGGACCCCGAGGAAGAAGTAGAGGCCCGGCGTCTTGCGCGCCAGGAAGGCGAAGTCCTCCGCGATCATCTGCGGCTTCCACGCGACGACCTTGTCTTTCCCCAGGAGCCCGACGAGCGTCGGCATCATGGCCGCGGTGAGCTCCGGATTATTAAAGACGGACGGATAGCCCTGTTCATACTCACATTGATAGGCCGCGCCGTAGATCCCGGTGATGCCCTTGACCACGCCCTCGATGAGGGCGGCGATCTTCTTCCGGTTGGCCTCGCTCAAGGTCCGGACGGTCCCCTCGAGCACGACCTTGTCGGCGATGATGTTGCGGCGGCTGCCGCCGTTGATCGTGCCGATGGTCAGGACGGCCGGATCGGTCGGGTCGGAGGCCCGGCTGACGATCGTCTGCAGGGCGGTGACGATCTCCGAGGCGATGACGATGGCGTCGACGCCCTCCTGGGGCCGGGCGCCGTGGGCGCTCTTGCCCTTGACGGTGATCGTGAAGCTGTCGGCCGCGGCGGTCACGTTGCCGGGGGCGACGAAGACCTGGCCGAGGCTCTCGGGCCAGACGTGGAAGCCGAAAACGGCGGAGGCGGGCGGGTCGTCGAGAGCGCCTTCCCGGACCATGACCTCGGCCCCGCCCTCTTCGCCCGCGGGCGCGCCCTCCTCGGCCGGCTGGAAGAGGAACGTCACGCTCCCCTTGAGCGACGGCTTGAGGGCGTTGAGGACGAGGGCCGTCCCGAGGACGACGGCGCTGTGGACGTCGTGGCCGCAGGCGTGCATGACGCCGGGGTTGAGCGATTTATAGGGCAGGCCGGTCGCTTCCTGGACCGGCAGGGCGTCCATGTCGGCCCGGACGGCCACCGCCGGCCCCGGCTGGCCGCCGCGGAGAACGGCGACGATCCCGGTCTTGGCCACGCCGGTGCGGACCTCGAAGCCGAGCGGCTGGAGCCTGGAGGCGATGAGCTTGGCTGTTTCGACCTCGCGGTTGCCGAGCTCGGGATTCATGTGGATGAAGCGGCGGATCTTGATGATCTCGGCCTTGGTCTTCTCGATCTCGGCGTCGATCCTGCGGCTGGTCTTCGGATCGACCGCCCGGGCGGCGGACGGGATACCCAGGGCGAGAACGAGGATCGCCAGGGCGGTCCGGTTGCGGAATAAGGCACTCATGGTCTGCGGACGGAGGCGGGAGGGCGGAGGAGAGCCCGGGGCTACTTCTTTTCTTCAGCCTTCTGCTGGAACTCCTCCTTCTTCTTCTCGATAAAGTCGCGGATGGCGTCGACGCCCTCCCCGGTCTTTTCCTTGACCAGGCGGATGCTCTTCTCGGCTTCCTTGGCCAGCTTGTCGTAGCCTTCCTTGGCGGCCTCGCCGGTCTTGACGGCCTGGTCCTTGATCTTCTTCCGGGTCTCCTTGCCGCTCGCCGGAGCGACCAGAATGCCGACGATGAAGCCCGTCGCCGCGCCGGCCACGAACGTCAAGAGGGAATCCCAGAAATGATTGTCTTTCGAGTCACCCATCCTTCTTCTCCTTTCTTTTTTTCCACTGCTGAAGGCCGAAACGAACGAGCGGGAAGACAAACGGCCAGTACCTCGCCGTCGGGCGGATGACCTTGGAGGTCACGAAGAACGCGGCCTCCGAGATCCCGGAGACGGCCTTCTTCGACATCGCCAGGACCTCGCCCGCGCTGTCGAGGCTGGCGTTGAGCTTGGCCTCGATCGCCTGCAACCCGTCCATCGCTTCCTGGGCCTTGATCAGGGTCTTTTCGCCTTCCCGGGCGGTCTTGCGGAGCTGGTTGAGGAAGAGGATGAGGAAGACGATGGCCACGACGCCGGCAAAACTCAGAACGACCCCCAGGACCTGGCCCAATGTCAGCGGCATGGTATCTCTACCTTAAGCCGAATGACGTTTATTGTCAATTTTGTAAAACGGGGCCAAACCCAGGCGAAAGGATAGATCTCCAGAAAGGGTCAGACCTACACCTTTTAACTTTTACGAGGCTGGCAAGGCTTCTTCGAAAAAGTTAAAAGGTGTAGGTCTGACCCTGTCTTGTTTATCCAGGCCTGGCCCCGCTTTACTTCCAGAGGAGCTTTCGGACCGAGGGGAGCCCGTGGGTCTGTTCGAGGCGGGCGAGGATATCCGGATAGCGGGTCTCGTCGCGGGCCTCGACGGCCGCCTCCCACTCGGCGATGAGTGGGTCGGTCACGAACTCCTGGGGCCTGTGGAGGGCCCGGACGATGCCCCGCAGGGCCTGCCATTGGATGATCATGAGGATCGCGAGGGCGTAGAAAAAGATGTTCGGTCCCGGGAGAAGGGCCATGACGCCCGTGATGGGGACCAGGACCGCTTCTCCGGCCAGCACGGCGATATGGCGGGTCCTCTGCTTCTCGAGGAAGATGAACAGGCGGGTCCGGACCGACTTCTCGGCGTAGCGTCTGGCGTGGAGGATCCTGAGCGGATCTTTTCCGGGGCGGCCCGCCAGCTCGAAGGCTTGTTCCTGAAGCAGGAGGCGCGGGCTGAGGCGGATGACCCTTTTCTTTGCGTCTTCCCAAACGGCCCGCGTCTTGGAGAAATGAGCCGGAAGAGGGCCGAGCGGCTCGGACGAATAGAAATGGGCCCGGCCGCGATGATCGTGGATATAGAAAAACTGCATGGACCTAACTCATCTTATCATACGGCCGGCAACGCTCTGCGGTTCTCGTCGGGCTCAGCGTTTCTTGTGGAGGAGATAGATGAAGAACGGGGCGCCGACCGCGGCCGTGATGACGCCGATCGGAAGCTCGGCGGGAAGGAGATTGCGGGCCAGCAGGTCGCAATACAAAAGGAATGTCCCGCCGGCCACGGCCGAAGCGGCGAAGAGCGTGCGGTGGGTCGGGCCGATGAGGAGCCGGACCCAATGGGGCACGACCATGCCGACGAAGCCGATGACGCCGCTCACGGCCACCGACAGGGCCGCCAGAAGTGCGGAGATGGCGAGGAACGCCCGGCGGACCCGGCGGACGGGGCTGCCCAGGGCCTGGGCCGATTCGTCGCCCAACGCGAGAAGGTCCATGTCTCGGGCCAGCCAGACGGAGGCCGCGAGGCCGGCCGCGACCCACGGGCCGATCGTGGCCACCTGGCGCCACTCGGCGAGCTGGAAGCTGCCGAGGAGCCAGAAGACCGCCTGATCATAGGAGTCGGAGCGCATGAACAGGAAGAACGACGTCACCGCCGAAGCCAGCGCGCCGGCGGCCACGCCGGTCAAGAGGATGGTCTCCACTTTGAAGCCGCCCCGGCGCAGCGACAACGCGTAGACGAGCGAAACGACGCCGAGCCCGGTCGCGAAGGCCAGGAGCGCCGGGCCGCTGAAGCCGAAGGCCGCGGCCTCGAAACCCAGGGCGGTGGCGACCACGGCCCCGAGGGAGGCGCCCGACGAAACGCCGACCACGAAGGGATCGGCCATGGGGTTACGGAAATAGCCCTGAAGGATCGCGCCCGAAAGCGCCAGGGCGGCCCCGACGAGAAAAGCGAGCACGGCCCGGGCAAGGCGAAGATCGATGAAGATGGCCGCATGGACGGGATCCGGGGACCGGAGGAAGCGCACGAGATCGCCGGCCGTCGTCCGAACGGGCCCGGTCAGAACGGCGATCAGGAACCCGGCCAGGGCCAGGACGAGCGTCACCGCCCAGAAGAGCCGCCGTCCCGCCGTCCGGGTCATGCCCGGCCTCCGAACCGTTCCGGATGAAGGATCGCGGCCATGCGGGCCAGGACGTCGACGAGCCGGGGCCCGAAGCGGCTGGCCGCGTTCTCGTCGAGCTCGTAGACCCGGCCCTCCCGGACGGCCTTGACGCCGGCCAGCCCCGGCATGAGGGACAAGCGGTCCCGGTCGGCGGCGAAGTCCTTCTCCGTGCGCGCCAGGATGAAGATGACGTCGGGATCGTCCCGGACGATCCTCTCGCGCGTGGAGAGGGCCCATTTCTTGGGAAGCGAGGCGGCGATGTTCTCGCCGCCGGCGCGGGCGATGAGATCGTTGACGTAGCTCTGGCCGCCGCAGGTCCACAGGCCCTGGCCGTAAAGGAGGACGAACACCTTGGGCCGCTCCGTGAGGCCGCGCAGGGCCGTGTCCACCGCTCCCACGCGGGACCGCAGGGCGGCCGCGAGCGCGGCGGCCCGCGCCTCGGTCCGGGTGATCCGTCCCAGCCGTTCGAGGAGCGGAACGAGCGCGTCGAGGCCCGGGCCGATATCCAGGACGAAGACCGGCAGGCCGAGCCGGCCCACGCGGTCGACGAGCCGCAGGGGATTGCCCCGGAAGGCGACGACGAGGTCGGGATCGAGCGAGCGGATGACCTCGACGTTCGGATCGACGAGGCCCCCGATCTTGGGAAGCGACCGCGCCTCGGGAGGCCAATCGCAGAACCGGGTCACGCCCGCGACCCGGCCGCCGAGGCCGAGCGCGAAAAGGGCCTCGGTGATGTTCGGGGCCATCGACACGATCCGCCGCGGCGTCTCCGCGGGCAGCGTGAACGGCCGGCCGAGATCGTCCATGATGACCTGGGCGGCCGCCGCCGTGGCCAGGGCCAACATCGAGGCGGCGAGCGCGAGCCGGCGAGCCGCCCTCCCGGCGCTCATCGCGCCTCTCCGGTCTCGGCGAGCGAGATCTCGGGCTTGCCCGAGCGGACGTTAACCCTGATGTCGACGTCGGCCCCGAAGATGGCTTCGATGTTCCGGACCGTGACCGTCTCCGCGGGCGGTCCCTCGGCGGCGACCGTCCCGTCCTTCAGGAAGATCAGCCGTTCGGCGTGGGCCGCGGCGAGATTGATGTTATGCTCGGCGACGACGATCGTCTTCGTCCGGTCCTTCTGGAGGCGCTTGAGGAGGCCGTAGATCTCGGCCTGGTAGGCGATATCGAGGTGGCTGCTTGGCTCGTCGAGCAGGACGATCGGCGCGTCCTGGGCCAGGGCCCGGGAGATGAAGACCCGTTGGCGCTCCCCGCCGCTCAGCTGGGAGAGCCCTTTCCGGCGCAGGCCGTCGAGGCGGGTCAGGCGCATGGCCGCGTCGACGGCCGACGCGTCCGCGGCCGAGGCCCGCTCGAACCGGCCCTGGCGCGCGAACCGGCCCATGAGCACGATCTCCTCGACCGTGTATTCGAACACCGGCTCGGCCATCTGCGGGACGTAGGCGATCAGGCCGGCGATCCGCCGCGGGCCCATGCGGAAGACGTCCCCGCCGCCGCAGCGGACCTCGCCCCGGACCTCGCCGAGCAGGTTCTGCACCGCTTTGATCAGCGTGCTCTTGCCCGAGCCGTTGCGCCCCAGGATGGCGACGAACTCTCCCGGCCCGACGGCGAGGGAAATGTCATGGATGACGAATCCGGAACCGTAGCCGGCCGATAGCGCCTTGACGTCGAGAATGCCCATGTCCGTCCGTTCGCGTCCCCTCAGTATAGCCGTTCATCCCGGCGAATTCCACGCCGCCCGAGCCGCCCCGGGCCGCCTTGACTTGGGGCGGGAATGAACCTAAGATTCTAGGACCATGATAGAGACCTTCGACTTTGCCGCGCTCGAGGCCAAGTGGCAGCGGGCCTGGGACGCGGCCGGCGCCTTTGAGGCCCGTGACGGCGCCCCGGGGCCCAAGTATTTCTGCCTCGAGATGTACCCCTATCCGTCCGGCCGCATCCATATGGGCCACGTCCGCAACTACTCGATCGGCGACGTCATCGCCCGGCAGAAGCGCATGGCCGGCTTCAATGTCCTTCATCCCATCGGCTGGGACGCCCTGGGCATGCCGGCCGAGAACGCGGCCATCAAGCACGGCACCCACCCTCGCGCCTGGACCCTCGACAACATCGACCACATGCGGACCCAGCTCAAGCGGTTGGGGATCAGCTACGATTGGAGCCGCGAGGTCAACACCTGCCTGCCGGACTATTACAAGTGGAACCAGTGGATCTTCCTGCGCATGCTGGAGCGGGGACTGGCCTTCCGCAAGGAGAGCTGGGTCAACTGGTGCTCCCAGTGCCAGACCGTCCTCGCCAACGAGCAGGTCGTCGGCGGCGGCTGCTGGCGCTGCGAGACCCCGGTCACGCAGAAGAAGATGGAGCAGTGGTTCCTGCGCATCACCGCCTACGCCGACGAGCTCCTCTCCGGCCATGCCGCGCTCGGCAAGTGGCCCGAGCACGTCCTCCAGATGCAGAAGAACTGGATCGGCCGGAGCGAGGGCGCCCACGTCCGCTTCGGGCTCGACGGGACCTCGCAGGAGATCGAGGTCTTCACGACCCGCATCGACACGATCTACGGCGCGACGTTCCTCGTCGTCTCGGCCGAGCATCCGGTCGTGGCCGACCTCGTCGCCGGCCCGCGGGAACGTGCGCTGCGGGCCTGGGTCGACCGGACGGCGGCCGAGATGCGCCAGCGCCGCGACATCGGAGAGACCGAGAAGGACGGCGTCGACACCGGACGGAAGGCGGTCAACCCCTTCACCGGCGAGCGCATCCCCATCTGGATCGCGAACTACGTCCTGATGGATTACGGCACGGGCGCGATCATGGGCGTCCCCGCCCACGACGCCCGGGATTTCGAATTCGCCAAGAGCTACGGCATCCCCATCCGCACCGTTATCGCCCCGCCTGACAAGGCCGGCGAACGCTACGACGCGGAGCCCGCCGAAGTCACCGAAGCGGCCGGGGTGCTGGTCAATTCGGGGCCGTTCTCGGGGCTGTCCTCCGAGAAGGCCATGGACGAGATGGGCCGGTTCGCGGAGGAAAAGGGCTTCGGCCGCCGGAGCACCATCTTCCGCCTCCGCGATTGGGGCATTTCCCGGCAGCGCTACTGGGGCACGCCCATCCCCGTCATCTATTGCGACCGTTGCGGCATCGTCGGCGTCCCGGACAAGGACCTGCCGGTCGAGCTGCCGCTCGACGTCAAGCTGACCGGCGAGGAAGGCTCGCCGCTCGCGCGGCTGGAGAGCTTCCTCAAGACGACCTGCCCGAAGTGCGGCGGCCCGGCCCGGCGCGAGACGGACACGATGGACACCTTTGTCGACTCGTCGTGGTATTTTTTCCGGTACTGCTCGCCGCGCGAGACCGCGCTCCCGTTCCGGCCCGAGGACGCCAAGCGCTGGCTCCCCGTCGACCTCTACATCGGCGGCGTCGAGCACGCCATCCTCCACCTCATCTACTCGCGCTTCTTCACCAAGGTTTTGCGTGACTTCGGCCTGAGCGGCATCTCCGAGCCCTTCCCGCACTACCTGGCCCAGGGCATGGTGACGATGGGCGGCTCGGCCATGTCCAAGTCCAAGGGCAACATCGTCGACCCCGACGAGATCCTGAAGACCTACGGCGCCGACGCCCTGCGCCTGTTCATCCTCTTCGCCTCGCCGCCTGACAAGGAGTTCGCCTGGGAGGAAAAGGGGCTCGAAGGCTGCTACCGCTTCCTCCTGCGGGTCTGGAACCTCGTCCTCGAGGACCTCGACGTTTTCCAGGGTCCCGCGGGGGCCGCGGCCCCCGCCGGCGGCGACGCGGCGTCGCAGGTCGTCCGCAAGGCCCACCAGACCATCCGCAAGGTGACCGAGGACATCGGCGTCCGCTTCCACCTCAACACCGCAGTGAGCTCGATCATGGAGCTCTACAACCTCTGCCACAAGGAGCGCGACGGCCTGAAGGCGACTCCGGCCGGGCGCGAGGCCCTGCGGCTGGCCCTGGAGTCGATCGTCCGGCTGCTCTCGCCCTTCGCGCCCCACATGACCGAGGAGCTGTGGCAGCGGATGGGCCACACCGGCCTGCTGATGCTCTCGCCGTGGCCGGCCTTCGACCCGGCCCTGGCCCGCGAGGAGATGGCCACGGTCGTCGTCCAGGTCAACGGCAAGGTCCGGGACCGGTTCGAGGCCGTGCCCGATCTTCCGGAGGCGGAGCTCGAGGCCGCGGCCCTGGCCCTGCCCAAGATCCAGGCGGCCCTCGGCGGCAAGCCGCCGCGCAAGGTCATCTCGGTCAAGAACAAGCTCGTCAGCATTGTCAGCTGACGGCTGGCCGCCGGAAGTCGTGAACATGTCCAGAACCCGACGCGCAATCAAGCCGGCCGCGGCGGCGATCGTCGCCGCCGCCGCCCTCGCCGCCGTCCTCGGCGGCTGCGGCTACCGGCTGCGCGGCACGGGCTCGTCGCTTCCCCCGTCGATCAAGACGATCAGCGTGCCGATGTTCAAGAACCAAACGACGTGGTTTGAGCTCGACGTCAAGCTCACCCAGGCCGTGATCGACGAGTTCGTCGCCCGCGGCAAGGTCAAGCTCAGCTCCGACCCGGCGGCCGCCGACGCCGTGCTCGAGGGCGAGATCATCGGCTTCACGGCGACGCCCATCGGCTTCAGCGGCGGCAACCAGGCCGACACCTACAACGTCGTCGTCACGGCCAAGGTCGCCCTCAAGGCCCGCGGGCAGGCGGCGCCCCTGTTCTCCAACCCGGCGTACATCTACCAGCAGGAGTACGAGGTGCCGCAGGGCTCGAGCTTCGAGTCCGTCCAGGCCGAGGCCGTCGGCAAGATCGCCGAGAAGTTTGCCCGCTCGCTCGTCGTCAGCATCCTGGAGGGGTTCTAGGATGGCCGTGCCCGGCGCCATCACCCCTCTCCGCGAGGACGCGCTTCTTGCCGGGTACGTCTTCTTCGGCGAGGAGGACTACGCCGCCGAGGAGTTCCTCGACGAGCTCGAGCGGATCCTGGGCGGCGCGGCCGGCGGCGAGTTCCACTTGACCCGCTTCGATCTCGACGAGGCGCGGTGGCGGGACGTCATCGACGCGGCCCGGACCGCCCCTTTCCTGTTCGAGCCCTGGCGGGCCCTGGTCGTCCGCATCCCCGAACCGAAAGGCGGCCCGGGCGGCTCAGACCGGCGCTCCGGACGGAACGGGGAGGAGGGCCGCGGCGCCAAGCACCTGACGGCGCTCGATCAGAAGATCCTCAAGGAATACTTCGCCGACCCGCCGCAGCGGACGGTCCTGGTCGTCCTCCGGGCCGGCCGCGTCCGGCGCGACGACGCCGTCGTCCGCTTCTTCTCGTCCCTCCCCAAGTCGACCGTGTCGGTCCAGGAGATGAAGAGGCTTCCGGAATGGCGGCTGATGCAGCGGGCCGACGAAAAGGCCCGCTCGCTCGGCAAGACCCTGACCGAGGCCGCCAAAAAAAGGCTCTTCGAGCTGCTCGGCCAGGACCTGCGCCTGATGATGAACGAGATCGCCAAGCTGGCCGTCTTCGTCGGGGACAAGAAGGGGATCGACGAGCGGGACGTCGACCTGGCCACGGCCGGACAGCGGAGCTTCCAGGCCTACGATCTCGACGACGCCCTGGCCGCGGCCGACTTCGCCAAAGCGGCGGCCATCCTGAGCGACCTTTTCGCCGAAGGGGAGCGCTCGGAGGTCATCGTCGGGCGGCTGGCGGGCTTTTTGCGCAACGTGCTCGCGGCCCAGACCTGGCTCCGGGAAAAGAGCCGGGCCAAGGACGAGATCTTCCAGGGCTTTTTCCCCTCGATCTCCAAGACCTACGCGGAGCTCTACCGGCGGAAATATGACGAGTTCTTCGGGGCCGTCGAGGGCCTGTCCCGGTCCGAGCTCAACGCCCTCCTGGGCAAGCTCCAAGAGCTCGACCGGACGCTCAAGACGACGGGAGCGAAGGACGCCGGCGAGAAGATCCTGATCGAGACCTTCCTGAGGGAATTCTCTCTCGCGCGGAAGAAAAAGACGCTTATTTCGCCGGCGTAGGACCGAGAAGCGAAACCTGCCGGCTCAGCCGGGACTTGTAGCGGCCGCCGGTGTTCTTCTTGATGGCCCCCTTCTTGACCGACGTGTCGATGGCCTTGAAGACGGCGGGCAGCATCTTGACGGCGCCTTCGCGGTCCTTGGCGGCGATCGTCTCGCGGACCTTGCGCATCTGGGTCCGGAGGGTGGACTTGGTCTGGGTATTGACGGCCTTGCGGCGCAGGCTGCGGCGGTGCTGCCGTATCGCGGATTTGTGACGGGCCATATTTTTCTCCTCTTTAAAGGGCCATATGATAGAATAAGCGGGCTTTAAAGTCAAACCGCGGAGCGCTCCGGAGGACCCCCGACCCCATGGCTTCTGAGGACCGGAAGACCCGGCTGATCCGCTCGACGGCCGCCGTCGCGGCCCCGACCCTGGTCAGCCGCCTCCTGGGCTACGTCCGCGACCTTCTCCAGGCCTATTTCCTCGGCACCGGGAACAGCGCCGACGCTTTCACCATCGCCTTCACCATCCCCAACCTCTTCCGGCGCCTGACCGGCGAAGGGGCCATGACCCCGGCCTTCGTGCCGACCTTCACCGAGCTCAAGAGCGGCCCGGACCGGGACCGGCTCTGGCGCTTCGGGAACGTCTTCTTCTGGGACCTCGCCCTGGTCATGGCCGTCGCCACGGTCCTGGGCGTTCTCTTCGCCCCCGGCCTCGTCAAGATCATCGCCTACGGGTTCAAGGCGGTCCCCGGCAAGTGGGACCTGACCATCTTCATGACCCGGGTCATGTTCCCGTATCTCTTCTTCATCACCCTGGCGGCCCTCGCCGGCGGCATCCTCAACTCGTTCGGCCGCTTCTTTGTCCCGGCCTCGACGCCCATCCTCTTCAATCTGGCCGTCATCATCGCCGTCTCTCGTTTCGCCCGCGGCGCCGCCGATCCGGCCCTCGTCTTCGCGGCCGGCGTCGTCATCGGCGGCCTCCTGCAGCTCGCCCTCCAGGTCCCGTTCCTTTGGAAGGAGGGCATGCGCTTCACCTTTGGCCTGTCGTTCCGCGATCCCATGGTCCGGCGGGTCGGGCGTCTGATGGTGCCGGGCATCTTCGGGGCCAGCGTCTACCAGGTCAATTTCGCCATCAGCCGGATGATCGCCTCCGGGCTCGAGAAAGGCAGCACCTCGGCCCTCTACTATGCCTCGCGCATCGAGGAGCTGACCCTCGGCCTGTTCTCGATCGCCCTCGCGTCGGCGCTCCTGCCCGCCTTCTCCGAGCACGTCGCGGCGCGGGACCTCGGCGAGCTCAAGAGGACGCTCGGCTTCTCGCTCAAGCTGACCTCGGTCGTCAGCTTCCCCGCCGCGGCCGGGCTCATCGCCCTCAACGTCCCGATCATGCGCACTCTCTTCGAGCGGGGGCGGTTCGACAGCGGCTCGACGGCCGTCTCGTCGGCCTGCCTGCTTTTCTTCGCCCTCGGCCTGCCGTTCGTCTCCGGCGTCAAGATCGTCGCCCCGGCCTTCTTCTCGCTCAAGGACACGCGGACGCCGGTCATGATCGGCGTCGCCGTCATGGCCGTCAACACGGCGGTCTCCCTCCTCCTGATGGGGCCGCTGCGGGTCGGCGGCCTGGCCCTGTCGCTGTCTCTCTCCCAGGCGCTCAACTTCGCCCTGCTCCTCGTCTGGCTCGAGCGCCGGATCGGGGCGACGGGGACCGCGAACTGGGCCCTCTCCGCCGCGCGGTCCGCCGCCGCGGCGGCCGTCATGGGCCTGGCGCTGCGCCTCGCCTGGCCCCTGCTTCATGTGGACGATGCGGTCTTCGCCGTCCGGGCGGCCGCCCTGGCCGGGGCCATCATCGCCGGGATCCTCTTCTATATCGGGCTCATCCGCATCATAAGCCCAGCCGAATACCGGGGCGTCATCGGCCTCCTGCGCCGGGCGGCGGTCAAGGAGAAGCCATGAAGATCGTCCTCCAGCGCGTCAAGGAAGCCAGCGTCGAGGTCGAGGGCCGGACGGCCGGACGGATCGGCCGGGGCCTCTGCCTTCTCGTCGGCATCGAAAAAGGCGACGGCGAGGCCGACGCCGAGTACCTGGCCCGCAAGGCGGTCGAGCTGCGCGTCTTTCCCGACGCCCAGGGGAAGATGAACCTGGCCCTGGCCGAAGCGGGCGGCGAGGTCCTGGCCGTCTCCCAGTTCACGCTGGCGGGGTCGGTGCGCAAGGGCCGCCGGCCGAGCTTCGACAACGCCGAGGAGCCGGCCCGGGCGGCGGAGCTGTTCGACTATTTCGTCGGGGCCGTCGAGGCCCTCGGCGTGACCGTCGAGACCGGCGTTTTCCAGACGTTGATGGAGGTCCACATCGTCAACGACGGGCCGGTGACCTTCATCCTCGAGTCCAGATCCGCTTCGTCCGGTCGGGACGAAGGGTAAAGCCCTACCCCCCAAAATCACCCCTCGATTCCCCGCAATCGGGCATGGCCCGGAGCCTCCGCGGCTCGAGAGTTGCACCGCCTGCCGGATCACCGACCATTGCCTGTGGTGCCCGGCCCGCTCCTATCTCGAAACGGGACATCTCGACCGGGTCGCGGACAGCCTGTGTGAGTTATCGGGGGCCAGGGCCGAAGGGCTCAGCTGAACCGGACCCCGCTCGTCTTGCCGATAGCGTCTTCGGCGGCGGCCCGGACATAGGGGTTCGCGTCTTTCCGCAGCGCGACGAGCAGCCGGAGGGCCTCCTCGCCGCCGATCTCCCCCAGCGCGGCGGCAGCGGCCCGGCGGACGTCGGCGTTCGTGTCGGCGACAGCCGCACCGACCCCGGCCAGGGCCTGGCGCATGCGCCGGCGGCCGATGATCGTCAGGGCCGAGCTCCGCGCCCACCAGGGCGGCGAGCCGAGGCGCCGCAAGGCGAGGCCCGGATCGAGGGACGGCCGCCCGCATAGGCTCCTGACGGCGCTCTCGCGGACGGCCTCGTTGGGATCGGCCAGCGTCTCCCACAGAAGCTCTTCGGCCCAGGGGCGGGCGATCTTGGCGCATGCGGAGAGGATGCGCTGGCGTTGGGTCTTATCGGGGGTGCGGGCCAGCTTGCGGAGAAAGGCCCGGCAGATCTCGTCCATCCTCAGACCATGTCCAGGATGTGTCCCATCTTCTCTTTCTTGGTCTTGAGGTAGCGCATGTTGCAGGGGTTCGGCGGCACCTCGAGGGGCACGCGCTCGACGATCTCGAGGCCGTAGCCGGCGAGACCCACGAACTTGCGCGGGTTGTTGGTGATGAGCCGGAGCCGGCGCACGCCGAGAGCGACAAGGATCTGGGCCCCGATGCCGTAGTCGCGCTGGTCGGGCTTGAAGCCGAGCTGGCGGTTGGCCTCGACCGTGTCCGTGCCCTGGTCCTGCAGGGCGTAGGCCCGGATCTTGTTGGCCAGGCCGATGCCGCGGCCCTCGTGGTTGAGGATGTAGAGGACGACGCCGCGGCCGTCACACTCGATCATCTCCATGGACTTCCGCAGCTGTTCGCCGCAGTCGCAGCGGGCCGAGCCGAAGGTGTCGCCGGTCAGGCACTGCGAGTGGGCCCGCACCAGCACCGGCTCGCCGGCGGCGACGTCGCCCTTGACCAGGGCCACGTGGTGCTCGCCGGTGATGATGTCCTCGTAGACATGAAGCCGGAAATGGCCGTGCGAGGTCGGCATGTCGGCCTCGCCGAGCTTGCGGACGAGCGTCTCGTGGGCCATGCGGTAGCGGATGAGGTCGGCGATGGCCAGGATGGGGATGCCGAAGCGCCGGCTGACCTCCTCGAGCTCGGGCCGCCGGGCCATCGTCCCGTCCTCGTTCATGACCTCGCAGATAACCCCGGCCGGCGCGAGCCCGGCCATGCGGGCCAGGTCCACGGCCGCCTCGGTCTGGCCGGCGCGGGCCAGGACGCCGCCTTCGGACGCCTGGAGCGGGAAGATGTGGCCGGGGCGGGCCAGGTCGTCGGGCTTGGTGGCCGGGTCGATCGCGGCGAGCACCGTCCGGGCCCGGTCGTGGGCCGAGATCCCGGTCGAGACGCCTTCCTTGGCGTCGATCGAGACGGTGAAGGCCGTCTGGAAGCGGGCCGTGTTCTCGCTGACCATGAGCGGGAGCTGGAGCTCGTCGAGGCGCTCCCGGGTGAGCGGCACGCAGATGAGCCCCCGGCCGTGGCGGGCCATGAAGTTGACGATCTCGGGCGTGACCTTCTCGGCCGCGACCATGAGATCGCCTTCGTTCTCGCGGTCCTCGTCGTCGACGATGATGATCATCCGCCCGGCCCGGACCGCCTCGAGGGCCGTCTCGACGGAGACTCTAGTGATGTCTTCGGTCATGGGTGCCTTGTGACATCCAATTATACACGTATTTCCCGACCACGTCGCACTCGAGGTTGACGGCCGCGCCGGGGCGGAGGCCGCCGAGGTTGGTCGAAGAGAGCGTCGTCGGGATGAGCTCGACTTCGAAGGACGAGGCGGAGAGTGAGGCGATGGTCAGGCTGACGCCGTCGACGGCGACCGAGCCCTTGGGGACGAAGTAGGGGCGGAGGGCGGCAGGGAACGACACCGCCAGGCGCTTGCCGGGCGGCCGGGAGGTGACGCGCGAGACCGTGCCGACGCCATCCGCGTGGCCGCTGACGAGGTGCCCGCTGAGAGGCGTCGCGAGCGTCAGGGGCAGCTCGAGGTTGAGGATCTCGCCGGGCTTGAGCGAACCCAGCTTGGACTTGGCGACAGTCTCTTTCGAAAGGTCGAAGAGGAGGGCGCCGCGGTCCTCCCCGGCGAGGGTCAGGCAGACGCCGGATACGGCGATGCTGTCGCCAGGCGCCGCCTTGCCCGCGAGACCCGGGGCCTCGACGGCGATCTGTGCCCGGCCGCGGCGATAGCCCTTGAAGCGGCCCTGGTGGGAGATGATGCCGGTGAACATCAGAAGTATCCTTCCACGATGAGGTCGTCGTCGATCGTAAGCGTCCGCGTCCGCTTGAGGGGAATGGCCTCTGTCATCCGGTCCACGCCCTCGCCGCCGATAAGCGTCGGGGCCGCTTCGCCGCCGACGAAGCGGGGGGCCAGGGTCAGGACGGCCTTGTCGGCCAGGCCCTCCTCGATGAAAGCGGTGAAGGTCCGGCTGCCGCCCTCGACGAGGAGGGACGTGATCTCGAGGCCGCCGAGCTCGGCCAGCACGCCGGCGAGGCTCCAGGCCTTGGCGCCGTCGCGGGGGCGGAGGACCTCGACGCCGACCGCCTCGAGGGCCGCGGCCTTCTCGGACGGCGCGTCGGATGCGGCGAAAACGAGGATGCGGCCGCGGTCGAGGGTCGAGAGGATGCGTGACGTCAGCGGAAAACGGAGGCTCGAGTCCAGGATGGCCCGGACGAGCCTTTTCTCGGGCCAGAGCGGGTGACGCACGGTCAGAAGCGGGTCGTCCTTGACGAGCGTGTTGATGCCGATGAGGATCGCGTCCTGTTCCCCGCGCAGAAGATGGACGTAGTCGCGCGTGCCCCGCGAGGAGATCCATTTCGAATCGCCGCCGGCGCAGGCGATCTTGCCGTCGAGACTCAGGGCGGCCTTGAGGGTGACGAACGGGAGCCGGCGCACGATCCACTTGGCGTGGGCCTCGTTGAGGACGGCGTTCCGCTCGGCGAGAAGGCCGCTCGAGACGTCGAGCCCGGCCTCTTCGAGACGCCGCAGGCCACGGCCGTTGACGAGGGGATTGGGGTCGATCGCCGAAACGACGACCCGCTTCAACCCGGACGTGACGACGGTATCGACGCACGGGCCGGTCCTTCCCCAGTGGACGCAGGGCTCGAGGGTGACGTAGAGCGTCGCGCCCTTGGCCCGGCGGCCGGCCTGTCCTAAGGCGATGATCTCGGCGTGAGGCTTGCCCGGCTCGGCGTGATAACCGTGGCCGGCGACGGCATCGTCGCGGACGACGACCGCGCCGACCATCGGATTCGGGCTCGTCCGGCCGCGGGCCTTCTCGGCCAGGCCGTAGGCCATCTCCATCCAGGCGTGGTCGCGGCTCGCGCTCATGAGAGAAGGGCCTCCACGAACTCGCGCGGCGAGAAATCGACGAGGTCGTCCTCGCTCTCGCCGACGCCGAGGTAACGGATGGGCAGGCCGAGCTCGGCGGCCACGGCGATGGCCGCGCCGCCCTTGGCCGTGCCGTCGATCTTGGTCAAGAAGATGCCGGTCAGGCCCGAGAACTTCATGAACTCGCGGGCTTGGAGGACGGCGTTCTGGCCGACGGTCGCGTCGAGGACGAGGAGCGACTCGAGGCGGGCGCCGGGGATCTCGCGGACGACGACCCGCCGGACCTTCTCGAGCTCGGCCATCAGGTTCGTCTTGGTGTGGATGCGGCCGGCGGTGTCGACGAGGAGCACGTCGCCCTGCTGGGCCTTGAACGACCGGGCGGCGTCGAAGACGACCGCCGCCGGGTCGGCGCCGTATGCGCCCCGGACGACCTGCACGCCGAGCCGCGTGCCCCAGATCTCGAGCTGTTCCTGGGCCGCGGCGCGGAAGGTGTCGGCCGCAGCCAGGACGACGCGTTGGCCGTCGCGCTTGGCGCGGGCGGCGAGCTTGGCCGCCGAGGTCGTTTTGCCCCCGCCGTTGACGCCGACGAGAAGGACGACGGTCGCCCCCGTCCACGGCGTTGGATCCCCGTCGGGACCGGAGAGCAGGGCGATGAGCTCGTCCTTGAGGGCCTGTTCGAGCGCCGCCTCGTCCTCGGTCTTGGCCGTTCTGGCTTTGAGGTCGGCGACGATCTTCTCCGTCGCCGGGACGCCGACGTCGGCGAGGATCAGCGCCTCTTCGAGGCCGTCGAGGATCTCGTCGCGGCGCCGGCCGCTGCGGAAGAGGTCGCCGACGCGGCGGAACGCGCTCCGCGTCCGGGAGAGTTTCTCTTTGAGGCTGCCGAACATTGCCTTAACATTTTATTTTTCAAGCGTTTAATTGTCAACGGCGGACCGGGCTGAAAAGTCGGGCACCAATAACGCCTGTGACGATCTCTGGCGACAGGATGGCCCGCGAAGTTGCGAACACCCGCTGACACGGCCTGTCGCCCTCACATCCCATCGGCTGGACTATGAAGACAAAATCCGCATTGTGAAGTTCCTCCTTCCGGACCGGATGCCAAAGTGAGTTTCGTGACGCCCTAAATTATGTCAGTCATTTAACGGCCAGAGCTCTTCTGAACTAATACGGAACGTTCCTTGTTGGCGACAACGCTCTGTCGCAGCGCATTGAGCCGGAGTCCGTAAATTTCCGAAATAGAAAAATATAACAAACAGAGGATAGCCCCATAGAGTTGGACGGGAATCGCGTCTGCAATGGCAGATGCCCAAGCCTGATATCCATTGGAGCCAAGTGCCGAGAGCCCCCGGAAAGCCTTCCAGATGTCAGTTTGGGTTCCGACGAAACTTATCAATAGGGTCGTCCAGCCTAATAGCCGCATCGTCCTACTAATCCTGAGAAGCCGGGCCGCAAGGATATCTATGGCCTGAGTCATATTTACTAATCTTGAAAATGGTCCTAATTGCGATCGTTCCTGGAATAGAGCTTCCAAGATCGCAGTACACTGTGGATCCATGCGTTCTGGGGGACGATTTGGCCGTGAATTGGCATCGGAACCTTGATAACCTACACAAAATTGCATCATGTATCGGGACGCTCTTCGTAATCTTCTGAAGCAGAAGTCAAGCGCAACTGTAAATACGATTAAGGCAACGAGCGCTAGCCATTCAAGGTATATCGCCATAGTTGCGATCTGCCCATGATATATCAGATCCGTCAGTTCGAATCCCATCGCTTCCTCTCTCCCGTTAAGGTACGTTATTCCTGATTTCGGCGCAGAATAGTTCTATTTCCTTTCGACAAATTTGACTGTTATGTCTGGAGAATAAAAGGCGGAAATCGTTCCGGTATTGAATATCCATGCCGTAAAAGAATCTAATGCCCAAAACTGGATTCCTAACTTATCTATTAATGCACGTGACCACCATGAGCCCCTCAATGCCGCCTTTTTTGCCAGCTCCCCTGCGTTAGCCTCCGTTATATCGCCGCTTTTGAGAGATTCGACGATCGATTCTAATGAATGCATTAACCAACGGAGGCCAAATCCCAGATGACCAAGCTCTTCAAATAATACCAATTCTGGAGTTGTCCGTCCTCCGATTTCCCGGTAGCTAATATGGCCCGGTTCACAAATATTGAGTTGTG
Source organism: uncultured Eubacteriales bacterium (assembly GCA_964541055.1). GTDB lineage: Bacteria > Acidobacteriota > Aminicenantia > Aminicenantales > Saccharicenantaceae > RBG-16-66-30. The sequence goes on from CAZIQR010000025.1 coordinate 23,591, forward strand.
CCCCGCAAGTTAGAGTGTAATTTCCGTCTTTATCGGATGTCAGCGTCCATGGCTCCTTTTCGAAGGTCGAATTGCCTGGATTTAACGTGTTCTTTAGGGCCGATTTCTTATCTACAATAGTATAGTAAATTATAATCGATATCGATTGTGCTCCGTCTGGATCGATGTAGGAAACTGGATTGTTTCTACAATACGAATACAGATCCCAGAGCTGGGCGTTTATGAAGCCGCCCGATGTGTCGATAACCGGATCCACCGAAATAAACCTATATTGGCT
>CAZIQR010000026.1:0-23586 GCA_964541055.1 uncultured Eubacteriales bacterium
CCGCGCGTTTCCTCATTCGGATACCTCCGCTCAAAGTGCCTTTCATTATACCACCGGCGCAGGGCGGAGTCAGGGGGTGGCCCGGAAGGCCTTGAAAGGAATGGCCTTGACTCGGGCGGGGCAAATGCGTTATAACTCTCTGCAAGGTCGGGGTCCGTCATGAGCACATCTGAAACCGAGTTCAGCTTCGAACGCGCCATGAAACGGGTCGAGTCCTACCCGTTCCTCCATAAATACCTGCCCGTCGACCGCTTCCTGATCCGCCCGCCGGCATCCCTGATCGTCAAGGCCGTCTACAAGTCCGAGATCACGCCGAACCAGCTGACCGTGGCCTCCCTCGTCCTGGCCGTCCTGGCGGGCATGGTCTATACGGGGGGCCGCCACGGGTTCTTCATCCTGGCCGGCTGCCTGGCCCTGCTTTCGGCCATCTTTGACGCCGCCGACGGCATGCTGGCCCGGGCCAAGGGCTTGACCAGCCGTTACGGCGCCTACCTGGACCTCTTCCTCGACCGGGTCTCCGACTTCGTCGTCATGGCCGGGGCCGCGTACGGCTATTTCAAGCACACCCGGAGCACGACCTTCCTCGTTTTCGGCTTTATCACGATCGGCCTCTACTTCCTGCAGCTCGGCCTCTACTACATCAACCTGCTCTATGTCCGGGCCGACCGGGGCGGGGAGGGGGCCGAGGCCAAGAGCCTGGCGGTGTTCGTCATCTTCCTCGTTTCGGTCCTCGGCCGGCCGGACCTCATCCTGGTCGGCGTCTTCGCGATGGCCCTGATCGGGACCCTGGTCAAGATCGTCCGGTTCCTGGCGAAGGGGCGGGATCAGGAGCCGGTCCGGATCCGTTGAGGGCCGCTTTCTGCGACCTCTTCCTCACCAGGGGGATGAGCCCCAAACCCGCCCAGGTCATGCCCACGAACCTCCGGATCAGGATGACCGCCATGCCGGCCGACATCTCGATGCGGAGCAGGGCGAAGAGGGAGACATAGGTCAGCTCATAGACGCCCACCGAGCCGGGCACGGGCAGGAACGAATAGAACGAGCCCAGGGTGACGATCAGGAAGCACTTGAAGAAGCTCGGCGTGGCCGCCCCCAGGAAGAGGAACGTCAGATAGATCTCCGCCGCCCACAGCCAGGCCTGGAGGAAATACGAGCCGAACAGGGCCAGGAACAGGACCTTGTTGCGGCCGTAGAATTCGGAGATGTGAGCGTCGGTCTCGAGGATCTTGTCCCGCCGGTTCTCGAGGAACGGGATGCGGATCTTGATCTTCCGCAGCGTGTCCAGGGCCCAGGTGAAGAGGCCCTGCTTCTGTTTCAGGACGAGGAAGATGAGGACCAGCATGAGGGCGCCGATGGCCGCGAAGAGCTCGATTTTCTGGCGGCTGGGCAAAGCGAACTCGGTGATCAGGAAGACGACGGCCAGGGCGATCGTGGACAGGCCGGCCAGGAACTCGACGGTCTTGTCGACGATGACCGTGGCCAGGACCTTGTTCCGCTCGACCGAATCCAGGCAAAAAACGCGGACGGTCTCGCCGCCGATATTGCCGGCGGGGGTCAGGTAGCTGACCGCGTAGCCGGCGATGCGGGCGCCCAGGATCTCGCCGAAGGGGACCTTCTCGCCCGAGGAAACGAGCAGGGCCCGCCAGTTGACGGCCCGGATGAGCCAGTAGAGGAAGCGCAGCCCCATGAGGATGGCGACTTCGACGAGGCTCAGGCGGCCCAGGGCCCGCAGAATCTCCCTCGGCCCGGTCTTGACGATGAGGTAGATGAAGAGGCCCACCCCGGCGTAGCCGATGAGCCGGAAGATCAGGGTCCGGACGCGGGACTTGCGCGTCGGCGGGGGGCCGGCTTCTTCGCCGGCCCTTGAGGGGCGAAACATCTCTTGACTCTCCTCGGCAGTTGGCCTATTTTAGACGAGATTTTTTTAAAATACAAAGCTGGATGATATGGGACACGCTGACGTCAAGACCCGGACGGCCAGGATGGCGGCCGCCGGACTGGCCGTGATCGTCCTTGCCATCGCCGCCGCCCCCGCGGCCGCGGCCGTGACGCCCCGGTTCTCTCTCGCCGACAGCGAGGCCGCCGCCTCTGACGGCTTGCCCGCCGCGGCGTTCTCGCTCGTTCCGGGTCGAGCTGGCGGGACCGCCGCCGCGACGGAGGCTTCCGTCTCCTCCGCGACCATGCCCAAGAAATGGCGCCGTTTCTTCGTCCAGGAAGGGCTCCTCGCCGTCTATTCGACCTACCGGTACTGGGAGGACTATCACGAATGGGTCGAGGACTGGCAGTTCAAGCTGACCTTCGCCGACCAGTATCGCCGTTTCCTGACGACGGAGGCCATCCGCTTCGATTCGAACGCCTACCTCACCAATTGGACCCACGTCATCGGCGGCGTCCTTTATTATCAGATGGCCCGGACGAACTATCTGACCTGGGCCGAATCGCTCCTGGCCTCCTTCACAGCCTCGGCCGTCTACGAATACATCTCCGAATGGCGGGAGGTCATCTCCATCAATGACATGACGCTGACGACTTTCGGCGGCTACTCGGTCGGGGAGACCTTTTTCCAGCTGACGGACTATTTCCACCATCGGCGGTCCTTCCTCCTCAACGGCCTCGGCTTCCTGAACCCGATCAACAAGTTCAACCAATGGCTGGACCGGAAGAACCCCGCCTCCCACGCCTATCCCGAACCCGGGCTGGCCGATCTGGCCCTCTCGGTCGGGTGGTGGGGGTCCCGCGAAACGGGCCGCGGCCGCTACGATGCGGGTCTCGTCAGCTTCGAATCGGAGCTTCTCCGGATCCCGGAATACGGCAAGCCGGGGACCGTCAAGAAGGTCCAGCGCGACACGACGCTGAGCCAGATCGACATCACGGTGGCCCTGAAGCCCAAGAGCGCCTCCGACACCGAGCTCCGGAGCGGCCTCGACCAGGAGGTCGATCTTTACGCCCGGACGGTCGGCCTCAGCTGGTATAACCAGTCCATCGACGAGCTCGGCCGGGGCACGGCCCTCTCGATCGGGATCGGCTCGGCCCTGGACTATGTCCGGAAGAGGCCGACCGTCTATGACTCCCGCAACGTCCAGGTCCATATCGCGCCCCTGCCCGAGACTCCGACCGACTTCCGTGACAAGATGACGGTCGCCCACATGGCGGGCCCGGTCGTGGACTACACGATCTTCGGCCGGGGCGTCAAGGTCCGGGCCGTGGCCGATGCCTACTTCGATTTCGCCATGATCAACGCCTTCGCCTTCAACGCCTATTCGGCGGTCCTCCCGATCGAGGGCATGAAGACGACGCTGGCCTATTACGGCTATTACTACGGCTACGGCGTGAGCTCCTCGGCCCGGATCGACGTCAACTGGGGCAACCTCTGGTTCCGCGGCCTTGTCAGCGGCCACGCCTGGGGCTCCTGGCAGGGCCGGGACCGCTTCCAGGACGAGATCACGAACAACATCAGCGCCGCCGACACCCGCGGCCGCTACCTTCTCAAGGCGGGCTGGCGCTTGGGGCGGGCGCCCGTGCGCGTCTTCGCCGGGATCGAGGGGATCCATCGCCGGGGCCAGATCGGCGAGGTGAAGGCCGCCAGCCAGGAAACCCGGACCTTCGCCGGCTTGAGCTACTTGTTCTAAGGGCCCTTCGCCCATTCCGCAGAAAACATCTCTTTCCCGATATTTCGCAGAAATCCCCCTCCGTGAATCTCCGGGGGATTTCTGCCCTCCGCTCACATTGTTCGCTACGGTCGGTGGACGGTCTCCCAACCCGATTTGCGGGCCAGGCGGCGGAGGCGGCGGTCGCCGTGGACGGCGACGGGGTGGCCGACGAGCTCGAACACGGGCAGGTCCGAGATCCGGTCGGCCAGGGCCCAGGAGTTGGGCCAGTCGATGCCCGAGGGGTCGAGCCTCTGGAACAAAGCGTCCAGCTTCTTCGGCCCGTAGGCGAAGATGCCCGTTTTGCGGCCGGTCAGGATCCCGCCGGCCACCTCGAGCTCGGTGCCGATGACGATCTCGGCTTCGAGCCTGTCCTGGAGTTGGTCGACGATCATCTGCAGGGATCCGGTGAGCAGCACGATGCGGCAGCCCTGGCCTTTCAGGCTCAGGATCTTGGCCCGCAAGTCCTCGGGCACGGCGCGGCGGAGATAGGCCCGGCCGAACTCGCGGGTCCAGGCCCGGACCCGGTCCGGCGTCTGGCCCCGCAGGAAACGCGCGTTCGTGCCGATGGCCTTGCGGAACCCCATCCGGACCGAATCGCGGATGAGCGTCAGCAGGAACCCCAACATGCGCAGCAGGCCCACGTGCCCGTGGACCGCGAGGTAGAGATCGAAGATCCGCTCGGCGTTCAGGCCTTTGAGAAGCGTGCCGTCGAGATCGATGATGGCCAGGCGCGTTCCCGGCGGGAAGGTGATGCGGCGGATCTCAGGTGCGGACACGGCGGATCTTGGGGCGAGATATAGCACACCCGCCGCGGCGAGTCAAAAAGCCGCGGTCCGTCACGGTCCTAACGGGCCCGGACGGGGCTTTCCTTGGCGATGAGCAGGGTCGTCGGATCGAGCTTGAGCCGGAGGGCCTTGGGGGTCCGCCGGCCGTGGTCCTGGACAAGGCTGAAATGGACGTGGTCGCCGTGGTGTTGGAGCGAGATCAGGACGTCGATCGCGGCGAGATGGCCGACGAGTTCGAAGGGGATGCCCTGCTCGTCGAAGAGGGGATCGTCCTTCTTGAGCGAGGCGCTGAACCAGATCTCGAGGCCCAGGCGGCCGGCGAACGCCTTGAACATACGGAGGTCTTCGGTCCCGGCCTGGGCGAAGTCGTAGCCGTCGACGATGACGGTCTCGGCCCGGAAGTTGCCATGGACGATCATGGCCTCGAGGCTGCGCAGGACCTGTTCCGTCTTGGCCCCGTCCTGCTTGAAGTTCATGATGACCCGGCGGCGGATGAGCTCGTCGAACTGGTCGAGCGCGGACCGCATCTTTGGCGCCTTGGCGATCTCCTTGAAGATGTTCTCGTACCAGGTGACGATGTGGTCGACGCGGCTGGCGTACGAGACGTGGAGAACGTGCTGGTCCTGGAGGAGCTTGTCCGCGGCGATGTGGACCAGGCAGGCCGTCTTGCCGACGCCCTTGCGGCTGGCCAGGACGCCGATGTTGCCCTTGCCGAGGCCGCCCGAGATCGATTTCTCGAGGATCCGCAGGGGACTGCGCTTGATGAGTTCTTCTTTGACGGTGAGCGTCATGGCCTCTCCTCCGCTTACTTCTGCGACTTCTTCCGCTCGGCCTCGAGGTGCTGCTCGGTCAGCATCTCGGCGATGTGCGGCGGCACCTTGCCGTACTTCAGGAATTCCATGGTGAACTCGGCCTTGCCCTGGGTCAGCGAGCGCAGGACGGTCGAGTAGCCGAACATCTCGCCCAGGGGCACCTCGGCATCGACCCGCGAGAACGTCCCGTCCTCGGCCGAGCTGACGATGACGCCGCGGCGCTGGCTGATCGTGGCGAAGACGTTGCCGGCGAACTCCGACGGCCCCTCGACCGAGACCTTCATGATCGGCTCGAGGATCTGGGGCTTGGCCTTCATGTAGACCTGCCGGAAGGCCCCCTGGGCGGCCGTCTGAAAGGCGATGTCCGAGGAATCGACCGGGTGGTACTGGCCGTCGTTGACGACGACGCGGATGCCGATCACGGGGAAGCCGATGAGCGGGCCCTTCTTGAGCGCGGCCCGGAAGCCCTTCTCGCACGAGGGGATGAACTCGCGCGGGATGCGGCCGCCCCGGACCTCGTTCGCGAACTCGAAGGCCCCCTTGGCCAGGGGCTCGAGCCGGCCGACGACCCGGGCGTATTGCCCCGCGCCGCCGGTCTGCTTCTTGTGCGTGTAGTCGAAGTCCACGGGCTGGCTGATGGCCTCGCGGTAGGCGACCTGCGGCATGCCGGTCTTGACCTCGGCCCGGTATTCGCGCTTCATCCGCTCGATGTAGACATCCAGATGGAGCTCGCCCATGCCCTGGACGATGGTCTGGTTCGACTCGGGGTCGACGTAGGTCCGGAAGGTCGGGTCCTCTTTGGTGAACCGGTTGAGGGCCTTGGCCACCCGGTCCGCCGAGTTCTTGTCGACGGGCTCGATGGCCAGCGAGATGACGGGCTCGGGGACATAGATCGCCGTCATGGCCAGGTTGAGGCCCGGGCTGCAGAAGGTGTCGCCCGAGGCGCAGTCGACCCCGAAGAGGGCGACGATGTCGCCCGCCCCGGCCTCGGTGATCTCGGCCATCGTGTCGGCGTGCATGCGGACGAGGCGCCCGACCTTGATCTTCTGGCCCGACCGGGAGTTGACGAGCTCGTCGCCCTTGCGCAGCGAGCCCTGGTAGAGGCGGATGTAGGTCAGCTGGCCGTAGGGGCCGTCCTCGAGCTTGAAGGCCAGGGCGACGGTCCTGGCGCCGGGGTCGGCCGCGAGGACGCGCTCGGCCCTGCCGTCGTCGAGAGCGATGGCCCGGTTCTCGACCTCGGAGGGATCGGGCAGGTAGTGGACAACGGCGTCGAGCAGGGGCTGGATGCCCTTGTTCCGGTAGGCGGAGCCGATGAAGACCGGGACGAGCTTGCGCGAGAGGACGCCGCGGCGGACGGCCGCCCGGATGAGCGGCTCGGTGGCCCGGCCTTCGAGCACGGCCTCCATGAGCTCGTCGGAGTGGAGGGAGGCGGCGTCGAGGAGCTCCTCGCGCCGGCGGGCGGCCTCGGCCGCGAGCTCGGCCGGGATGGGCTCCTCGCGCACGGTCTCGCCGTCCGGCCCGTCGAAATAGAGGGCCTTCATCGCCACCAGGTCGACCAGGCCGTTGAACGCGGCCTCAAGCCCGATCGGGATCTGCATCAGGACGGCCTCGTGGCCGAGCTTTTCGGCGATCTGGTCGCGGACCTTGACGGGATTGGCCCCGACCCGGTCGGCCTTGTTGACGAAGGCGATGAAGGGGACGTTGTAGCGGCGGAGCTGGCGGTCGACGGTGATCGTTTGCGACTGGACGCCGCCGACCGAGCAGAGGACGAGGATGGCCGAGTCGAGGACCCGCAGAGAGCGCTCGACCTCGATGGTGAAGTCGACGTGGCCGGGCGTGTCGATGATGTTGATCGAATGGCCATCCCACTCGACGTTGGTCGTGGCCGAGGCGATGGTGATGCCGCGCTCGCGCTCGAGGTCCATGGAGTCCATGGTCGCGCCGACGCCGTCCTTGCCCTTGACCTCGTGGATCTTGTGGATCTTCTTGCAGTAGAAGAGGACCCGCTCCGTCAGCGTCGTCTTGCCGGAGTCGATGTGGGCGCTGATGCCGATGTTGCGCATCCGGGCGATCTCGGTCGTCATGTCAGCTCGCTTTTCGTGAACATAGGACGTTACGCCTGTCGGGATATTCGGGATTTTCGCCGGAAAGGCCGCTCAAAGGGTCCGAAATCGAACAGTCGAAACTTTATTATAGCGGAAACCCGCCCGGGACTCAAGGCCCCGACCGGCCGGGTGGAGGGACGCTGTCCCGTCCGGCGGCGCTCGACCTGTCCTCGATGGGATACAGGGGCTCTCGCCGGGCAGGCCCGGCCCAGGGACGGGCCGGTTTTCAGGGCCCGGCACGAATATTGCAAAAGTCCGTTGACAGAGAACACGTTTCCTATAAAATGCCCACGCTGGCCCCCTAGGGCGGAGGAGGGATCATGGTACGCTTGATCGGGCGCAAGACTTGGTTGGCGAGCGCTGTCGCGGTTTCGGCGCTGGCCCTGGCGGCCTGCGGAACGTCGGGCGGGGGCGGCGGCGGCGGGAATGACGGCGGCGGCGGTGTCAACGCCAAGGCCATCCCGGCGACCGCCATGAGCTATGTCGCCCTGGCCTGGAACGACCTGGGCATGCACTGCCTCAACCCGACCTACGACAAGGCGGTCATCCTGCCGCCCTATAACACCGTCTGGGTCCAGGTCGTCAAGCGCGGCGACCCGCCCCAGATCGTCACCGCCGGTCTCACCGTCGAATATTCCCTCCAGAACAACACCTGCTCCTACGGCAAACGGAGCTATGGCCAGTTCTGGGACAACATGCCGCTCCTCTTCGGCGTCTCCCTGCCCCACGACCGGGGCCTCAACCTCGAGGACCCGGACATCCATAACGGCCTGTCGGGCACGATGGTCGTCAAGGGCGATCATTTCCAGGCCAACGGCATTCCCGTCGTCCCGGTCGACGATTCCCTGACCTTCAATCCCTACCAGATCGCCAACATCACCGTGCGCGACTCCGGGACCAACGCCGTCCTCGTCCAGACGACGGCCACGGTGCCGACCTCCGACGAGTTCAACTGCGCCAAGTGCCACGGGGCGGCCGACCCGCTGCTCGACGTGCTGCAAAAGCACGACGATGAGGAGGGGACGAACCTCGCGGCCGCGCGCCCGGTCCTCTGCGCCTCCTGCCACAGCAGCCCGGCGCTGGGCCAGACCGGCCCGGGCCCTTCGGGACGGTATCTCTCCCAGGCGATGCACGGGTTCCATGCCGACAAAGGGGCGGCCTGTTATGATTGCCATCCCGGACAAGTCGCGAAGTGCAGCCGCAGCGCCGCCCATACCGCCACGGACGGCAACTGCATCACCTGTCACGGCACCATGGCCGACGTGGCCAGCTCGATCACGAATGGCAGCCGCGTGCCCTGGGTGAACGAGCCCAAGTGCGCGACCTGCCATGCCGGCGTGGCCGAGGTCGATACCGCAACGAACCTCTACCGGAACGCCAACGGCCACAATGGCCTGTCCTGCCCGGCCTGCCACAGCAGCCCGCACGCGATGGTGCCGTCGCAGCAGGCTTCGGACAACGCCCAGGCCGTCCAGTATCAGACGACCGTCGCCCCGATCGGCGACTGCAAGGTCTGCCACGCCACGTCGCAGGGCGGCGGCATCAGCAACTTCTCCGAGGCCCACGGCGGCTCGCGCGCGACGGCCTGCAACGTCTGCCACACCAAGGCGCCTTCGAGCAGCACGACGAGATGGCCCCACCAGGGCCAGTGGAAGCGACGTTAGAAAGGCTAGTCCGTTTGTCTTGACGGCGCCGGCGGCCTATAATCCTCCGGGACGACGACCGAAGGAGATCCCATGAAAAAAACGCTTCCGGTCTTTGCGGCGCTGGCCCTGGCCCTCGCGGCCGTGATCGCCGCCGCCGCTCCGGCTGCCGCCCCCCAGCCGCGGCCCCTCTTTGACGAGTACTTCCTCGACAAGGCCCTCCGCGTCGACCTCTACCAGTCCGGCGACGCCAAGTCCGAGGCCGTCACCCTTCGCCGCATCTCCGAGGAGCCGATCTGGCCGGAGTCGGAAGCCGGCCTCGTCGCGCCCTTTGACTACGGCCGTTACGCCTTCAAGGTCTACGACGCCGCTTCGAACCGCCTGATCTTCAGCCGCGGCTTCGATTCCATGTTCGCGGAATACAAGACGACGAGCCCGGCCCTGGCCGGCACCGTCCGCGTCTTCGAGCGGTCCCTGCGCTTCCCCCTGCCCCGGCGCCCGGTCCTGTTCGTCGTCGAGCAGCGCGACAAGCGCAACCTGCTCCATCCCGTCTTCAATCAGATGATCGACCCGGCCGACTATCATATCCTCCGCGAGCGGCCGGCCGCGCCCGACTGGATCTACGAGGCCAAGGTCGGCGGCGATCCCCACGGCCAGGTCGACTTCGTCTTCCTCGCCGAAGGCTATGCCGCCGCCGACCGGGACAAGTTCAAGGCCGACGTCGACCGCATGAGCGCGGTCCTCTTCGGGACCGAGCCCTACAAGTCGCGGGCCGGCCAGATCAGCGTCCGCGGCGTCTTCCGGGCTTCGGCCGAACGGGGCATGGACGAGCCGCGCCAGCGGGCCTACCGGAAGACCCTCCTCAACGCGTCCTTCAACGCCTTCGACCTCGACCGCTACATGCTCATCGAAGAGGACCACCTCATGCACGATATCGCCGCCGCCGTGCCCTACGACGTCCTCGTCGTCCTCGTCAACAGCCCCCGCTACGGCGGCGGCAGCATCTGCCTTGACTACTGCGTGACCACGGTCGACCACCCCGCCAGCCCCCAGGTCTTCGTCCACGAGCTCGGCCATTCCTTCGCCTATCTCGCCGACGAATACTACCAGTCCGAGGTCTCCTACAACGATTTTTATCCCAAGGGCGTGGAGCCGCTCGAGCCGAACATCACGGCCCTGCTCGACCCGGCCCATGTCAAGTGGGCGGACCTCCTCACGCCGGGGATCGGCGTCCCGACCGAATACGGCAAGGACCGGATCGAAGCCTTCCAGGCGGAGATCCGGGAGAACCGGGCGGGCCGGGCCAAGGCCCTCGAGAAGGCCCGGAAAAAAGGCGTGACGGACAAGGACGTCAAGGCGATCGAAGCGAAGTTCAAAGCGGCTGAAGACGCGCTGGGCCAGAAGATCGCCGCCGTCCGGACCGAGTACGCCTCGCTCGAGGACAAGGTCGGGGTCTTCGAAGGCGCCGGCTATGCCTCGAAGGGCCTCTATCGGCCGATGATCTACTGCCTCATGATCGGCAGCCCGAAGAACGAGTTCTGCAAGGTCTGCCAGCAGGCCATTTCCCGGATGATCGATTTCGTGAGCACCGGCCAATAGCTGTCGCCGCCGGGCGGCTACTTTTGCGGCCCCGCCAGGCCCTTGAAGTCGATGACCGGGATGATCTTGTCGGGCATGATGCCCCACTGGACGTTCGGGGCCAGCTTCTGGACGAACTCCCACTGGATGATGGTCGGGTTCTTGGTCAGCGCCGCCTGGCGGATCTCGATGCTCTTGGCGTCGCCCTCGGCCTCGACGATCTTCTGCTCCTTGCGGATCTTCTCCTGCTCGAGCTTGTTCTTCTCGGTCGTGATGTTCTCCAGGGCGATCTGCTTCTCCTCGAGCGTCTTGGCGTACTCGGGGGTAAAGGTGATGTTGCGGATGATGATCTCGTCGAGGATGAGGCCGTTCTTTTCGAACTTGGGCGAGATCTCGTCGAAGAGGGCCTGCTGCGCCTCGTAGCTTTTTTTGGTGTAGAGGTCGTAGGCGGCGAACCGGGTGGGGACGCGGCGGCCGGAGCCGCGGATCTCGGTCTTGACGACCTTCTCCACGTACTCGCGCTCGGTGCCCAGGTTCTGGACGATCCAAGCGGCTTTGCCTGGCGCGATCATGAACCGGGCCGTCATGCCCACCCTGATCTGCTGGCCGTCCGAGGTCAGGGCGGAGATGATGATGTCGGGGTAGTCCGCCTCGCTCGATTGCGGCGTGTCGGAGGCCTCGTACGTCTTCTTCAAGGTCGGAAAGATGACGACGTGGTCGATGAACGGCACGATGACGTGCAGTCCCGGGCTGAGCTCCTGGCGCACAGCCCCGAGCCGCTTGACGACGCCGACCGTGCCGGCCTGGACCGTGACCAGGGATTGGACGAGGAGAGCGAGGAGAACGACCGTGAGGGCCGTGCCTAAGAGCAGACCCTTTTTGCCGCGGAGCCAAGCGCCGAAGCCGCTGCCGAGCCGCTCGCGCTGGGCGATGAGGGCGGCCATGAGGACGATGCCGAAGACAAAGGCGATGATGTAACCGGCCATGCGAGCCTCCTAAAAGGGATTGGGGTTCCGGGGGGGATTATAGCCCGGATCGGGGCCGGACGGTAGAGGCTTCGGGCGGTCTCGGAGGTAAGGCCGGATGCCGGAGGCTACAGAAAGCAGCCTATTCTCAAGATATCTACCAGAGGCTCAGCTTCGTGTTTCTCCGCTGCGCCTCTGGGCCTCCGCTCCTTCCGATCGCTCCGGGTAGCTCCGCTCCCTTCGGTCGCTACGGGTAGATGATGCCGCCGCCGACGACCGTGTCGCCGTCGTAGAAGACCGCGGACTGTCCCGGCGCGATGGCCGACAGGGGTTCGGCGAGCTCGACCCGGATCCGGCCGCCGCCGAGAGGGGAGATCCGGGCCCGAACGAGCCGTCCGCCCGAGCGGACCTTGGCCCTGACCTCTGCCGGCGCGGCGAGATCGTCGAACGGCCCCCAGACGCAGTCCCCGACGACCAAGGTCCGGCCGAGCGTTTCGGACTCGGGGCCGACGACGAGCCGGTTCGCCGTTGCGTCGATGGCCAGGACGTAGAGGGGCACGGGCCAAGCGATGCCGAGCCCCTTGCGCTGTCCGATGGTATAGCGGGTCAGGCCGCGGTGGCGCCCCAGGACGCGGCCGGAGCGGTCGACGATGTCGCCCTCGCCGGCCCCCGGCCCGACGAGCTCGCCGAGGTCCCCGCCGTAGAAATCCTGGCTCTCCTTCCGGTCATGCACCGGAAGGCCCGCCTCCTTGGCCAGGGCGCGGACGCGGGCCTTGGTCAGGCCGCCGAGCGGAAAAAGGACCGTCGCGAGCTGGGCCTGGGTCAGGCGGTAGAGGAAGTAGGACTGGTCCTTGGCCTCGTCCGCGCCGCGCCTGAGGATGAACCGCCGGAGGCCGTCGTCGCGTTCGACGCGCGCGTAGTGCCCCGTGGCGAAACGGTTGAAGACGAGCCCGGCGGCCCGGGCGGCCTCGGGCAGGACCCCGAACTTGACCAGGGGATTGCAGCGGACGCACGGATTGGGCGTTTGGCCGGCGGCGTAGGCCTCCCGCACATAGCGCAGGATGAGGTCCTCGTAGCTCCGCGAGCAGTCGATCGTCGAAAAGGGGATGCCGAGCCGGGCGCAGACCGCCCTCGCATCACGGATGTCGGCGGCCTCGTCGGGGCCGTAGCAGGCCCTCTTCCCCGGAGCCTCTCCCTCGGGGCCGGGCCAGAGCTTCATCAGGACGCCGGCGACGTTGTGGCCTTCGCGGAGAAGGAGGAGCGCGGCGACCGAGGAATCGACGCCGCCGCTCAGGCCGACGGCGATCCTCATCGGCCGACCGCCCGGTTGAGGCTGCCCATCCGGTAGCCCTCGAGATCGATCGAGGTCCAGAGGTAACCGAGCGTCCTCATCTTCCGGGCGATCTTGCGGGCCGTCGCCGGCCGGGTGATGCGGGCGAGGTCGGCGGCCGGGACCTCGATCCGGGCCAGCCCGCCGTGGTGGCGGAGCCGGACGACGGGAAAGCCCAGGCGGCGCAGGTATCTCTCGCCGGCTTCGATGCTGGCCAGTGTTTCGAGGGTGATGGGCGTGCCGTAGGGGATGCGGCTGGCGAGGCACGGATTGGCCGGCTTGTCCCAGGAGGCCAGGCCGAGCCTCTTCGACAGAGCCCGGACGTCCTTCTTCGTGAAGCCGGCCTCGACGAGCGGGCTGCGGACCCCGAACTCCTCGACGGCCTTGTGCCCCGGACGGTAATCCGCGAGATCATCGAGGTTCGAGGCATCGTAGAAGGTCTCGGCGCCGAGGTCCTTGGCCAAGGCGGCGATGCGGCCGAAAAGCTCGCGCTTGCAGTGATAGCAGCGGTCGGCCGGGTTGGCGGCGAAGGCCGCGCAGGAGAGCTCGTCGGTCTCGATGACGATGTGCCGCACGCCGAGGGCCCGCGCGGTCTTGTCGGCCGTCCTTTTCTCCTCGGCCGTATAGGTCTGAGAGACGCCCGTCACGGCCGCGACGTTGGCCGGACCGAGGGCGTCGACGCAGGCCTTGAGGAGCAGGGTCGAGTCCACGCCGCCCGAAAAGGCGACGACCGCCTGGGGCCGGCTCCTGAGGATGGCCTTGAGCCGGACGGCCTTCGATGCGTTTTTCGTCATGACGCCCAATATACCACAGCCGGGGCCGCGGCGCGCGCTCACTCGCCCTTGAGAGGGAGGCCCTCCGGCGCTTCGAGAAAGCGGATGAGGTCCTTGATGAAGCGGGCCGCGGCCGCGCCGTCGACGATGCGGTGATCGAAGGCCAGGCAGAGCGGCAGGGTCTTGCGGACGGCGACCTGGCCGTCGACGACACGGGGCCGGTCGGCGATCTTCATCGTGGCCAGGATGGCCGCCTCGGGGTAGTTGATGATCGGGGTCGCGGCCTGCCCGCCGATGACGCCGACGTTGGTGATCGAGAACGTCCCGCCCTGGAGATCGGCCAGGTCAACGGTCCGCTCGCGGGCCTTCCCGGCCAGGGCCTGGATCTCCTGGGCGATGTCGATGACCGACTTCTGGTCGGCGAACTTGACGACGGGGACGATCAGGCCGTCGGGGACATCGACGGCGATGCCGATATTGTAATACTTCTTGAGGACGATCTCGCTCTCGTCCTCGTCGAGCGAGGCGTTGAACGCGGCATGGAGCTTGAGGGCCTCGACCAAGGCCTTGACGATGAAGGCCAAGTAGGTCAGCTTGACGCCGCGGGCCTCGGCCTCGGGCCTCATCTTCCGGAGCAGGGCCTCGAGCGGGCCGGCGTCGGCCTCGTCGCAGTGGGTGACGTGGGCGGCGTGATCGAGCGATTCGCGCATCTTCCTGGCCGTGGCCCGGCGCACGCCGCGGAGCGGGACGCGCTCGAGATTGCCGTAAAGGTCGTATTTCGCCTTGACCTTGACGGCCGGCTTCTTTTCGGGAGGCGCCGCCAGGCTCTCGCCCTTTTCGCCGATCGTCACCAGCGGCTGCCCGACCTTGACCAGCCCCTTTTCCGGGGCATGGAGCTTGAGGACGGTGCCGGCGTAGGGCGACGGCATCTCGACGATGGCCTTGTCGGTCTCGATCTCGGCCAGGGTCTCGTCGACCTTGACCTCGTCGCCCTCCTTGACCAGCCAGCGGACGATCTCGCCTTCGGTGATGCCCTCGCCGACGTCGGGGAAGCGGAATTCCTTGGCCATGTCAGTACTCCATGAGACCGCGGACGGCCCGCAGGACGCGCGCCGCGTTGGGATAGTACAGGTCCTCGCGCTTGGCCAGCGGCACGGTGATGTCGGGCGCCGTCACCCGGGCGACCGGCGCCTTCAGGCTCAGCAGGGCGGCCTCTGCGATCGTGGCCGCGATCTCGGCCCCCAGGCCGCACGTCTTCGGCGCCTCGTGTAGGATAACGGCCCGGCCGGTCTTCCGGACGGAGGCGAGAAGGGTCTCGCGGTCCATGGGGCTAAGGGTCCGCAGGTCGATGATCTCGATCCCGACGCCCTGGGCTTCGGCGGCGGCCGCGGCCTCCCGGGCCACCGGGACCATCGCGCCCCAGGCGACGAGCGTTACGTCATGCCCTTCCCGGACGACCGCCGCCCGGCGCAGAGGCACTTCGTAGGGCTCTTCGGGCACCTCCTGCTTCTCGGCCCGGTAGAGCCGGGTGGGCTCGAGGAAGATGACCGGATCGTCGCTGCGGATCGACGCCGCCAAGAGGCCCTTGGCGTCGTAGGGATTCGACGGCACGACGACCGTGAGGCCGGGGAGATGGCAGAACAGGGCCTCGGTGCTCTCGGAATGATGCTCGAGGGCCCGGACCCCGGCCCCGTAGGGCGTGCGGATGGTGAGCGGGGCCGTGAAGCGGCCGCGGGTCCGGTTCCTGATGCGGGCGACGTGGGAAACGATCTGATTGAAGGCCGGATAGATAAAGCCCATGAACTGGATCTCGGGCACCGGCCGGAGGCCCAACGCGGCCATGCCGAGGGCCGCGCCGATCGCGCCCGATTCCGCGAGAGGCGTGTCCATGACCCGTTCGGGCCCGAACCGGTCGTAAAGGCCCTCGGTGGCCCGGAAGACGCCGCCGTCGCGGCCGACGTCCTCGCCGAAGATGACGATCCGTCCGTCCCTCTCCATCTCGCCGGCCAGGGCCCGGTTGACCGCCTGGATCATGGTCATGATCACCGGAAATCCTCCGGGAGCGTCGATTTGAGGTCGCTGAGCTGGGCGGCGAGGTCGGGCGGCGTCTCGGCATAGGTGTAGGCGAAGATGTCGTCGGGGCTGGCCGGCGGCCGGGCTTCGGCCTCGGTGACGGCCTTCTCGACGAGGTCCGAGGCCTGGGCCTGGGTCTCGCTCTCGAAGGCTTCCGTCCAAAGCCCTTGGTGCTGCAGGTAGAGCCGGAAGCGGGCGATCGGGTCGCGGCGCTTCCAATCGGCGACCTCGCCTTTTTCCCGGTAGCGGCTGGCGTCGTCCGATGTCGTGTGGTCGCCCAGGCGATAAGTGTAGGCCTCGATCAGGGTCGGCCCGCCGCCCGCCCGGGCCCGCGTGACGGCCTCGAGGCAGGCGGCATGGACGCCGAGGACGTCGTTGCCGTCGATCTGGACGCCGGGGAAGCCGTAGGCGACGGCCTTCTGGGCCAGCGTCGCCGCCGCCGACTGATGCGCGCGCGGCACCGAGATGGCGAACTGGTTGTTGAGGCAGACGAAGACGTTGGGCGTCCGGAAGACGCCGGCGAAATTGAGCCCCTCGTGGAAGTCGCCTTCCGAAGTCGCCCCGTCGCCGAGCGTCGCGACGACGGCGATCGGGAGCTTCCGGGTTTTCGCGGCCAACCCCGCCCCGACGGCGTGAGGCACCTGCGAGCCGACGGGGATGGAGATGGGGAAGATGTTCAATCCCTCGGGGATCCGCATCCCGGCCTCGTTCCCCATCCAGAAGTGATAGAAATCGGCGAGGGGAAAACCCAGGGCCAAGAAGGCGCCGAGGTCCCGGAAGTAGGGGAAGAGCCAGTCGTCCTTGGACATGGCCGAGGCCAGCCCGACTTGGGCGGCCTCGTGCCCGAGGTTGGGGGCGTATGTGCCCATCCGGCCCTGCCGCTGGAGCTTCAGGGCCTTGGCGTCGGCGGCGCGGGTCCGGACCATGAGCCCGTAGAGCGTCCGGAGCGCGTCGTCGGTGAGGCCCGGGTCGAGCCCGGGCGCGGCCCGGCCCGCCTCGTTCAGGACTTGGAGCCGTTCCCCCTTGAGAGGATCGAAGCGCTCGATCATCGCCACCCTCAACCCTGCTTCAGGGCCCACTCCTTGAGCTTGTCGAAGTCGACTTCGCCGCACATGGCGTCCTTCGCGTCGGCGTTGAGGAAGGTCGGCACGCGGAGCTGCTGGCCGCACTTCGGGGCGATGGCGTCCTTGAAGCTGCGCATGAGGTCGGCGTTCTTCTCGTCGTGCCAGACCTCGTAGCGCTCGAAGCGGACCGGCGTCTCCTTCTCGAGCTGGTCGACGAGCGGATGCATCTTCTTGCAGTGCGGGCATTCGCGCCCGTAAAACATGAGGAGTCGGGCCATCGGGGACCTCCTTAGTCGGATTTCTTGACGAACAGGCCGCACCAGCACTCCCCGCCGGGAAGGCCGCGGTAGGTCTCGTGGGCCGGGAAATTGCAGGGGCAGACGAGCTTCAGGTCCTCGTCCCAATCCTTCGTGCGGAGGCGGCAGGGGCAATACTTGAGGCCGTGGTTCTTCTCGTTCTCGAAAACTCCGCTGACGAGGAGGTCGACCTTCTCCTTGTCCGGCTGGACCCGGAATTCGTTGGGCCCGGCGAAGGCCTCGATGGCCGCCCGAAAGCCCTCCGGGGTCAGGGCCTTCTCGGGTCCGCCGGCCAGGATCTTGCGGGCCTCCTCGGACGTGATCTCGACGTAGGCCTGGCGGACCTTGCAGGTCGGACAGATCTCGGGCGGGGCGACCCCGTAATGGATGTCGTTGCAGACATAACAGCGCCAGTACCGTTTCGTCATCACGCCCTCCGCGCTAATTCCCTACCATACTACAGGGAAGGCGGGGGTCGGTCAAACGTCGGCAAAACCTCGGGGAAGACGGGGTCAAACCTCCACTTTTCCAGTTTTACGGACGCCCGATTTCTGAGGCCAAGTCGAAAACTGGAAAAGTGGAGGTTTGACCCCTTCCGGAGCGCCTTTACGAGGTTTGACGGCTCAGAAATTAATGACGATCGAGGTCGTCAGGAAGGTGTCGAGCTTCTTCAGGGGATAGGACACGAAGAGCCCGGTCGGCTCCCCGAGGTCGTCGAACAGGGGCAGGCTCTGCATGGCCGGGACATTGGCGTAGAGCGTCCGCAGGCTGACCTTGAGGGCCAGCGACTTCGAGATCGAGGCCGTGACCGAGTTGGCCCAGTCGAAGCGCCAGTCGGAGCTCCTTTTCAGATTGTCGTCGAGGACGAAGGCCGTCGAGAACGACGAGCTGTCGAGGATCTTCTGCTCGCCGCCGAGCGTGAAGCGCAAGCCGGCGAACGACTCCATGTCCTGGCCGACGTACCGCCGCCGGGTGAAGGTCAGGCCGGCGGAGGTCTTGAGCTGCGTCCGTTTCTGGGCGATCACGTCGTAGCCGAAACCGGCGGTGAGGATGAACCTGTCGTCGACGCCGGCGAACCTGTTGCGGTCCCAGCTCAGGCCGGCCTGGCCCGCAAGCCCGTCCAGGATCTTCCGGTCGTACTGGCCGGCCAGGAGGTAGTTCTCGGCGACCTTGCGGGTCGTCCGGGTCTCGACGACGGAGAAGTCCGTTTCGGTCCCCCGGGCGGTCCGGGACGTCGTCGTGGCATCGCTGGTCAGGATATAGCTCCGGAACAGGAGGGTGTCCTTGGCCCAGGTGCGGGAGAAGATCGTGCCCAGGCTCAGGGCCGAGGTGGAGGTGTTGCCGCCGGTGACGACGTAGCTGACCTCGGCTTTCGCCGCCCAGGGGCCGAACAGTCGTTTCTTCGCCTCCTGGCCGCGCATCACGGCCGGCGCGGCGCTGACCAGGACCGCCATGGTGATCGCCGGGAGGATCCTCGTTGTTTTGCCCGCGGATTTCCTCAACATGATCATCACTCCTTCGACGGCCTTTCCAATCGAATATTAAAGACCACGAGCAAAAACTCTGTCAAGGATTTTTCGGTTGCGGGCCGAATTTATTTTTGCTTAGCCGCGGCCGGCTAGCCACCGAGCTTGCCGGCCCGCCTGGGCGATCAACATACTGAAGCGGAGGCTAGGCCCGGAGGGCGTCGAAGTAGAGGGCGGCGGCGCCGAGGATGGCGATGTTCTCGGTTTCCGAGACCTCGATCTTCAGCCGCTCCTTGGCCAGCGAATAAGCGTACGTGGCGAAGGCCTCCCGGAGGGCCTCCCGGAAGAAGCCGTAGGACTTGCTGACCGAGCCGCCGAGGACGATGATCTCCGGGTCGACGGCGTAACAGACGGCCTTGAGCGCTTCGCCGAGGTGGCGGCCGAACTCGGCGAAGATCCCGAGGGCCGCCGCATCGCCGCGGGCCGCCCGCTCGGCCGTCTCGCGGCCCGTCGTGCCGTGGACGCGGCGGAAGAACTGGCCGCTGGCGTAGGCCTCGAAGTTCCGGTCGAGATAGGGGAGCATGCCGAACTCGCCGGCGCCGCAGTTGATGCCCGAATAGAGCCGCCCGTTGGCGATGACGCCCGCCCCGAGCCCCGTGCCGACGATCAGGCCGACGCCGTGATCGTAGGGCCCGAGCCGGCCGAAGATCTTCTCCCCGGCGGCGAAGCAGTTGGCGTCGTTGTTGACGTAGACCGGCACGCGGAAGCGTTCCTCGAGGATGGCCTTGAGCGGGACCTTGGCCCAGGCGCGGATGTTCTGGACGTCGTAGACGGTGCCCGTCTTGAGGTCGATGATCGAGGGCACGCCGGCGCCGATCCCGGCCACTTCCGGTCCCATGACCGGGTCGACGGCGCGGAAGAGGTCCTCGAGGACATCGCGCTCCGAGCCCTCGCCCCGGACCGGGACGGCGTGGACCTTGGCCAGGCGGCCGTCGATGACCACCCCCGCCCGGACGTTCGTCCCGCCCAGATCGATGCCGATGACGGCCGGCCCGCTCACGCCGCCGCCTCCTTCTTCTTTTTCATGGCGATCGTCTCGTTGGCGATGAGCGGCCGGGCCCACAGGCCGATCGAGAGGATGTAGCCGAGCGTCAGGTAGAGGACGAGCATCCCCTGGCGCAGGCCGACGAGCCCGCCGATGAAGCCGATGAGCGGCGGCATGAGCGCCCCGCCGATGATGCCCGTGCAGAGGATCCCGGCGAAGGAGCCGTGGTGGCTCTCGACCGAATTCAAGGCCAGGGAGAAGATGACCGGCCACATGACCGAGGCGGCGAAGCCCATGGCCGGGAACATGACCAGGGCGAGCGGGCCGGGGCCGAACAGGGCCAGGGTCAGGAAGACGAGGGCGGCGACGGTGAAGCCCAGCAGGACCTTGCGGCTGTCGAGGAACTTCAGCAGGACGAGGCCGAGGACGCCGCCGACCGTCATCAGCAGCCAGAACCAGGCGACGCGGGCCGCGCCCACGGTCTGAGGGGCATAGCCGTGATAGGTCTTGAGGAACTTGGAGATCCAGAACGAGACCCCCTGTTCCGTCCCGACATAGGCGAAGATGCCGAGGAAGAAGAGGATGACCGTCCGGTTCGCGAAGAGGGCCTTGTGGGTGGCCCAGGCGCCGGCTTTCTCGTCCTCCTTGCGCACGACGACGGGGAAGCGGGCCGCGGCGATGACGGCGACCATGACGAGGAGGATGACGGCGAAGACCCAGTAGACCGAGACCCAGGAGATTCCCGGCCGCACGAGCTTCGTCATCAGCCCGATGAGCGGCTTGCCCTCGGCCCCGGGCTTGCCGATGTTCTGGACGAAATAGGAATAGAGGAAAGGGCTCAGGAATGAGGCCCCCCCGAAGATAAGCTGGGCCAGGACCGAGTTGAAGGCGTAGTGCTCTTCGCCGCCGGCCGTTCGCAGCAGGGGATTGATGACGACCTGGAGAGCGGCGAAGCCGGCCCCGATGAGGAAGAGCGAAACGAGGAAGACGGGGTAGCTCGGCAGGAGCGAGATGAGCAGGGCCCCGGCCAGGGCGAGCCCGAAAGCGGCCATCATGACCGGCTTCTCGCGGAAGCGCTCGACGAGCATCCCGGACGGGATCGACATGACCCCGTAGGCGATGAAGAAGGCGAAGGCCAGAAGCCCGACGAAGGTCAGGCTGAGCCCGAAGCTCTGGCCCACGTCGGGGTTGATGGCCCCGATGACGTTGGTGATGAGGGAGATGACGAAGAAGGTCAGCATCACCAGCGCGACCATGCCGATCGAGCGCCGGGATGCCGAAGCGGTCGAACCTGAGAGCGGGGCGTCGTTCATGTCCGATCCTGCCTTTCGCCCTCCCTTGTATAACAATTCGTCCGGAAAAAAAAGAAGGAAATTGGCGCCTTGACAAAGAGCGGGGGCCGGTCCAAATTATGATCTCGCCTGACGGAGGCACCATGATAAAGCGGATTTTGGCGGTCCTTTCTCTAATGGTCGTCTTCACGGCAGGGGACCGGCTGAGCGTGTCGGCTTCGTCCGGCGCTCGGCCTTCATCCTCTCCGGCCGGAGGCGTGGGCGTCGCCGGGCCGCAAAAGCCGCGCCCCGCGCTCCAGAAAGACGACCCGCGGACGCCTCGGCGGCTGCCCGACCGGACCGCGAACCGCCTGCGGAAGGCCGCCTTGGGGCCGCGGACGACTTGGGTCCGGACCTATCAACGCCCGGGAACACTCACTCGTTCCGGCGTCGGGGTGATCTACGGATACCGCATGGCCCCGGCGGCCGACGGCGGGTTCTTCCTGCTGGGCCACACCTCGGTCGCGATCCCCGCGTCCTACGACAGCTGCGTGCTCAAGATCGGTCCGGACGGGGCGATCGAATGGCAGCGCACCTTGAGAGAGGGGGCGGGAGCGGGCGATACCCAGTTCCTCAGGTCCATCGCCGCGACGCCGGACGGAGGCTGCCTCGCCGGCGGCCCCGGTACCGTGGCCGTCAAGTTCGAGGCCGACGGCGATATCGCCTGGCGCAAGGCGT
Source organism: uncultured Eubacteriales bacterium (assembly GCA_964541055.1). Taxonomy (GTDB): domain Bacteria; phylum Acidobacteriota; class Aminicenantia; order Aminicenantales; family Saccharicenantaceae; genus RBG-16-66-30. The sequence continues at coordinate 21,595 of CAZIQR010000026.1, forward strand.
TCACCCGCGAGGGGACGCGGGAAGGATTCGCCGATCTCGTGCCGGCCGCCGCCGGCGGCTCCCTGCTCCTGGCGACCTCCATCATCCAGAGCACGCCGGGCGAAGCAAGTGACACGGACATCCTCCTGATCAAGCTCGACGAATCCGGGGAGCCGGTATGGGAAAAGACCTACGGCGGACCTTATGCGGACGCCGCGAGCCGTCTCGCGGTGCTGCCCGGCGGAGACATCGCCGTCTGCGGCCGCACGCCCGCGCGTCCGGATGGGAGCGGCCCGAGCCTCCTCCTGATGCGATTGACCCCCACGGGAGAGATCCTCTCGCAGACGCTGGCCGTGGATTGGGGTCCCGCGGTCTATCCCTTTGCGGCCACCCCCGACGGCGGTCTCGTCGCCGGCGGATACCTTGACGAAGGCGGCCCCTTGAACAGATCCGATGCCTGGGCCTTGAAGCTCGACCCCGGCGGCGCGGTCGAATGGGCCAAGAGCTACCATGGGGCTTACACGGACGGATTCAAATCGCTCGTCCCCGCGCCGGACGGCGGATACTTTGCCGCCGGAGAAACCGATGGGTTCTCGTCCCTCGGTGAGCACGGTCTTATGGCCGAGCTTGCCGTCGGCGGGGATATCGAGTGGCAGAGAGCCTATGGCAGCGAGAACGGCTCGGCCGGCTATGTCTACGGCACCACGGTCGTCCGCGCGCCGGAGGGGGCTCTGTATCTGGCGGGAACGACCAGCATGGGAGGGATGGGCGGCATCCGTTTCCTTTTCATGAAGACCTCGGCCGCGGGGCTCGTCGAGCGGCTGCCGGGATTCGTCACCGACGCGGCTCTCGTCGCCCAGCCCCTGTCCTTGGAGATCCAGCCCGCGTTATTGACGGTTCATGAGGCCGGCGTTCAAACCTCGTCATTCGACGTGACGTCTCTCGACGTGGACATCCGGGGAGGGATCCTGTTCGCTCCGCCGCTCAACGCGGCCGTCGTGAGGACGCCGTCCCGCTCGCTGGCCCTGCGGGGCCTTTCCAATCTCGTAACCTGGGAGGCCAACCCGGCCAACGACGACATCGAGATCGCCAAGTACCGGATCTACGCCGTCGGGCCTATTCCTCCCTTGAACGGCGATCTGATCATCCTTCCGGACGACGCCCTTCATCTCTATGAGGTCGACGGAGATGTCTTTCGGTTCGGTCAATCCCCACTTGAGGCCGGAGGGTATGACTATGTGATCTGGGGGGTCGGCGCCGATGGCGCCGAAGGGCTCCCGGCGCGCGCGGCCATCATGGACGGAGGGCAGCGGCCATGAAGAAGACCATCTTGGCCGCGGCCGTCATCCTTCTCGCCGCCGCGCCCTTCCTCACCGCGGCGGACGGACCGTCGCTCATGATCCGCGCCGGCCTTTTCGGGCCTTCGGATGCCGGTTTCAGGGCGATCTACGGGGCCGGTGCGGTCTGGGGCCTCGAGGTCTCCAAAACCCTGGGCCGGCATATCGAGCCCTGGCTGAGCGCCGATCTCTTGACCAAGCACGGGCACATGGTCCCGACGGGGGAACGGACCCGCATCTGGCTCGTCCCGGTCGCCGCCGGGCTGAGGTATGTCACCCGCGTCGGGCGTTTCGATCTCTACGGCGGGGCCGGCGCCGTCTGGCATTGGTTCAAGGAACTCGCCCCGATCGGGACGGTGACAGAAAACCGCTTTGGCCCGGCCGTCGAAGCCGGCGGGCGGATGCTACTCTCGGGCTCCTGGGAAGTCGGCCTGGAGCTGCGCTATTCCCGCTGCCGGATGCAGCCGATCGAGCTTGCCTTCGACGTCGGCGGATTTCGGCTCGCCCTGGGCATAGGGTACCGCTTCAGATAAAAAGCCGCCCCGCCCCAAAGACGGCCGGCCCCTGCCCGCCGCCGGCGCTCCCTACTTCCCGCCCTTCTGCTCCTTCTCGCGCTGGAGCTCGATGAGGTCCACGGTCTGGGAGAAATCGCCCAGCAGCCACTTGCAGAAGTAGT
>CAZIQR010000027.1:0-14169 GCA_964541055.1 uncultured Eubacteriales bacterium
CCTCCCCAACCGCCGCCGCCTCGGCCTCCGCGCCCGCCTCCGCCGAGGAAGCTGATGAGCAGCCACAGGGCGAGCGACGGGTTGGTGATGAAGATGATGATGACGATGAGGACGATGATCCCGGTGAAGATGCTCTTCGCCGTCGATCGAACGGTATGCCGGGCCGGTTCCTCGCCGGCGGCGTTCTCGTTGCCGGAGATGTACCCGGTGAGGGCGGTGACGGCCGCCTCGACGGCCTCGTCCGGCCGCCCGGCGCGGAAGCCGGGGGCCAGGATATTGTTGATGATCCGGTAGGCGTAGGCGTCGGGGACCTTGTCCTCGAGGCCGTAGCCGACCTCGATGCGGATCTTGCGGTCCTCGGCGAAAATGAAGAGGACGATGCCGTCGTCGAGGCCCTTGCGCCCGACCTTCCAGGCCGCGAACGTGCGGGCCGCCCAGTCCTCGAGGACCTGGTCCGTGCCCAGGGTCTTTCCGATCCAGACGAGGAGCTGGTGCCCGGTCTGGCGCTCATAGCTCTCGAGGCGGGCGTCGAGCGATTCGACGGTCTGGGACGAAAGGAAGCCGGCCTCGTCGGTGCACCACCGGGTCGGGGCCGGCGGGATGCCGTTCGCCTGCGCCGCCGCGGCCGCCGGCGTTACCGGGGCCAGAACGGCGAACGCCGCCGCGAGCGTCCCGGCCACAGCCAGGACGAGAAGCGAACGGCGCAACCGGGTGAGAGCCACGGTCAGGCTTTCCTTCCTGGATTATTCACGAGCCGAGGCGGCGATCAGAACTTGACCTTGGGAGCGTTCTCGGCGCCGGCCTGGGCCTTGAAGTAGGGCTTCTCGGCGAACTTGGAGAAGAAGCCGGCGACGATCACGGCCGGGAAGCGGTTGCGCCGGGTGTTGAAAGCCTGGGCGGTTTCGTTGAAGCGCATCCGCTCGACGGCGATCCGGTTCTCCGTGCCCTCGAGCTGGGCCTGGAGCTCCTTGAAGTTCTCGGTCGCCTTCAGATCGGGGTATTTCTCGACGACGACGAGCAGGCGCGACAGGGCGGAGCTCAGGCCGTCCTGGGCCGCCTGGAACTGCTGGAACGTCTGGGCGTTGAGCTGGCCGGGATTGATCTGGACCTGGCCGACCTTGGCCCGGGCCTCGGTCACGGCCGTGAAGGTGTTCTGCTCGAAGGCCGCGGCGCCCTTGACCGTCTCGACCAGGTTGGGGATGAGGTCGGCCCGCCGCTGGTAGACGTTCTCGACCTGGCCCCACTGGGCCTGGACCTTCTGGTCGAGGCCGACGAGGCCGTTGTAGACGCCCGTCACGTACAGGCCGACGGCGAGCAGGCCGACCAGGACGATGGCCAGGCAGCCGAGCCCAAGGAATTTCTTGTTGTTAGCCATGGGGATCACTCTCCTTTGATCTAATATTCTATCATACGGAGGGGGCCGGAAGCGGTTTTTGATATAATCCCCGGCATGAACAAGATCGCCGTTCTGACCAGGGACTGCGGCGGCGTCAACGCCGCCATCCGGGCCGTCGTGCGCACGGCCGTCCACCAGGGGATCCTGATCGAGGGGGTCGTTCGCGGCTACGAGGGCCTCATGAACGGCGAGTTCGTGCCGCTCGGGCGGCGCTCCGTCTCGAACATCATCGGGCTCGGCGGGACGATCCTCAAGACGGCCCGGGCCGAGGCCTTCAAGACCGAGCCCGGGCAGCGGGCGGCCCTGGAGAACCTCAAAGCGCGGTCGATCGAGGGCCTCATCGTCATCGGCGGCAACGGCTCGCTCGCGGGGGCCCGGGTCCTGGCCGAGACCTACGGCTTCCCGGTCGTCGGCGTTCCGGCCACGATCGACAACGACGTCCCCGGCGTCGAGGCGGCCATCGGGGCCGACACGGCGGCCAACGTGGCCCTCGACGCCATCGACAAGCTCCGCGACACGGCGACATCGCTCGAGCGCATCTTCGTCGTCGAGGTCATGGGCCGCGAGTGCGGCTGGATCGCCATGAGGGTGGCCCTGGCCGGGGGCTGCGAAGAGGTCCTTCTGCCGGAGAAGGACGTGCCGATCGACGCCCTGTGCGAGGAGATCCTCGAGGGCCGGCGGCAGGGCAAGGCCAGCTGGATCATCGTCGTCGCGGAGGGGCGGGCCTCGGCCGCAACCGTCGCCGCCTCGGTGACCAAGGCGACGGGCCTCGAGACGCGGATCGCCGTCCTCGGCCACATCCAGCGCGGCGGGCGCCCAACGGCCGTGGACCGCATCCTGGCCGCGCGCCTGGGGCACGCCGCCGTGGAGGCCCTGACCGAGGGGCGGACGGGCGGGCTCGTCCATCTCGTCGGCGGAAAGGTCGAGTTCCTGCCCTTCGGCGCCGCGGGGTGCGCGCAGCAAACCGACATCGCTTTCGACTACCACTTGCTCAAGGTGCTGTCTTAGTGCTATTTTTTCTACTCGCCATGATCGCCATCCGGAGGTTCCCATGCGTCTGACCAAGCGTTCCGTCCTCGTCCTCGTCCTGGCCGCGTTCGTCGCGACTTTCCTCGCCGCCGCGCCCCAGGGCAAGACCCCGGCCAAGGGCCAGAAGAAGGTCGAGAACACCGACCCGGCCCTCCGCCTCAAGGCCTTCGCCGACCACCTGGCCATGAAGCAAAGCTCGCCCTTCAAGGACGTCAAGTGGCGCTATATCGGCCCCTTCGACGTCGGCGGCCGCTGCACCGACGTGGCCGTGCCCTTCGGCAGCCGGACCGTCTTCTACGCCGGCGCGGCTTCGGGCGGCGTCTTCAAGACCGTGAACGCCGGCACGACCTGGGAACCCATCTTCGACGACCAGCCGACGCTCTCGATCGGCGACATCGCCGTGGCCGAGTCCGACCCGAACATCGTCTGGGTGGGCACGGGCGAGGCCAACATCTTCCGTGCCTCCATGGCCGGCCTCGGCGTCTTCAAGTCGACCGACGCCGGCAAGACCTGGAAGCACATGGGGCTCGAGGCGACTTCCACGATCGCCCGGGTCGTCATCCACCCCAAGGACCCGAACATCATCTACGTCGCCGCCACCGGCCACGAATGGACGACGAACCCCGAGCGCGGCGTCTTCAAGACGACCGACGGCGGGGCGACGTGGACCAAGGTCCTCTTCGTCAACGACCACGTCGGGGCCAACGACCTCGTCATGGACCCGCAGTCGCCCGACACGCTCTACGCCGCGACCTGGAACCGGACCCGCCGGCGCTGGAGCGACCCCGTCCCCGGCGGCGAGGACGGCCTCTTCAAGACGACCGACGGCGGCAAGACCTGGACGCCGATCAACAACGGCCTCCCCGACACGAACTTCACCGGGCGCATCGGCATCGACCTCTGCCGGACCAAGCCCTCGACCCTCTACGCCTACGTCGACAACCACACCCCCGGCGCCGAGCCCAAGCCGGGCCAGCTCGATTCCTACGGCCGGCCGCTCGGCCGCGGCATCGTCGGGACCGAGGTCTACCGCTCCGACGACGCCGGCGCGACCTGGGCCAAGGTCAGCCCTCCCGGCATGGACCGTTTCGGCGGCACCTACGGCTGGGTCTTCGCCCAGATCCGCGTCGACCCCAATAGCGCGGAGACGATCTACATCATGGGCCTCGGCCTCTCGAAGTCGACAGACGGAGGCAAGACCTACCAGAACCTCTATTTCGCCAACCTCCACGGCGACCACCACGGCCTGTGGATCGACCCCCACGATAGCAGTCACCTCATCAACAACAACGACGGCGGGGTCAACATCTCCTACGACGGCGGCAAGACCTGGCGCGACTTCCACGACGGCATCCCGGTTGTGCAGTTCTACAACGTGACCCTCGACATGTCGACCCCGTTCTGGGCCTACGGCTCGGTCCAGGACCAGGGCTCCTTCCGGGGCCTCATCCCGCTCCGGAGGCCCGGCCAGGGCGGCGGCCCGGGCGGGCGGCGCAGCTTCGGCCAGGTCCAGCCCAAGTGGGAGACCGCGCCCGGCGGCGAGGGATCGCTCATCGCCGTCGATCCGTCGGACCCGTCGATCGAGTATTCGTCCTCGTTCTACGGCCGGCTCGAACGCTCCGTCTACAAGGACGGCCAGTGGACGAGCAAGGAGATCTTCCCCAAGGCGGCCGAGGGCGAGCCCCCCTACCGCGGCCAGTGGCTGGCGGCGACGACGCTCTCGCCCGCGAACCCGCTCGTCGTCTATCACGGCTTCCAGTATGTCTTCCGCTCCATGAACAAGGGCGACGCCTGGGACCGCATCAGCCCCGACCTGACCTACAACAACCCCGAGCAGCAGGGCAAGTGGCCCTACGCCATCCCCTTCGCCACGATCACGGCCATCGAAGAGTCGCCCTTCAAGTTCGGCACGGTCTACGCCGGCACGGACGACGGCCGGGCCTGGGTGACGAAGACCAGCGGCGACAGCTGGACCGAGATCACCGCCGGGCTCCCCTTCAACAAGCATGTCTGGAAGATCGTCGCCTCGAAGTATGACGCCGCCACGGTCTATGTCACGCTCGTTGGCCGGCACGACGACGACTTCAATCCTTATATCTTCAAGTCCGTCGATTACGGCAAGACCTGGGTCTCGATCGCCGCGAACATCCCCGGCGGTCCGGTCAACGTCGTACGGGAGGACCCCAAGGTCAAGGACATCCTCTACGCCGGCACCGACACGGGCGTCTATGTCAGCCGCGACGCGGGCAAGACCTGGGCCGTCCTCGGCTCGGGCCTGCCCTCGACGCTTTACGTCTGGGACATCGCCATCCATCCGCGGGACAACGCCATGGTCATCGCCACGAACGGCCGCGGCATGTGGCTCATCGACGACTTGGCGCCGGTCCAGAACGCCGCCAAATAAGACAAAAGGCCTGGCACAAGGAGCGACGATGGACGTCGTCAGCATCATCATGGCCGGGGGCCAGGGCAGCCGCCTCTACCCGCTCACCAAGGTCCGGAGCAAGCCGGCCGTGCCCGTCGCCGGCCGCTTCCGGCTGATCGACATCTCCATCTCGAACTGCATCCATTCGAACGTCCGCTCGATCTTCGTCCTGACCCAGTTCGCGAGCGAATCGCTCCACCGCCACATCTTCACGACCTACCGCTTCGACCCGTTCCACCGCGACTACATCACCCTGCTCTCGGCCCAGCAGACCCTCGAGAACCGCAACTGGTACCAGGGCACGGCCGACGCCGTCCGCCAGAACCTCGACTTCATCAAGGACGAGGGGGCCCTCGTCCTCATCCTCTCGGGCGACCACCTCTACCGGATGGACTACCGCAAGTTCGTCGACTTCCACCTGACGACGGGCGCCGAGATCTCGATCGCCGTGACGCCGGTCCGGGCCGATCAGGCCCCCGAGTTCGGGATCATGAAGGTCAACGACTGCGGCCGCATCACCGAGTTCCGCGAGAAGCCCAAGGACCCGGCCGAGATCGACCGGCTGCGCGTCGACGAGAGCGTCTTCCGGCAGTTCGGCACGCCGCCGAACGGCCGGACGCACCTGGCCTCGATGGGCGTCTACCTCTTCAGCCAGAGCGTCCTCCGCGATCTCCTCGCCCACACCGAGTCGAAAGACTTCGGCAAGGAGGTCATCCCGCAGGCGATCGGGGCGCGCAAGGTCTGCGGCCACTTCTTCGACGGCTACTGGGAAGACATCGGGACCATCCGCTCGTTCTTCGAGGCCCACATGGACCTCGTCCGGCCCCTCCCCCGCTTCGATTTTTACGACGAGGCCCGGCCGATCTACACCCACCCTCGCTTCCTGCCCGGCTCCAAGATCCTGGCCTCCGACGTCGAGAACGCCATCCTCTGCGAGGGCAGCATCGTCAACCGGTCGCACGTCCGCGAATCGATCATCGGCATCCGCTCGCGGATCGGCGAGAACACGCGCCTCGAGCGGGCCGTCGTCATGGGCGCGGACTTCTACGAGTCGCGGGAGGCCCTGGCCCGGAACCGCGAGCAGGGCGTCCCCGACGTCGGCATCGGCCGCGACTGCGAGATCCGCAACGCCATCGTCGACAAGAACGCCCGCATCGGCCACGGCGTCAAGCTCGTCAACGCCCGGGGCGTCGCCGCCGAGTCGGCCGAGAGCACCTGCATCGTCGACGGCATCACCGTCGTGCCCAAGGACGCCGTCATCCCGGACGGCACGGTCATCTAGGACCCGGTCAGGCGCAGGAAGACCGATTCGAGGTCGGGGCCGGTCCGAGCCGAGCGCAGCAGCCGCCATTCCCTGAGTCCCGCGTGGGCGATCGTCTGGCCGCGGCGCAGGACGACGAAGCCGTCCGCGATCCGTTCCATCTCGGCCAGCATGTGCGAGCTGAGGAGGACCGTCTTCCCCGAATCCCTGAGCCCGCAGAGAATGTCGCGCACGCACTTGATCGAGGGCGGGTCGAGGGCGGAGAAGGGCTCATCGACGACGAGGAGGTCGGGCTCGGGGAGAAGGCTCTGGAGGTAGGCGAACTTTTTCGCGTTCCCGGCCGAATAGGTCGCGGGCCGGCGGCGGAGAAGCGCGGGGTCGAAGAGCAGGCTCCGGGCCGAGGCCAGGACCGCGGCCCCGAAATCGCGGCCGTTGCCGTCCCGGCCGTTCCCGTTCGATCTCGCCCGGGCCAAGCCGAGGACGGCCCAGCCGTCGAGCCAGGGAAAAAAGACGGGCCGGTCGGGGACATAGCCGACGCGGCCGGGCGCGATCGAGACCGATCCCGAGTCGGGCCGCAGGAAGCCGAGGGCCATCTTGAGCGTCGTCGTCTTGCCCGCCCCGTTCTCGCCCAACATGGCCGTGATCGTGCCCTTCCGCGTCTTGAAGCTGACGTCCCGGACGGCCTCGACGCGGCCGAAGCGCTTGACGAGCTTATGGGCTTCGATCATGGCGGCACCTTCCCTATTTCCGGATCTCGAGCCGGCGGAGGAGCCGGACCTGGGCGAAGACGGCGAGGCCGAGGAGGGCCACGATCTCGGCCGCGAACCAGGCCAGGCGTCCAGAAACGATGACATTGGGCAGGATGGCGACCCAGGCCCCGAAGACAAGCCTGGCGCCGAGCCCCGGGAACCGGCCCGTCGCGGCGTAATCGAGAAGGCCGGTACGGGCCGTGGTCGTGAAGACGAGAGCGATGATCGAGGCCGACTGGGCCAGGAGCAGGACGAGGACATTCGAGCCGGCCCGGAGGGAATGGCTGAGCAGACCGGCCAGCGCGACGTAATAGAGCCCGGCGACGACCGCCAGTCCGAACTTGAGAAGGGAGTCCGGGCCGAAGCCGCCGGCCGCCAGGCCCCAGGCCGCAAAGAGGGCAAAGAGAGCAGCGGAATAGCCGGCCGCCGCCCCGGCCGCGATGAGGCTCTTGGCGCCGAGATAGCCGCGGTAGCGCCCGCCGAGGAAGAGGACGTTCTCGAGCGCCCCGCTCTCGACGTCGGAGCGGACGGTGTCCTGGGCGGCGACGAGAAAGACATGCGGCAGCAGGAAAAAGAAGAACTTGGCCGCGGTCGCATAGGAGTCGCTGAGGCCGAGCCAGACGACGAAGGCCGGGAAGAGAAGGCCGGCGACGACGGCCAAGGGCGACGAGACGAGCCGCCGGCGGGTGACGCGCCAGGTCAACGCGAGAAGAGCCGGGTCAGGCATTTCGTGAGCTCCTTGCGCCGGGCTTCGGGGCGAAGATAGGGATCGTCCCGATAGAGTGTTTCGGTGCCGGCGATCATGACCATATAGGGGACCTCGTGGACGTTGTAGCGTCGAAAGACGGCTTTGCGGCGGTCGAGGACGACGGGTGACGTCCAGACGTACTTTTCGAGGAAGGCCTGGAGGTCGTCGCGGCGGGCCACGGAGACGCCGACGACGTCGACAGCCCATCCGCCCCGGTCGACGAGGAAGCGGGCCTCGAGGAGCTCCTCATAGCAGACGGGGCAATCGATCGCAAAGAAGACGAGGAGCGCCGGGCCCGAGCCGGCCGGAAGGGCCTCGGCAAGGCTCGAACAGATGCGGACGTCGACGGGCCAGCCGGGGGTGCCGGAGAGCCCGGCGGCGCAGAGCGCCACAGTCGTCAGGACGGGGAAAGCCCGGCTCATCGATCCACCTCGAAGATCCGCAGGCTTCCCTCGTCGTCGATGGCGAAAATGCGGTCCCCGGCGACGAGAAAGCGGTGGACGGCGCAGGGCAGGCCGACGACGGACCGAAGAATCCCGCGAGGATCGACAACGCAGATCGTCCGGCCGGGGCCGAGGTCCTTTCCGTCCAGGACCTCGGGCGGCGAGAGATAGAAGAAGCCCGCGTCGAAGTCCGCGGCCCAGCAGAACCCGGCAAGCTTCAGCCGGCCGTGGCCCGCATCGGGGGTCTCGACGTTCCTGAACGCATAGGCCGGATCGACATCGATCGCCTCGACCAGGTTTCCCGCCGATGAATAGCGCCGGACGGTCCGTTCGCCGCTGCGGAAAATGACATAGAGATCACCCTCGCTTCCGGCGCAGACCAGGATCATGTTCCGGAAGGCGTCTTTGACGGGGTCTAACGAGGTTCGGGGCTCGAGCCCCTCCCAGATAATCCCACCCTCGCGGTCATAGATGTGGAGGAGCTTTTCTCCGGCACGCTTGGCGGTCGGATTCGATGTGACGAGGAAACGCCGGCCGTTCAAGGCCAGAATGCGGTCGGGCGCGAACGGCAGCTTGAAGCCTCCGGCCGCCTTTCCCTCGCGGTCGAATAGCTGGACGCGGAAGTTCAGCTTGTCGGCGACGGCGATCAGCCCTCCCGAAACGCACACGCCGGACGGGAAGGAAAGCTCCCCCGGTCCTTGCCCCTTGCGGCCGATCGAGCGGAGAAACCGCCCCTCCGTCGAGAAGACCTTGACGGCGCAGTCCAGGGCATCGGCGATATAAAGACGCTCGCCGTCGAGGGCCAGGGCCAGAGGCCGTCCGAGCACGGCGTCGTCGGATGGGCTCGGCGGAACGGCGGTCTCGCGCGCGTTCCAGTGCGGAAGAGGCTGGGCGGCAAGCGCGGAAGGCCGGAGGAACAGCTCCCATCCGGGGACGGTCACCAGAAAGAAAAGAAAGAGGGCCGCGATCCAGGACCCCGACCGTCTTTTTCTTCGCCAGCGCATCCAGCACATCTCTTTCATCCGCAGCATCGGTCTCGGGGCAGGCCCCCGGCGGCGAGGGCCCGCCCCGCGTCCCGGCCTCAGATCCCGAGCATGCACTTGCCGAAGGCGACGTCGCAGCCGGTCAGCATCACCGCGACCTTGTACCAGGGCTCATCGAGGTTCAGGACGTACTCCCGGCACTTCACGTGGTTGGTGTTGCAGTCGGTCTGGTTATTCACGGCGGGAGCCGCCGACGCCACCAGAATGAGGCTCGCCAGGGACAGGATCAGGAACTTCTTCATCGCCGTTCTCCTTTCGTCCCTACGAGGAGCAAAGGGCATGCCAGGAGCGGTGATCCGGGAAGCATTCCAAGATGCTAAAAAGGAAGGCGATGACGGAGGGCGGTTAAGCAGGTGGTAAACGGGGGTTGACGAAACCCGGAAGAGAGAAGAGAAGGCCGTCTACCTGAAGAGACGTGCAGCCTAGGCACTAAGAAAGGAAAACACGCGCCAAGGGTACATGTCCCCAAAAAGCCTACTTCAGCATCGGGATCTTGATGCCGGTCCGCTTGGCGCAGGCGATCGCCTCGGGGTAGCCCGCGTCGGCGTGCCTGGCGACGCCCATGCCGGGGTCGCACGTCAGCACCCGCTCGAGCCGGCGCCCCATCGCCGCCGTCCCGTCGGCGACGATGACCATGCCGGCGTGGATCGACAGGCCGATGCCGACGCCGCCGCCGTGATGGACCGAGACCCACGACGCGCCGCTCACGGCGTTGAGCAGGGCGTTGAGGATGGGCCAGTCGGCGATGGCGTCCGAGCCGTCGCGCATGCCCTCGGTCTCGCGGTTCGGCGAGGCGACCGAGCCCGTGTCGAGGTGGTCGCGCCCGATGACGATCGGGGCCGAGATCTTTCCCGTCTTGACCAGCCGGTTGATGACCGCGCCGAAGCGGGCCCGCTCGCCGTAGCCGAGCCAGCAGATCCGCGACGGCAGCCCCTGGAACTTGACCTGGGCCCGGGCCTTCCGGATCCAGCGGGCCAGGGCCTCGTCCTCCGGGAACTCCTTGAGAACGGCCTCGTCGGTGGCGTAGATGTCCTGAGGCTTGCCCGACAGGGCCGCCCAGCGGAACGGGCCCTTGCCGAGGCAGAAGAGCGGCCGGATGTATTCGGGCACGAACCCGGGGACGTCGAAGGCGCGCGCGACCCCCGCCTTGCGGGCCTGGCCGCGGATGTTGTTGCCGTAGTCGAAGGCCTTGGCCCCGCGCTTCTTCAGCTCGAGCATGGCCTCGACGTGGGCGGCCATGGCCGCGTACGACCGGCGGATGTATTCGCCGGGGTCCGACTTCCGCAGCGCCAGGGCCTCCGCGTAGGGCATGCCGTTCGGGACGTAGCCGTTGAGCTCGTCGTGGGCCGAGGTCTGGTCGGTCAGGACGTCGGGGGTGATGCCGCGCCGCGCGAACTCGGGCAAGACATCGGCGGCGTTCCCGAGCAGGGCGATCGAGAGGGGCTTCCCGTTCTTCATGGCCTCGTTGGCCAGCCGCAGGGCCTCGTCCAAATTGTCGGTCATCGTATCGACATAGCGCGTCTCGAGCCGGCGCTGGATGCGGTGCGGGTCGATCTCGACGACGATGGCCACGCCGTCGTTCATGGTCACGGCCAGCGGCTGGGCCCCGCCCATGCCGCCGAGCCCGGCCGTCAGCGTCAGCGTGCCCTTGAGCGAGCCGCCGAAGTGCTTGCGGCCCACGGCCGAGAGCGTCTCGTAGGTGCCCTGCAGGATGCCCTGCGTCCCGATGTAGATCCAGCTCCCGGCCGTCATCTGGCCGTACATGGTCAGGCCGAGCGCCTCGAGCCGCCGGAACTCGTCCCAGTTCGCCCACTGGGGCACGATCATGGCGTTGGAGATCAGGACGCGCGGCGCTTCGGCATGGGTCTTGAAAACGGCCACGGGCTTGCCCGACTGCACGATGAGCGTCTCATCGCTCTCGAGCTTTTTCAAACTGGCGACGATGGCCCGGAAGGCCTCCCAATTCCGGGCGGCCTTGCCGGTCCCTCCGTAGACGATGAGCTCGGCCGGCTTCTCGGCCACCTGCGGATCGAGATTGTTCATCAGCATCCGCAGCGCGCCCTCCTGCGACCAGCCTTTGGTGAGAAGGCGCGAGCCCCGCGGCGCCCGCATATTAAGGATGGGTTCGTTGGCGCCTTTTACTGCCATTTTTTGTCTCCTTGGCCGATTTCTGTAAGAAATATATCACAGCCCGCGGGCCCTTATCAAAGCCCGCACGGCCGTTTTCCCCTGGCGCCGAAAAAGACCTAAAAAACCGTTGACCCAGGCACGATTCTGGTATACACAAGAGCAAGGAAAAGGAAGGAGTTTGCCGTCTTTCGCGGCGACGATGCCCCGAGGGCTATGATCTTAAAGCGCATTCTGATCGTCCATCCCTCGCCCGCGGAGGCCGAACGGCTCGCCCGCCTGGCCCAGAAGTTCGGCCCGACGACGGCCGTATCCGATCCGGCCGAGGCCCTTCCCGTCTTCGCCGAAGGCGGCATCGGCGCCGTCGTCGTCGACGCGTCCTTGGCCGCGTCCCCGCCTCTTCGCTCCGTGGTCCGCCCGCCGGCCGGCGTCCTCGTCGTCGGCGGCGACGAGGACGAGCTTGTGAACCTGGCCAACGACTGGCCGCCCTCGATCGATACCGACGTCTGCGTCACCGCCCCGGCTTCGCCGCGCGAGTATGCCTTCCTCCGGACCCTCGGCCGCGTCGTCGAGCTCTCCCGCCTCCGCACCGAGGCGGCCGACCTCCGCCGCTCCCTCGGCCTTCAGGAGGTCAAGGTCAAGGACGTGCTCGGCGAGATCAGCGAGATCAAGGGCCTGCTCAACGCGGGCTTTCTCCGCGAGGTCGAGAAGCGGCTGGCCATCGAGACGCGCTACGTCGGCTCGCTCAAGGACCGCCAGCGCTTCGAGGCCCTCCTGCGCCGCATCTACGGCGCCGACGACGTCAGCAGCCTCCTCGACATCGTCCCCGACATCCGCGATATCGTCCAGGCGGGGTCCGTCTCCGTCTACATCATGGAGGAGAACGACCTCGTCGGCCGCTACCTCAAGCCCCTCGTCTGGGACAACGCCTTCCTGACGCATTCCGACTTCTCCCGCTATATCGCCCCGCTCGAAGCCCAGGACTTCGCCGCCTCGGTGGCCCGCTTCGGCCACGACATCAACGCCGCCAACCTGACCTTCGACCGGCGCCTCAGCAAGCGCTACACGTCGCTGCTCAAGGCTCCGCCGCGAAGCCTGCTCGGCGTCCCGATCATGCACGGCCCCAAGGTCATCGGCGTCCTCGAGGTCACCAGCAAGACCGTGGGCGGCCGGATCGACGCGGCCGGCTTCAGCGCCGAGGACCAGCAGATCCTGCGCGGCCTCAGCGACCACATGGCCATCGCCATGACCAAGCTCAACCTCATCCAGTACGACCCGCTGACCGGGCTCCTCCGGCCCGAGCCGTTCTTCGAGAGGGTCCTGCAGCGGGTCAACGCCCTGAGCAAGCGGCGGCGCGAGGAAGGGGCCATGGCCCTCGTCATGGGCGACGTGGACTGGTTCAAGGCCTACAACGACCGCAACGGGCAGGAGGCCGGCAACAAGCTCTTGCGCGAGCTCGGCCACGTCCTCAAGCTGGCCATCCGCGAGGAGGACCTCATCTGCCGCTACGGCGGCGAGGAGTTCCTCTTTTTCCTCATGGGCGTCAAGGACGTCGAGGAGGCGGCCCTGCTCACGGAGCGCATCCGCAAGAGCGTTGAGGACCACTACTTCGAGCTCCAGGAGTTCCAGCCGCGCGGCAACCTGACGATGTCCTTCGGCGTCACCGTTTTTCCCAAGCGCGGCGGCGAGACCCCGGCGCTCCTGACGAAGGCCGATCTCAAGCGCCTGGCCGGCGAGGCGGACCTGGCCATGGCCGAGGCCAAGGGCAAGAACCGGCCCGATCTCAAGGGCCGCGGCCCGGCCGAGGCGGCGTCGGACAAGAACCGGGTCTGCGGCTTCGTCTGGGACGAGCTCGAGGCGCCGGCCCGGCCCGACGCCGGGACCCGGACGCCGCGCGCGGCCGGCGAAAAGCGCAAGTCGGGGCGCTGCAGCGTCTCGACGCCGTTCCTGTTCCGCGAGACGGACGGCTTCAAGGTCGCCAAGACCGTCAACATCAGCCTCGGCGGGGCGCGCATCATCACCGACGCGCCGCTCGCCGACGGCCGCGAGCTCGACGCGATCCTGGTCATCGACGACAAAGCGACGCCGATCCGGAGCGCGGTCGTGTATTCCGAGAAGGGCGGCGGCGATCCCGGCTTCTTCTATTCCGGGGTGAAGTTCGAAGACCTGAGCTTCAAGGACATCCACGGGCTGGAGAGCTATCTCGCCCCGTTCCGGCGCGGGAACGCCGCCCGCTAGATCTCTTCGAGCGCTTGGCGGAGCGAGCGGAGATACGGCAGGCGCGGCGTGACCCGGGTCCGGAACTCCTTCCGCATCTCGTCGACGCTCGCCGCGAACGAAGCGAACTCGTCGAGGTTGCTCCAGTTCTCCATGCTCAGCCGCTCGAGCATCCGGCGCAGGACCGGGGGGCTGATGATGTCTTCGGTGTAGCGGGGCAGCGACCAGGCGTTCTTCTCGCACATCTTCACCACCCGCAGGAACAGGGCCCGCAGGCCCTCCTGCCAGTTGATGAGCTCCTGCTTGATGAAGAATTGGTCCTTGGGCGATTCGGTCAGGCCGAGCTTGGCCGACAGGCGCTGGCCCTCCTCGAGGGTCCGGTCGACCGCCGCGAGAAGCTTCTCCGGGTCGGCGATGACGATGTTGTCCTTTTGAAAATAATGGATCTCGCCGCTGCCGTTGGCCGGCTCGGTCCGGCGGTAGGTCTCGAGCTCGGCGGCAAGCTCGTCCTCGCTGGCGTCGCCGCTGTCCGCCGCGCGGGCCGGGGCCGTCTCGGCGGCGGGAACGGGCGCGGGAGCGGCCGGCTCCGGCTCGGGCCGGGGCTCGGGCTCCTCGGCGGGGGCGGGCCCGGCGATGAGGTCCTGGATGACGGGGATCTCGGGGCCGGGCTTGGCCGCGGCGGCGGCTCGACCCGGCCGAGGCTGGCCGCGGCCGTTTCGACGGCCAGCAGG
>CAZIQR010000027.1:14269-21447 GCA_964541055.1 uncultured Eubacteriales bacterium
CGGCGGCGGCTCGACCCGGCCGAGGCTGGCCGCGGCCGTTTCGACGGCCAGCAGGTCCTTGATCTTGCGGAGCTTCTCGATCTCCTCGTCGAGGTCGACGTTGAGCGCCTCCTTCGGCTCCTCCGGGACGACCTCGGCGACGATGCCGAAGCGCTCGCGCAGGTCGTCCTTCAGGAAGGCGGCGCGATCGGCGGTCTTCGTGCGCAGCTCTTCGAGCCGCTCCTGGATGTCGTTGACGCGCTTGATCTCCTCGACCGTCGACTTGGCCAGGCTCTCGATCTCGGCCTGGAGCTTGAGGACCTTCTGGAAGCGGTCGCGGGCCTCATTGAGCAGGCCGGCCCGCTGCTCCTCGAAATCGCGGACCATGACCTTGTAATCGACGAGGGCGGTCTTCTCTTTTTCGAACTCGCGTTCGATCTCGTCCTTGCGCTCGCGGGCGGCCTCTTTCTCGCGGTTGATGCGCTCCAGGAGCTCGGAGTCGACGTCGCGGAACTTCTTCTGGAGGATGCGCTCGAGCTGCTCTTCGACTTCCTGGATGACTTGAAACGAGTCCCTGAAAATATTCGGGTCGTGTTCCATGGCCGCTCCTTAACCTTAGCGCGACTATTATGTGTAGCGCGTCGCTTTCTTGTCAAGGGAAAAACGGCGAACTTGAACGCGAAAATAAAAAGAGGTATAAAAAACCACGCCATGAAGGAAGCTGGGGTTGTTCTCGTCGTCGAAGATGACAAAAAACGGGCCGAGATTTGCGGAATTTTGTCGCGCAAAGGCATCGAGGTCGACGCCCGGAAGGGCCTTCCCGCGGCGCCGGACGCCGGCGAGGTCCGCCGCCTGAAGAAAGAGCTGGCCGTCCACCTGCGCCGGTCACGCGAGCTCGAAGAAGCCTACGACACGACCCTCGAGAATTTCATGGCCGCGCTCGACCTGAGGGACGTCGAGACCTACGGCCACTCCAAGACCGTGGCCCGCTACAGCCACGTGCTGGCCGAGGCCGCCGGCATCCACGACCCGCAGGCCCTCGACAGCATCCGCAAGGGCGCCCTGCTCCACGACGCGGGCAAGATGGCCATCCCGGACTCGGTCCTCAAGAAGCCGGGCCCGCTCACGCCCAAGGAGTGGGACGTCATCAAGCGGCACCCAGCCTTGGGCTACGGCCTCGTCCGCGACGTCAAGCTCGTGCCCGAGGTCGGCCACATCATCCTCTGCCACCATGAGCGCTATGACGGCACGGGCTATCCCAAAGGGCTCAAGGGCGAGGCGATCCCGTTCGAGGCGCGGATCTTCGCCGTGGCCGACACGCTCGACGCCGTCACCTCGCACCGCCCCTACCGGGCGCCGCGGGATTTCCAGGCCGCCCGCCGCGAGCTCGAGGAGAACGCCGGGCGCCAGTTCGATCCTAAGGTCGTCGACGTCTTCTGCGGCATGGACCTTCACGTCTGGGAGAAGATCCGCTTCGAGACGACGCGGCTCATGCCGCCGTTCGACGACCCCCGTCTTAATAGGGGGACATGATACCTATTCCCCAATTTCCAGTCCGAGAATCAATGGGATTAGGCATCATCTCCCATTTTGAGGTGATCGCATGGCCAAGCCGAAGAAGGTCCTCGTCCTGACATCGAGCCCGCGGCCGCGCGGCAACAGCGCCGTGCTCGCCAGGGAGGCGGCCCGCGGCGCGGCGGAAGCTGGGGCCGAGGTCCGGGTCGTCGATCTGGCCAAGCTCGCCTTCGGTCCCTGCCGGGCCTGCGAGGCCTGCCGCAAGCCGGCCGCCAAGGGCTGCATCCAGGCCGACGACATGAAAGCCCTCCATCCCGCGATCGCCGGCGCTGACGCCCTGCTCATCGCCTCGCCGGTCTACTGGTTCACGATGAGCTCCGCGGCCAAGCTCTTCATGGACCGGCTCTACGTCTTCGGCGCCAAGCGCTACAAGGAGCTCGAGGGCAAGCGGGTCGGGATCATCCTGGCCTCGGGCGACCGCGGCCTGCGCACCTCCGGGGCCGTCAACGCCGTGAGCGCCTTCGAGGACGCCTTCGCCTATCTCAAGGCCCCGATCGTGGGCCTCGTCCACTGCGGCGGCGGCGCGGCCGGCTCGGTCCGGACGAACAAGACCCTGATGAAGAAGGCCTACGATCTGGGCCGCAGGCTCGCGGCCTAAATATCTAAGGAGAACCCCATGAACAAGACGATATCCCGCGCGTTCCTCGCCGCCGCCGTCGGCGCCGCCCTGATCGTCCTGGCCGCGCCCTTTCTGGCCGCCCAGGCCTCGAAGATCGATATCCCCTACCAGAAGTTCATCCTCGACAACGGCCTGACCCTGATCGTCCACGAGGACCACAAGGCGCCGATCGTCGCCTTCAACGTCTGGTATCACGTCGGCTCGAAGAACGAAAAGACCGGCAAGACCGGCTTCGCCCACCTCTTCGAGCACCTCATGTTCAACGGCAGCGAGAACTACGACGACGACTACTTCAAGCCCATGCAGAAGGTCGGCGCGACCGACCTCAACGGCACGACCAACGAGGACCGGACCAACTACTTCGAGAACGTCCCCGTCTCGGCCCTCGACCTCGTCCTGTGGATGGAATCGGACCGCATGGGCCACCTCAAGGGCGCCATCACCCAGGCCAAGCTCGACGAGCAGCGCGGCGTCGTCCAGAACGAGCTCCGCCAGGGCTACAACGAGCCCTTCGGCATCACCGAGGACCTGATCTGCAAGGGTACTTATCCTCCCGGCCACCCCTATTCCTGGTCGGTCGGCGGCTCCATCGACGACCTCACCGGCGGCAAGCTCGAGGATTTCCAGACCTGGTTCTCGACCTACTACGGGCCGAACAACGCCGTCGTCGCCATCGCCGGCGACATCGACGCCAAGACGGTCCTCGAGAAGGTCAAGAAGTACTTCGGCGACATCCCGCCCTCGCCGCCCGTCGCCCGGCCGACAGCCTGGACGGCCAAGATGACCGGGTCCAAGCGCGAGGCCGTCCAGGACCGCGTCGCCCAGGCCCGCATCTACAAGTTCTGGAACGTCCCGGGCTGGGGCACCGAGTGCGCCGACAAGCTCGACCTCGTGAGCTCCATCCTGGCCGACGGCAAGACCTCCCGCCTCTACAAGCGCCTCATCTACGACGACCAGATCGCGAGCTCCGTCGCCTGCTACGTCAACACCCGTGAGATCGGCGGGCAGTTCGCCATCCAGGCCGACGCCAAGCCCGGCGTCGAGCTGGCCAAGGTCGAGCAGGCCATTAACGAGGAGCTGGCCAAGTTCCTCAAGGACGGCCCGATCGCGGCCGAGCTCGAGCGGGTCAAGGTCCAGGCCCGGGCCCGCTTCATCCAGGGCATCGAGCGGATCGGCGGCTTCGGCGGCAAGTCCGACATCCTGGCCTCGAGCATGGTCTACGGCGGATCGCCCGACGCCTATAAGAAAACCCTCCAGCATATCGAGGAGGCCACGGTGGATTCGGTCAAGGAGAGCGCCAACCGCTGGCTCTCCGATGGCGTCTATATCCTCGAGGTCACGCCTTACCCGGCGCTCAAGGCCGGCGCGCCGGGCGCCGACCGGAAGACGATGCCGGCCGTCGGCGCCGCGCCGCAGGTCGCCTTCCCCGCCATCCAGCGGGCTGCGCTCGCGAACGGGCTCAAGGTCCTGCTGGCCGAGCGCCACAGCATCCCCGTCGTCCATTTCGCCCTGACGCTCGACGCGGGCTACGCCTCCGACCAGGGCGGCCTGCCGGGCACGGCCTCCCTGGCCATGAACATGCTCGACGAGGGCACGGCCAAGAGGACCTCGCTCCAGATCAGCGATGAGCTGGCGACACTCGGGGCTTCGCTCGGCACCGGCTCGAACCTCGACGTCTCGTCGGTCTCCCTGACGACGCTCAAGGACAAGCTCGACCCGGCCCTCGACATTTACGCCGACGTCATCCTCAACCCGTCGTTCCCCGAGGCGGACTTCGCGCGCCTCCAGAAGCTGCAGATCGCCCGCATCGCCCAGGAAAAGGCCTCGCCCGTCGGCATGGCCCTGCGGGTCTTCCCACGGCTTCTCTACGGCGCCGGCCATCCCTACGCCATCCCCTTCACCGGCTCGGGCTACGCCGACACCGTGGCCAAGATCACCCGGGCCGACCTCGTCAAGTTCCACAAGACCTGGTTCAAGCCCTCGGGCGCGACCTTGATCGTGGTCGGCGACACGACCCTGGCCGAGATCAAGCCCAAGCTCGAGACGCTCTTCAAGGGCTGGGCGGCTGGCCAGGCCCCGGCCAAGAAGATCCCGGCCGTCCCGATCGCGGGGAAGTCCGTGGTCTACATCATGGACAAGCCGGGCGCGCCCCAGTCCATGGTCCTCTGCGGCCACCCCGCGCCCTCATCGGCCGACCCGGACAACGTCGCCATCACGACGATGAACACCATCCTCGGCGGCGACTTCGTCTCGCGCATCAACATGAACATCCGCGAGGACAAGCACTGGAGCTACGGCGCCCAGAGCGCCATCCCCGGCGCCCGCGGCCAGCGGCCGTTCCTGGTCCTGGCGCCCGTGCAGTCGGACAAGACCAAGGAGACCATGGTCGAGATCAAGGGCGAGCTCGAGGGCATCCTGGGCAAGAAGCCCGTCACCCCGGACGAGTTCGCCAACGCCAAGAACGGCATCGTCCTGGGGCTGCCCGGCCAATGGGAGACCATGGGGGCCGTCCTGGGTTCGCTCGAGGAGATGGTCGAGTACGGCCTGCCGGACGACTACTATCAGAAGTACCCGGGTCTCGTGCAGAAGCTGACCATCGCCGACCTGACCAAGGCGGCGGTGAAGACCGTCCATCCCGAGGCCGTCGTGTGGATCGTCGTCGGCGACCGGGCCCAGATCGAGCCCAAGATCCGCGAGCTCGGCATCAAGGACATCTTCGTCATCGACGCCGACGGCAATCCCGTGAAGTAATGCGGCAGGATCAAGACCGGGTCAGACCTACACCTTTTAAGTTATTTAAATCGTGTAGGTCTGACCCGGTCTTTGGCCCGGGCTGCGGGAGAGGAGTCGAAAAGAGACGGCGGCGCTTCGTCGGTATGGCCGGGATCGCCTCGGCCGGGTCGGCGACGCGGCGCCGGCCCTCAGGCGCGGCGGGCGGTGATGACCCGGGGCTTGCCGGCCAGGTCCCAGGCCGTCTCGATCTCGGTCCAGCGCTTCGCGAAAAGGCCGAGCACCTGTTCGCGCTGCCCTTCCCCGATCTCGAAGATGAGATAGCCGCCGGGCCTGAGAAACGAACCGGCCCGCCTCACCAGGCGCTCGATGACGTCCAATCCGGACTCGCCGGCGAAGAGCGCCCGCTTCGGCTCGAAGGCCTTCACGTCGAGCGGCAAGGCCTCCCACTCGGCCCGCGAAACGTAGGGCGGGTTCGAAACGATGAAATCGAACTTGCGGCCGGTGCCGCGGAAGGCGGCGAAGAGGTTGCTCTTCAGGAACTCGATGTGGCGGGCCTTCTCCCGCGCGGCGTTCCGCCGGGCCACGGCCAGGGCCCGCTCCGAGATGTCGACGGCCGTGATCGCGGCCCGCGGCAGCTCTTTGGCCAGGGCGATGGCGATGCAGCCACTGCCCGTTCCGACGTCGAGGATGGCCTCGGCCTCGCGCCTCGAGAGCTCGAGGACCTTCTCGACCAAGCCCTCGGTCTCGGGCCGGGGCACGAGCACGGACGCCGAGACTTCGATGGGGATGGACCAGAACTCCTTCCGGCCGGTAAGGTAGGAGAGCGGCGCGCCGGCCAGGCGCCGCTCGATCAGACGCCGGAAAAAGGCCTCGGCTTGAGGCGGGCAGGGCGCGTCCGGGGAGGCAAGATAGCGTTCTTCGGTCAGCCGGGCGGCTCGGAGGAGGAGGACCTTGGCTTCGAGAAGGGCCTGGGGCCGGTCGCCGAGGAGTACGGCGCCGCTGCGGAAAATCTCGCTGAGGGTCGTCTTAGCGTCCAACGTCCTTGGCCTGGCCGGCGCCCGGACCGGGCTCGCCCAGGGCTTGAGCTTGGGCCTGGCGCACGAGATGGTCCAGGATCTCGTCGAGATCCCCGTCGAGAACGGCCTCCATCGCATGGAAGTTCTCGTTCAGGCGGTGGTCCGTGATCCGGGACTGGGGGAAATTGTAGGTCCGGATCTTCTCGCTCCGCTCCCCGGTGCCGACCTGGGAGCGCCGGTGGTCGGCGATCTTGGCCTGGCGCTCGCGCTCGGCGATGTCCATGAGCCGTGAGCGCAACACCCGCAGGGCCTTCTCCTTGTTCCGGTGCTGGGATTTCTCGTCCTGGCAGGAGACGACCAGGCCGGACGGCTTGTGGGTGATGCGGATCGCGGTGTAGTTGCGGTTGACGTTCTGGCCGCCGGGGCCCGACGAGCCGAAGGCCTCGATCTTGAGGTCCTTGGGATCGATCTTGAGGTCGATCTCTTCGGCCTCCGGCAGCACGGCGACGGTCGCCGTCGAGGTGTGGATGCGGCCGGCGGCCTCGGTCTTGGGGACG
Source organism: uncultured Eubacteriales bacterium (assembly GCA_964541055.1). Classification (GTDB taxonomy): domain Bacteria; phylum Acidobacteriota; class Aminicenantia; order Aminicenantales; family Saccharicenantaceae; genus RBG-16-66-30. Next base: position 20,749 of record CAZIQR010000027.1, read on the forward strand.
CGCTGGACGCGGTGGACGCCGCTTTCGTATTTCAGCACCGAATACGCGCCCGGTCCGCGGATCTCGGCGATGCCTTCCTTGAGGCCGCCGACGCCGGAGGTGCTGGTGTCGACGACCTCGAACTTCCAGCCCCGCCGCTCGGCGAACCGGGCGTACATGCGGAAGAGGTCCTGGGCGAACAGGGAGGCCTCGTCGCCGCCGGCCCCCGCCCGGATCTCGAGGATGACGTTCTTCCCGTCGTTCGGGTCCTTGGGCAGGAGCAGGGCCCGGAGCTCGGCGCCCAGGACGTCCTCCCGGGCGCGGAGGGACTCCGCCTCGCTTTCGGCCATCCGCTTGAGCTCGGGATCGGTGGCCGCGTCGGCCGCGAGGGCCTGAGCCTCCTCCCGGCCGCGGCGGACGCGCTTCCACTCCTGGTATTTGCGGTAGACGGGCTCGAGCTCGGCCCGTTCCTTGGCCAGCTCGCGGATCTTTTGGGGATTGCCGGCGATCGCGGGATCGGAAAGCTCTTCGGTCAGGCGGCGGTATTGGTCCTCGATCGCCTGGAGTTCAGGGATCATCGAGACGATTTTTTGGTCTTCGCGAGGCTCTTGATGTTCCGCTTGAGGTCCTTGACGTCGCCGAATTTCTTCTTGAACTTCTCGACGCGGCCGGCGCTGTCGATGAACTTCTGCTTGCCGGTGAAGAAGGGGTGGCACATCG
>CAZIQR010000028.1:0-10762 GCA_964541055.1 uncultured Eubacteriales bacterium
CGGGTTGACTTCCCGCGTCCCCGGGCTTATCTTCCAGGGAAGAGAGCCTTTTCTTCCGGCAGGGGAACGCCATGGACAAGACAGGATCCGCCGATAAGACGATCACCCTGAGCTCCGCCGGCCGGGCCGTCCGGGACATCGGTCCCTACCATCTTCTCGAAAAGATCGGCGAGGGCGGCATGGGCGAGGTCTGGGTCGCCGAGCAGCACAAACCGATCCACCGGCGCGTCGCTCTCAAGCTTATCAAGGCCGGCATGGACACCCGGCAGGTCATCGCCCGCTTCGAGTCCGAGCGGCAGGCCCTGGCCCTGATGGACCACCCGGCCATCGCCAAGGTCTTCGACGCCGGCGAGACGGACGACGGCCGCCCCTATTTCGTCATGGAATACGTCCAGGGCATCCCCATCACGGCTTACTGCGACCAGAACCGGCTGACGACTGCGGATCGGCTCGCCCTGTTCCGGCACGTCTGCGAAGGCGTGCAGCACGCCCATCAGAAAGCGATCATCCACCGCGACCTCAAGCCCTCGAATATCCTGGTCGCGATCCAGGACGGCGCCGCCGTGCCGAAGATCATCGATTTCGGCGTGGCCAAGGCGACCGCCCAGGCCCTGACCGAGCGGACGATGTACACGGAGATGGGGATGCTCATCGGCACGCCCGAATACATGAGCCCCGAGCAGGCGGAGATGTCGGGACAGAACGTCGACACGCGGACGGATGTCTATTCGCTCGGCGCCATCCTCTATGAGCTTCTCGTCGGCGCCCTGCCGTTCGATCCGAAGGAGCTGCGGCGGGCCGGATTCGACGAGATCCGCCGCAAGATTCGCGAGGAGGACCCGCCCAAGCCGAGCACCCGCCTGAGCACGATGGGGGAGGCCTCGACGCTCCAGGCCGTGAACCGGCGGACCGAGCGGCCGGCCCTCATCCGCCAGATCCGCGGCGACCTCGACTGGATCACGATGAAGGCTTTGGAGAAGGACCGGACGCGGCGCTACGGCTCGCCCTCGGACCTGGCCGCCGACATCGAGCGCTACCTGCACCACCAGCCGGTCGTCGCCCGCCCTCCGAGCACGCTCTATAAGGCCCGGAAGTTCGTGCGGCGCCACACCTTCGGCGTCGCCGTGGCCGGCACGATCGCCGCCCTCCTGGTCGCCTTTTCCGTGACGACGGCCCTGCAGGCCCGGCGGATCGCGCGCGAGCGGGACCGGGCCAACCAGGAGGCCGAAGCCTCGCGCCAGGTCTCCGACTTCCTGACCGGGCTGTTCAAGGTCTCCAATCCGAGCGAGGCCCGGGGCAACAGCATCACCGCCCGGGAGATCCTCGACAAGGGCGCCGACAAGATCGCCAAGGACCTCGAAGGCCAGCCCGTCGTCCAGGGCAAGCTGATGAGCACCATGGGGACCGTCTACGAGAGCCTGGGGCTCTTTAGCGCGGCCCAGGCGCTCCTCGAAAAGTCCTTGGACATCCGGACCAAGGCCTTGGGCGCCGACCATCCGGATGTCCTGAGCACGCTCTCCGAGATGGGAACGGTCATGTGGCGCAAAGGCGATTTCGAGAAGGCGAAGGCTTTCATGGAACAGGCCTTGGCCGGCCGGGAGCGCCGCTTCGGCCCGGAGAGCGTCGAGGCCGCGGCCAGCCTCCACAATCTGGGCAATCTCAATTGGAGCTGGGGCAAGTATGACGAGGCCCGACGCCTCCTCGAACGCTCTCTGGCGATCCGCGAAAAGGCCCTCGGCGCGGAGAATGCGGACGTCGCGACCACGCTCAACTCGCTCGGGGCCATCGCCTACAAGGAAGGGGATTTCAAGAAGGCGGGCGAGATCTGGGAGCGGACGCTGGCCATCCGGGAAAAGGCCCTCGGCCCGGACCATCCCAACCTGGCCCAGACCCTCAACAACCTGGCCATCATCTATACCTATGCGGGCGAGCCCAAGAAGGCGGTCCCTCTTCTCCAACGCGTCGTCCGGATCCAGGAAAAGGTCCTCGGCCCCGAACATCCGGACCTCGCCTCCGGCCTGATGAACCTCGGTGACGCCGTTTCCCGGACCGGAACGCTGGCCGAGGCCAAGCCCTATTATGCCCGGGCCGTGTCCATCATGGAGGCGGCCAGCCCGGAGAACCCGGAGCTCGGCCGGTTCCTCGACCGGTTAGGCTCCGTCCTTGTTCAGGAGAACGACGTGAAGGCGGCCCGGGCGATCTATGAGAGGTCGCTGACGCTCCGGACGAAGGTCCTCGGCCCCAAGAATCCGGACGTCGGCGAAAGCCTGGCCGGTCTTGCGGCCTGCTCTCTTCGGGAGCGGGATTTCGGGCGGGCCGAAGAGCTTTATGGGCGGGCGCTCGCTCTCGTCACCAAGCCTGACGGCGGCTATTTCCCGGCCGGCTTCGACGTTCTGACGGGCATGGCCGAGCTCATGCGGGCAACCGGCAGGGAATCGCGGGCCGTCGAGATCGAGGCCACGCTGAAGGCCTTTAACCGGTAGCGAAGCCCTCCCTCGTTTCGACGCGGCCCGGGATTTCAACGTTGACCTCGTCCTTCCGCGGTGGTATCGTCCGACTAAACTGAAGATACGGCTCCAGAAGGAGGCTCCGATGTCCAAACGACCCGTTATTTTCGCCGCCTTGACCATTCTCTTGACGGCGGCCGTTCTGTCGGCGGCCGAGGTCCGGCTGACGGCCCTGACCCTCCAGGCGGGCAAGACCTTCAGCCTGAATTTTTCGAAATCCGCCCGGACCCCGTCGGGAGCCTCTCTTCAGGCCACGGTCGGCTACGACAACGGCCAGGCCTCCGTCCTGGCCGAGTTCAGGAAGCTCGAGCCGGCCGTCCTTTTTGCCGGCGACATCACCGCCTATGTCCTGTGGGCCGTCCAGCCCGACGGTACGGTCGAGAACCTCGGCGAGCTCGCGGCTGACAAGAAGAGCGCCTCCGGGTCGCTCCAGGCCTACACCGGCAAGAGGACCTTCGCCCTGATCGTGACGGCCGAGCCCTTCGCCACCGTCACCCGCCCGACGGAGCTGGTCATGTTCGTCTCCGGCGAGGTCCAGGGGATGAACATCACCAACACGCCGTTCACGTTCAAGGATTTCACCACCGAGTACAAGCCCGCCCTGAGCTCGATCGCCGGCATCCAGTACAACGACCCGACCCCGGCGGCCGTCAAGCAGGCCGCCAAGGCCCTCGAGATCGCTGAGCGGCTCGACGCCGCCGCGGTGAACCCGAAGGCCATGGACGGCGCCCGGGTCGCGCTCGGCAAGGCCATGGCGGCCAAGGGCGACAAGAAGCTGATGGCCGACCAGGCCCGCATCGCCGCCCAGCTGGCTTCGCAGGCCATCAAGGACACCGTCAAGGCCAACGAGGCCAAGGCCGCGGCCGAGGCCGAGGCCAAGCGTCAGGCCGAGAAGGCGGCCCTCGAGGCCCGGGCGACGAACGCCGAGGGCGAATCGGCCCGCATCGCCCGGGAGCTCCGCGAGGTCCAGATCCAGCGCGAGGCCCTGGCCAGCGAATCGGCCAACCTGGCCAAGCAGACCGAGACGTTGACGGCCGAGCGGGACAAGATCGCCGCCGAGCGCGACGCCGTCGCCGCCGACCGGGATGCCGTCAAGGCCGAGAGGGACAAGATCGCGGCCGAGCGTGAAGCCGTCAAGAAGGAGCGCGACGACCTGGCCAACATGCTCAAAGGCGCGCTCTCGTCCGTCGCGGAGACGACCGAGTCGGCCCGCGGCGTCGTCGTCAGCCTCTCCGGCATCCTCTTCGACGTCGGCAAGGCCACGCTCAAGCCCGCTTCCCAGCTCTCGGTGGCCAAGCTCGCCGGCATCCTCATGGTCTTCCCGAATATGAACCTCAGCGTCGAGGGCTACACCGACTCGACGGGATCGCCCGAGCTCAACATGCGCCTGTCGATGGACCGGGCCCGTTCGGTCTATGAGTTTCTGATGATGCAGGGCATCTCGAACGCCCGCATGAAATACCAGGGCTTCGGCCCCGAGAACCCGGTCGCGCCCAACGACAGCGAGGCCAACCGGGCCCGGAACCGCCGGGTCGAGGTTGTCCTGACCCAGGCCCCGCGCTGAGTTCCGGAGTTTCTCCCTCCGGCCCAGAACTTTTTGGCCTGGCTATCCGTCTATCCTTTTGACGTCGAAGTCCGAGGTGCCCTATGAAAAAATGGATCTTTCGCGGCCTGGCCGCGGTCCTGCTCCTGACCTTCTTTTATTTCCTTTTCGCCTGCGGCCACAAGAAAGTCGAGACCAAGCTCGTCGCCGCGACCCGCGGCGACATCGCCGAAAAGGCCCTGGCCGTGGGCACGATCGAGCCCGAGAAAGAGATCAAGGTCAAGTCGACCATCTCGGGCATCGTCTCCGAGGTCCTGTTCAAGGTCGGCGACGCGGTCAAGGCCGGGGCCCCGCTCTTCAAGATCTCGCCCAACCCGACGCCGCTCGAATACGTCGAGGCCCGCCGGGCCATGGAGCTGGCCGAGATCACCATGCAGAAGCTGAAGGGCGACTGGACGCGGCAGCTCGAGCTCTATCGGGGGAACCTCATCTCCAAGTCCGAGATGGACGCCACCGAAGGCGCCTACCGGGAGGCCGAGCTGCGCTCTAAGACCGCGGCGGAACGCTTCGAGCTGCTGGAGAAGGGGCGCATCCGCCTGGCCAACCGGGACATCAACTCGATCGTCAACTCGCCGATCAGCGGCGTCGTCCTGTCGCAGAGCGTCTTCCAGGGCGACCCCGTCGTTCCCTTGACGAACTTCCAGCCCGGCACCGAGCTCTGCTCGCTGGCCGACATGTCCGGCCTCCTCTTCAAAGGGACGGTCGACGAGATCGACGTCGGCAAGATCACCGAAGGAATGACGGCCGAGATCCAGATCGGCGCCCTGCCCGACGCCAGGATCCCCTCTCGGGTCGACCGCATCTTCCCCAAGGCCAAGAAGGAGGGCAACGCGACCCTCTTCGACATCTGGATCGTCATCACCGATGCTCCGGGCGTGACGCTCCGGGCCGGCTTCTCGGCCACGGCCAACATCCTAATCCGGGAGCGCAAGCAGGTCGTGCTCCTGCCCGAGCGCCTGATCCTGTTCGAGGACGGCAAGCGCTTCGTCGAGGCCCCCGACGGCGAGAAGACGAAGAAGGTCGAGGTCAAGACCGGCCTCTCCGACGGACTGAACATCGAGGTCCTGGATGGGCTCAAGGCAGGGGACCAGGTCGTCGAGCGGCCGCCCCGCGAGATCAAATGATCGGCATCTTCCTCCGCAACCTCTTCCGGGACCTGGTCCGCCAGCCGCTGCGGACCGCCCTGACTCTGTCCGGCGTCGTCTGGGGCACCTTCTCCGTCATCCTGCTCCTGGCCTTCGGCGATTCCGTCTCCAAGGCCCAGATCAAGCGCTTCCACGGCATGGGCCAGGGCATCGTCCTCGTCTTCCCGTCGCGGACGACCCTGCCCTGGCAGGGCTTCCTCAAGGGCAAGGCCGTGCGGGTCACGCCGGAGGAGGTCGAGGCCATCCCGGAGAAGGTCCCCGGCCTCGAGCTCGTCAGTCCCGAGTTCATCGGCGGCCGCGTCATCCGCTTCGGCCGCAACGAGTTCCGCAACACCGTCCGCGGCGTCAATCCCCAGTTCGAGCTGATGAGGAACACCATCGCCGAGAAGGGCCGCTTCATCGATCTCGAGGATATGGCCGACCGCAAGCGGGTCTGCTTCATCGGCGACGTCCTGGCCTCCGACCTCTTCGGCAAGGCCGAGCCGGTCGGTCAGACCGTCCTCATCGACAGCGTCCCCTTTACGGTCATCGGGGTCATGCGGGTGAAGCTCCAGTCCTCCAACTACAACGGCCAGCGCGACGAGCGCTGTGCCTTCATCCCCTGGACGACCTACTCGTCCCTCTACGGCGACAAGTACGTCTCGAACTTCATCTTCCGGCCGCTCGACCTGGCCCGGAGCAAGGCGGTCACGGAGGAGGTCAAGGGCCATCTGGCGAAGCTCCTCGGCTTCTCGCCGGCCGACCCCGACGCCCTCGGCATCTGGGACACCCTCGAGTTCGAAAAGCAGTTCACGACCTTCTTCCTGGCCTTCACCATCTTCCTCGGCGTCATCGGCACCTTCACGCTTCTCGTCGGTGGCGTGGGCGTGGCCTCGATCATGAGGGTCGTGGTCGACGAGCGGACCCGGGAGATCGGGGTCAAGCTGGCCGTCGGGGCCCGCCGCCGCACGATCCTCTGGCAGTTCTTCAGCGAGTCGCTGTCGATCATGCTCATCGGCGGCCTTGTCGGGTTCGGCCTCGCGGCCGGCGTCCTCCAGGCGGTCAAGGCCTTTACGAGCCGCGCCTCCGGCGACATGAGCTTCACCGGCTTCGTTGGCGTCCCCGTCCTCAACCCGCTCGTCGTCCTGGCCACGGTCCTCATCCTGCTTGCGATCGGCGTCGTCTCCGGCATCATCCCGGCCCGGACGGCCGCTTCGACCGACCCCATCGAGGCCTTGAGGAAGTAGGGAGCGCGCCGTGAACCTGACCCTGCCCCGCTTTTTCTGGAGCGAATACCGCAAGCGGCGCAAACGGGCCGCGCTCATCACCTTCGCCCTCTTCTGGGGAACGCTCTCCATCCTCCTGCTCATGGCCTTCGGCCAGGGCATGAGCACTCAGGCCCGCGTCGCCTTCCAAGGGCTCGGGGAGACGCTGATCATGGTCAATGGCGGCCAGACCTCGCTCCCGTTCGAAGGCCTGCCCAAAGGCCGCACGATCCGGCTCTATCCGGAGGACGTCGACTACCTCAGGGAGCGCATCCCCGAGATCCTGCGCATCGTTCCCGAATCGGACAACTTCTGGCAGGTGTCGGCCAACGGCAAGGAGATCAATCGGACCGTCCACGGCACGACGGCCGGCTTCGCCGTCATGCGGACCCAGGTGCCGCAGCTCGGCGGCCGGTTCCTCAACGCCGAGGACGACCGCAAGGGCCGCAAAGTGGCCTTCATCGGCTGGAAGGTCGCGGCCGACCTCTTCGGGACGAACGGCGCCGTCGGGCGGACGATCGTCATCAACCGCGTCCCGTTCACGGTGGTCGGGGTCCTGCAGAAGAAGATCCAGGACTCCATGTACAACGGGCCGGACGCCGAGCAGATCTATCTGCCGTTCCTGGCCTTCCGGCAGATCGACAACCAGCGCTATCTCGACCGGATCCATATCCAGCCGCGCGAGGCCTCACAGTCGCCGCTCATCGAAGACCGCGTCAAGACCCTCCTCGGCCGCAAGCGCCGCTTCGATCCCGCGGACCGGTATGCCACGAGCTTCTGGAACACGATCGAGGACTTCAAGCAGGGCCAGGCCATCTTCAAGGGCATCGAGGTCTTCCTCGGCATCATGGGCGCCCTGACGCTCCTCATCGGGGCCGTCGGGGTGACCAACCTGATGTACGCGGCGGCCAAGGAGCGGACGAAGGAGATCGGCATCAAGCTGGCCCTCGGGGCCAGGCGGCGGACGATCGTCGGGCAGTTCCTGCTCGAGACCCTGTTCGTCTTCGCCAAGGGGACGTTCTGGGGCCTCCTCCTCGCCTTCGACATCGTCCATCTCGTGCGGCTGGCGCCGATCAACTACGACTCCTTCGGCATCGAGGCCTACCTGCTGCGGCCCGATTTCTCTCTAAGGACGTTTCTCGTCTACATGGCCGTGCTGGGTACCCTGTGCTTCCTGTCGGGCATCTTCCCGGCGCTCCGGGCCTCACGGGCCAACCCCATCGAATCCCTGCGCCATGAATAGAGGATGGCATGATCGAGCTTAAAGACGTCAGCAAGATCTACCGCACGGGCAGCCAGTCGCTGGAAGCCCTTCGCCGCATTTCGCTCCTGATCGGCCGGGGGGAGTTCGTCTCCGTCATGGGTCCTTCGGGATCCGGCAAGTCGACGCTCATGAACATCGTCGGCTGCCTCGATACGCCGACCGCCGGCGACTACGTCCTCGACGGCGAGATGGTGGCCGGGCTGACCTTCGACGAGTTGGCCGCGGTGCGCAACCGCAAGATCGGCTTCGTCTTCCAGAACTTCAACCTGCTGCCGTACGCCTCGGCCTGGGAGAACGTCGAGCTGCCGATGCTCTTCGACGGCAAGAACGCCCGCCGGCGCCGGGAGCGGGTCGCGGAGCTCCTCAACGCCGTCGGTCTCTACGATTGGCGGGAGCACCGCCCGACCGAGCTCTCCGGCGGCCAGCAGCAGCGCGTCGCCCTGGCCCGGGCCCTGGCCAACGACCCGCCCATCCTGCTCGCCGATGAGCCGACCGGGAACCTCGATTCGAAGAGCGGCGAGGAGATCATGGCCATCCTCGGGGAGCTCTGGAAGGGAGGGCGGACGATCGTCATGGTCACCCACGACGACCGCATCGCCTTGCACTCGGAGCGCGTCATCCGCCTCTTCGACGGCCAAGTCGTCGCCTGATCCGGGCCGTTTGACACCCCCCCGGAGCGGGGGATTATCATGGCTCCATCGCCGGGCCCGTCCCGGCGCCCGTCCCGATCGCGAGGAGGTCAGCGATGAAAAGAGCCCCGCTTTTTGTCGTCCTGTCCGCGGCCGGTCTCTTGGCCGCGTCCTTGCCGGTTGCCGCTCAGGACCTGAACTGGCTCTCCTACCAGGGCTATGACGTTCCCTTCGTGCCGACGCCGAACGAGGTCGTCGAGGGCATGCTCAACCTGGCCGGCGTCAAGGCCGGCGACATCCTCTACGATCTCGGCTGCGGCGACGGCCGGATCGTCATCGCCGCCGCCAAGCGCGGCGCCAAGGCGACGGGGATCGACATCGATCCGCTCCGCATCGACGAAAGCAACAAGAACGCGGCCGCGGCCGGGCTCACCGGGAAAGTCCGCTTCATCCAGGGCAACCTTTTCGAAGCCGATTTCAAGGACGCCACGGTCATCACCATGTACCTGCTGACGTCGGTCAACCTGCGCCTCCGGCCCAAGCTCCTCGCCGAGCTCAAGCCGGGCACGCGCCTGGTCTCTCACAGCTTCGAGATGGGGGAGTGGCTGCCCGACAAGACCGTCGTCGTGACGACCGGCTTCGGCGACGAGCGCGACATCCATTTCTGGACCGTCCCGGCCAACGTCACCGGGCGCTGGGAGTGGGATGTCGCCGACGGCTCGGGCGGCAAGCAGTACACGCTCGAGGCCGACCAGCAGTTCCAGGTCGTGACGGCCACGGCCAAGGAAGGGAGCTGGCCGCTCAACGTCAGCGAGATCAAGCTGGCCGGCGACGCCCTGAGCTTCAAGGTCGACGCCGAGACGAACGGCAAGATGACGTCCCGGCTCTATGAGGGCAAGGTCACCGGCGACACGATCACCGGCACGATCCGGCCGGCGGGCAATCCCAAGGCCGCGCCGGCCCCGTGGAAGGCCGTCCGGGACCCGAAGACCTCTATCTCCATCGCCAAGTAGGCGCTTCAGTCGAGCGAGAAGGCCCGCGTGGACAGGGCCATGAGCGCCGCCAGCCCCGGGTCGAGGTCGGCCAGCTTCTCGCACTTGTCCGGCAGGCGGTCCTTAAGCCGCCGCCGCAGCTTGCGGAGATAGGAAAAGCGGACCGGGAAACCATGCCGGGCCCGTCGCACCATGCCGCGGCGGAAATACCGCTTCTCTTTGCCGACCGATTCCCGGAACATCAGCGTGAGGCCGCCGCCGATCGCGTCGCAGAGAGCGTCCCGCGCCGGCGTCGCCCCCCCGCGGGCCCGGTCCAGGACGGTCGCGAGGTAGGCCTCGAGCCGGAGGGCGGTCGCGTCGAGCCGCCCCCCCGCCGGGCCGGCCGAGAAAAGCGTCCGATGGCCGCAACGCGCGTCCTCGGCGATGTCCTGCAGATCGTCGGCCAGCTGGAGGAAGGTCCCGAAGCCGAAGCAGAACTCCTCGTCCCGGGGGCCGAGGGCGCCGGCGACGAGATAGCCGTCCGCGAGGACGGACGTGCCGCCCTTTTCCAGGCTGATCGCGAGGATCTCGTCCGCGGACGAGGCTGATCCCTGTCTTTGTTGCAGGAGGCTCTTGACCTGGGCGTTGTAGATCGCGAGGAGGGACTGATAGACGCCGGGAAAGGAGGGTCGGGGGAAGCGGCCCTCGATGAGCCGAACGAGCGAGCGGAGCTTCTCTTCGCGGGGCGCGGCCGCGGCCGCGTCCGTTCCCTCGAGCCAGCGGCGCAGCCGGGCCAGGACCTCGAGCTTTCCGGATTCGCCGGCGCCCGCGTCGTCGAGCAGGTTGTCGAGATACGGGTAGACCATGCTGTAGGCGAAGGTCGCTTCCGTCGGCTCGACCGGGAGACCGAGGTCGAACTGGAGGGAATTCATGATCCAGACGTTGCGCAGGGCTTGGTAGGCCGAGGCCAGGCCCAGGTCGGGGTCGAAATCGCGGGCGGTCCGGATGAACCGGCGCGTCGCGTCGATGAAGCGGGCGTCATAGACGGCTTCGAGGGGAAGCCCGGTGAGCTCGAGAAGGCGCTTGAAGGATGGCTTGAGGCCGGCGCCGAGCGCCTCGAGCTGCGGCGCGTTCAGGGTCCGGTCGAGGAAGGCGGTCCTGACGGACTCCGAGGAGAGGCCGGACACGAGCCGGGAGAGCTCCTCCTCGGCCAACCTCTTGTCCCGGCGCGTGTAGCGGCGGCCGGCCGGGGCCGCGTCCGAAACCGACAGCTCCCAGATGCGCAAGTGGCCGCGGACGAGCCCCTCGACGCGGGCGCCAAGGGGCCCGGCTTGGTCCGACAGGAACGGCGTGAGATCGCTCATGGCGTCAGAGGCCCGATTATAGGCCAATTCGGCCC
>CAZIQR010000028.1:10862-20826 GCA_964541055.1 uncultured Eubacteriales bacterium
AACGGCGTGAGATCGCTCATGGCGTCAGAGGCCCGATTATAGGCCAATTCGGCCCTCCGGAGAATGAATTCGATTGACACGCGGTCTTGGGGCCACTATCATCGCCGCGGCCCAGGGGCGCGAGAGACAATATGACGGACCAGGATATCGCGCTCATTCTCGCCCGGCTCGAGCTCGAGTTCGACAGGGTCCGGCCCGATCTGCCCCTGGCCGGAAGCCCGGACAGAAGCCTCGAGCGCCGGGTCGTCGAATCCGCCGACGGGCGGGCGTGGGTCGTCGAGAAGCACCAGCCGCTCTTCTATGCCTGGAAAGGGGATTGTTCCCCAGGCTCGACACGATCCCGGCCCGGTTCAGCCACGGCGATTTTCACCCGTTGAACATGATCTGGTCCGAGCGGGGCATCGAGGCCTTGATCGACTTCGAGTTCTGCGGCCTCCGGCCGGAAACCTATGACGCGGCCCTGCTCGTCGGCTGCCTCGGCATGGAGGACCCCCAGGCCCTCGCCGGCGGCCTGGTGAAGACCCTGATCGCGCAGTTGAAGGCCGGCGCGGGCTATGCTGAGGCGGCGTGGGAGTGGTTCCCGGACCTCGCGCTCGCCCTGCGCTTCGCCTGGCTTTCGGACTGGCTGCGGCGCGACGATCGCGAGATGGTCGAACTCGAGGCGGTCTTCATCGGCCTGCTGCTCGAGAACCGGGACGCCCTGGCGCGGGCCTGGGCCTGATCAGTGGGAGACGCTGGTCGGGATGCCGCCGTTCCGCTCGGCGTAAAGGTGCTTGATCAGCGAAAGCAGCGTCTGCGAGATGCTGTGCAGGAACTCGATGCCGCTCTCGAAGAGGTCGTCGTCCTCCTCGCTCTTCTTGGTCCACTTGACCTCGCCGTCGACTTTGATGGACTGATGCGTGCGCTCGAGGTCGATGACGATGCGGACGACGCTGCCGATCGGGAAGTAGTGGGGCGTGCAGATCCGGGCCCCCGAGAGGGAGATGTCATGGGTATGGGCGTTGATGCCGTGGCCGTAGAAGGCCTCGGCCGTCTCCGAGGTCGATTTGATGAATACGGTGTTCCGCTCCTGGAACCGCTTGTCCTTCCGGTTGTCCATTCTGCACATCCTTCCGAGCAGGGGCTTTCGGATCAATATCCGTCCGCCATCATCCGTCCGGCCCCCCTGACCGTCAATCACCCCTAAGGGTGATTCCCCAGGTGATATCTCACCCCCCGATATCGAGAACGCTAACTCGTTCGGTTCAAGATGTAGTCGAGCAGGCCCTGCAGGGCCTCCCGGTGCCCTTCCCCGACGGGCAGGGCCTCGATCTCCCGGCGGGCGCGACGGGCCAGGCCGGACATGATCCGGCCGGCCTCGGCCGTGACTCCGAGGCGGACGGCCAGGCCCCGGACAAAGGCGATGTCCTCGCCGGACGCGTCCGGATGGCCCAGGACCGCGGCCAGACGCTCGGCGTCGGTCCCTTCCGACCGCCGGAGAAGGCCGGCCGCGTAGAGCGTCTTTTTGCCCTCGCGGATGTCCGAGCCGACCGGCTTGCCGGTCTCGTCGGGGCTTCCGAAGAGGCCCAGCTCGTCGTCCTTGATCTGGAAGACGAGCCCGAGATCCTCGCCCAGGCGCTCCAAGGCGGGACGGACGCGCCCGGCGCCGCCGCCGATCGCCCACCCGGCGGCGAACGGCAGATAGAAGGAATAGCGGGCCGTCTTGTAGCGGTAGATATCGAGGATCCGCCGCTCCGGGAGGGCTCGCGCGGCCGAGCCCGCCTCGACGTCGAGCATCTGGCCGAGGCCGACGAGCCCGAACTCCGAGGCGAAGAGCCTCTGGACGGCGGCCGCGCGCTCGGGCGGCCCGGTGAGCGAGGCCACCGCCTCGAAGGCCAGGAAGATGGCGATCTCGCCGGCGCAGATGGCCAGGCTCGTTCCGTAGTGGGCGGCCCCGGGACCGCACGGCTCCGGCGCGAGGAGGCGGTATTGCTCATGGACCGAGGGACCGCCGCGACGGAGGGGGTCCCGGTCCATGATGTCGTCGTGGATGAGGAGGCCCGATTGGATGAGCTCGAGAGCCGTGCCGGCCCGGACAGAGGCGGCGCCGGACCGGGCCCCGGCCATCTCGCAGCCGAGCGACACGAGGACGCCCCGGATCATCTTCCCGGCGCGGGTGAAGGCCGCCAGGCGGTCGAGCACCTCACGGCCCCAGGGCCTGAGACGGGCCACTCCCCCGCGCTTGGCCGCGAGGAAGGCCTCGAGGTCGCGCTCGAGGCGCGGCCGGGCCGCCGCGAAATAGCGCTCGAAGGTCATGGCGCCCCGTCCCGGCCGCCCGCCGAGGCGCCGCGCGATTCGAGCCGCCGGACGACCTCGTCGATGAGCTCCATCGGCGTCGACGCGCCCGAGGCGATGAAGACCGTGGCCTCGGCCGGCAGATCGATCTCCTCGACGTTCTCCGGCCGGTCGATGAAGTGGGTCCGCGGGTTGATGGCCCGGGCGATGGTGAACAAATGCCGCGTGTTGGCGCTGTGCCGGGAGCCGATGATGATGACGTCGTCGGCCGTCCGGGTGTGCGTCTCGACCTCGCGCTGCCGGATCTTGGTCGGCTGGCAGATCGTGTCGTAGAAGACAACGTCCGGGACGACCGCCCGGACGCGCTCGACGATGCGGCGGGCCTCCTCCTCGATGAACGTCGATTGGGCCACGACGCCGGCCCGCTCGACGCCGGCGAAGAGCTCGGGGGTCACTTCGTCGGGCGACTTGACGACCAGGGCCCGGGAAACCTGGCCGACGATGCCGCGGACCTCCTCGTGCCCGGCCTGGCCGATGACGACCGGCACCCGGCCCTGGGCCTCGACGGCCCGGATGCGGTCGTGGATGATCCGGACCATGGGACAGGTCGCATCGACGAACTCGAGGCCGCGGGCCGCGAGCTCGTCGTAGCGTTTACGGGCCGAGCCGTGGCTCTGGAGGATGACGACCCCGCCGGCCGGGACCTCGTCGAGGCTCTGGACAACGCGCAGGCCCTTGGCCCTGAGGGCCTCGATGACGTGCTCGTTGTGGACGATCTCCCCGAGCATGTAGTAGGTCCGGTCGGGGCGGGAGGCGAGCAGGTGCTTGGTCAGCTCGAGCGTCTTGCGGACGCCGAAGCAATAACTCAGGGTCTCGGAAAGGACGATCTTCATAGCGGGGTTCCCGCGGCTCTCCTCATTCTAGGCGCAACGCCGCGGGCCTGTCAACGCGCCGGGCCCTCCTCTCATTGACTCGCCCCGGCGCCGGGGATTATCATCCTCCTTACATAAGGAGGAGCCGTGAAGCCGATCCCGCTCGCCGCCAAGCTCGCCCCGTTCGTGCTGCTCGCCGCCGCCGCGGCCGCCGCCGCCCCGGGCCTGGGTCCGCAGGGCGCCGCCCCGGCCCCCGCATTCACGGCCGTCGAGGCCATGGTCCCGATGCGGGACGGGGTCAGGCTCCACACGGTCGTTTTCAGCCCGAAGTCCGCCGCGGGGCCGCTGCCGTTCCTGTTCATGAGGACGCCCTACGGCGTTCCCGGATCGCCGAAGGCGCTTGCCGACGGGACCTACGACGAGCTCGTCGCCGAGGGCTACATTTTCGTCTTCCAGGACATCCGCGGCCGGTACGGGTCAGAGGGGACGTTCGTCATGCAGCGGCCGCCGCGGGACCGCCGCGATCCCCGGGCCATCGACGAGTCGACCGACGCGTACGACACGATCGATTGGCTGCTCAAGGACGTGCCCGGCCATAACGGCCGGGTCGGCCTGAGGGGCATTTCCTACGGCGGCTGGCTCACGGCCATGGCCATGCTCGACCCTCACCCCGCGATCCGGGCCGTCTCGCCCCAGGCCTCGCCCGCGGACATGTATCTCGGCGACGACTTCCATCACAACGGGGCCTTCCGGCTGAGCTACGGTTTCGAGTACGCGGCCATGATGGAGACGTCCAAGGAGAACTTCTCGTTCCAGTTCGACCGCTATGACACCTACGAATGGTATCTCCGCCTCGGCCCGCTCGCGACGGCCAACGAGCGCTATCTCCATGGCCTGATCCCCAGCTGGAACGATTTCGTGGCGCATCCGAACGATGACGCGTTCTGGCAGAAGCAGGCCATGGCCCCCTACCTGACGCGGGTCACAGTCCCGACGCTCAACGTCGCCGGCTGGTGGGACCAGGAGGATTTCTACGGCCCGCAGAAGATCTACGAGACCCTCGAGCCCCGGGACGGCCGCCGGATCAGCTTCTTTGCCGCCGGGCCCTGGAATCACGGCGGCTGGATGCGGACCAACGGGAGCGCCCTCGGCCGGATCAAGTTCGGCCAGGACACGGCGAAGTATTTCCGGGCGAGGATCCAGGCCCCGTTCTTCGCCCATTATCTCAAGGACAAGCCCGGCTGGGACGTCCCCGAAGCGGTGACCTTCGAGACCGGGACCAACGCTTGGCAGGTTTACGACGAGTGGCCGCCGCGGCGCCTGACCGAGGATCGCAAGATCTTCTTCCGCGAGGACGGCGGGCTCTCCTTTGATGCCCCCGCGGAAGGCGCGGGAGAGGCCTTCGACAGCTACGTCTCCGACCCGGCCCATCCCGTCCCGTACCGGCCCCGGCCGGTCGAGCCGACCTACGACCCCCGCGGCTCGGGGTGGGGCACGTGGCTCGTCGGCGACCAGCGCTTCGCCGACCTGCGGCCGGACGTCCTGAGCTGGGAGACGCCCCCGCTTGAGGCGGACGTCACCGTGACGGGAAAGCTCGCGGCCCACCTGTTCGCGTCGACGACCGGGACCGACAGCGACTGGATCGTCAAGCTGATCGATGTCTATCCGGAGGACAATCCGGCCGAGCCGACGATGGGCGGCTATCAGCTGATGATCGCCAACGACGTCTTCCGCGGCCGCTTCCGCAGGAGCTTCGAGCGCCCTGAGCCTCTCGTTCCCGGCGCGGTCGAGGAATTCGTCATCGACCTCCACGCGGCCGACCACCGCTTCCTGAAAGGCCACCGGATCATGGTCCAGGTCCAGAGCACCTGGTTCCCGCTCATCGACCGGAACCCCCAGACCTTTGTTGAGAATATCTTTTATGCCCAGGCCTCGGACTATCAGCCGGCGACCCAGCGGATCTTCCGCTCCGCCGGGCACCCCTCGCACATCGTCCTGCCCGTCCGCGTGCGTTAAAGAAGGGGTCAGACCTGCACCTTTTTAGTTTTTCCCCGAAAGAGGCACGAGAGAAACTAAAAAGGTGTAGGTCTGACCCCGTCTTATCTTATTTTGTCGCGGAAGTAGGCCCAGCCGTCGCGGATCGTCGTGTCGGGGTCAATATAGGTGTGGTCGAATTCGCGCCGGCTCTTGGAGTTATCGTAGTAGGCCGTCCAGCCGCTCAGGCGCCCGTAGGCGGCGGTCACGAGCGGCCGCTTTCCGGTCAGCCGCGCCGTCCCCTCGAGGATATGGCCGGCCAACGTCAGCACGGGCGCCGGCACGCGGAACGGATACGATCGGCGGCCGCAGGCCCGGCTGATCCGGCGGACGACCTCCGGATAGGTCAGGTTCGCCCCGACGACCAGATAGCTCTCGCCGTTCCGCCCTCGTCCCTCGAGGCCCTTGAGGATGATGGCGACGAGGTCGCGGACGTCGACGATCGCCAGCCCGCCGGCGAACGATCCGATCTGCGTCCGGCGGCAGATCCTCCTGTAGAGCTCGTTGTGAGGCGTCGCGGGATTGTGGTCGCCGGGCCCCATGATCGAGGCGGGATTGAGGATGACGGCTTGGAGCCCCCGTTCCCGGACCGCCCGCTCGACGATGTCCTGGCCGCGGCGCTTTGAACCCATGTAGAGGATTTCGGGCGGCCAGTTGAAGGGCGCGTCTTCGCCGGCGGGGGTCCCGTCCGGGCGATAGCCGACGGCGCCGACCGATGAGACATGGATCAGACGCTCGACCCGCGCCGCGAGCGCGGCCTCGACGACGGCGCGGACGCCGGCCTCGTTCACCGCCTCGAGCCGGGCCTCGTCGCCTTTCCAATAGGAGATGAACCCGGCCAGGTGGACGACGCGGCTGTGGCCGGCGACGGCGGCCTGCACGGCGTCCCGGTCGGCGATGTCGCCCTCGATCCTGCCGACCGCGGTCGCGCGCCACGTCTCGGGCACGGTGTCGCCTGGCAGCACGAACGCATCGACGGCCTCTTCGCCGTAGAGCTCGATGAGCCGCGGCATGAGCACGGCCCCGACGAATCCCGTCGCGCCCGTGACGAGGATCCTCACAGACGTCCTTTCCGGCGGCGCGCGCAAAGGAACGTGTCGGTGGCGATCCCCGTCGTGGCGTGGAGCACCAGCGGGTAAAAGAACGAGCCGGTGACGGATGCCAAGAGCCCGAAGGCCAGGCCGGCGCCGGCCGCGGCTAAGACCTCTGAGCCGGGGTGTCCGATATGCAGGAGGGTCGAGATCGAGGTCTGAATCGCGAGGGCCGGGACGAGGCCGATCGCCGGAATGAGCGGCAGGAACAGGGCCCCGCGGAACGCCGACTCCCAGGGCAGGTAATAGAGTCCGAAGTAGGCCAGTTCGTAGCCGGCCAAGCGTCCCGGGCCGTCGCAGGCGGCCTTTGCGAACGGATACATCTTCTGCATCGCCGGGTCGCGCGAGCCGATCCAACCGGCCAGGATCGCGAACGGCAGCCCGCCGAGCGCCAGCCAGAAGCCGAGCCCGGCTCGGCCGAAGGTCCAGCCGAAGCTCGCGAGGATCAAGGCCGGCCGCGCCGCCGTCACGACGACGATCAAGACCGGCGCCGCCAGGACCAGGGCGAAGAAGAACCCGAAATAGGTCCTCACGGCCTTGAGCTCGCCGCGGGTCTCGCGCCGGCCGCGGAAATGAAGCACGGTCGGGAGCAGCGTGAAGGCCAGCGCCAGCTCGAGATAGACCAGGCCCGTCGTCCGACCGGCGGCCCCGAACGCCGACTCAAGCCAGGCGGCCATGCGCTTTCTCCTCCTTGTACCAGGCCACGATCTCGGCGAACTGCCGGGCATAATCGTCGTCGGGCTCGTAGCCGAGGTCGGCGATCGTCGCCGAGATGTCGTAGGCCGTTTCCGTGGTCACGCGGTAAACGCGGTAGCGATTGAACCGGTCTCTGAGGCCCGGCAGGACGCCTCCGAGCGCGACCGAGGCCCGGGCGAGCAGCCGGGCCGCGACGGCGGGGACGTAGATCCGCTGCCTCTTCCCGACGCCGGCCTGCATGGCCGACAGGAACTCCCGCCATGTCGGCAGGACGCGGTTCGTGACCGTATAGGCCCGGCCTTCGACGCCGGGCGCGACCAGGGCCAGCTCGGCCGCCCGGCAGAGGTTGCCGACGTGGCAATAGCCGAACCGGCAATCCCCGCGGCCGACGATGAGCGGGATGCCCTCTTCGCAGCTTTCCAGGACCCGGGCGCACGTGACGCGGTCGTTCGGTCCGAAGACGTCGCCGGGCCTGAGGATGACGACCGGGAAGCCGCGCGTCGCGTGAAGGTCGCGGAGCTCGTTCTCGGTCCGGACCTTGTGCCGCACGTAGGGAACGAAGAGCGCGGTCCGGCCGCGCCGCGCCTCCGAGATGCCGCGGCCGTCGACGCCCAGCACCAGGGCCGTCGAGATGTACACGAAGCGCTGCAGCGGCAGCCCCGACGATCGGATCCGCCCGACAAAGCTCCGCGTCATGTCGAAGATGTTGCGGCTGCAGTCGTCGTCCCCGGCGACGTCCGAGACCAGGGCGGCGGCGTGGATGACATGCGAGGTCCCCGCCGGGAGCTCGATGCCGCCGGACTCGCGCAGGTCGCCCTTGATGAGCCGGATGTCGAGGCCTTCGAGGAAGCGGAGATCGGAGGTCTCACGGACCAGGGCGTCGACCTCCCAGCCGCGGCCGCGGAACCACCGGCAGAGGTTGGAGCCGATGAAGCCGTTGGCGCCGGTGATGAGGACCCGGCTCACCGCGGCCTCCCGTCGAGCGGCTCCGGCCGTCCGTTCCAGGCCCGCGCGAGCAGCGGGCCGATCAGAAAAATGACCAGGAGGCCGGCCGCGACGCCGGCGATCGCGTCGGTCACGTAATGGAAGCGGCCGTAAACCGTCGAGGCGTAGAGCGAGAGGATGACCGGCGAGAGCCACAGGAAACCGCGCCGGGTATATTTGAGGCTCATGAACCACATGACCGTGGCCACCGCGCAATGGGGGCTGGGGATCGCGCCCCCCGGCCGGTGGATATGGTGCCGGATGAACTCGGCGATGACACCGAAGACGCCGGCGTTCAGGGGCTCGGTCAGGACGGCCCGGACGCTCGGCCAGTTCATGGGGCTCGCCACCGGGAACATGACGAAGCCGAGGGCGCAGATCAGGTTGACGAGGCCCAGGGAATAGAGGTAGTCCTCGTTGGCCGCTTCGCCGCGCTTGAAGTAGATGATGGCCCCGAGCACGGGATAGATGATGAGGTAGAAGACGTAGACGAAGAACATCCACTCGTTGAGAGGCACAGAGTAGAGCTTCTGGACGGCGACGAGGGGCTGGATGCCGAAGACGGCCTTTTCCAGGGCCAGGACGCGGTCGTCCTGCCAGGGGAAGAAGGCGGTCTCGAGCTCGTTGGCTAGCTGATAAACCTGGAGGAAGGCCAGCTGCACGGAGGCCGTCCGGACGACGAAGCGGACCCAGGGCCTCAGGGGCCGGCGGAGGACAGAGACCGCAAGAATATAGAAGCCGATGAAGGCCGAGGCCACAAGCGTCGTCGGCCCGGGGTTCCTCAGGCGATCGCTGAAGAGGCTGACGATGAGGACGGTCAGGGTAAAGGCGATCAAGCCGCCCAAGGTGACGACATCGGTCAGGTCCCACTCGAGGCCCGCGAACCGGAAGCGCCGGCCGG
Organism: uncultured Eubacteriales bacterium; assembly: GCA_964541055.1. Taxonomy (GTDB): domain Bacteria; phylum Acidobacteriota; class Aminicenantia; order Aminicenantales; family Saccharicenantaceae; genus RBG-16-66-30. The sequence goes on from CAZIQR010000028.1 coordinate 19,715, forward strand.
CCATCACGCCCTCCCCGGGCCGGCGGCGGCGCGCACGGTCCGCCGGATGGAGTCGCGCATGCTGAAGTGGGCCCGGAAGCCCAGCTCCCGCTCGATCTTGGAGCCGTCGTAGATCCAGAAGCGGTCCCGTCCGGCCCGGACGATGTCGCGGGTCAGGGCCGGGGGCTTCCCGGTCAGCCGGGCGGCCGCCTCGGCCAGCACCGCGGCCGCCATCTGCGCGCCCTGCCGGACGGGGACCCTCATCCGCCCGACGCCGGACTCCGCCGCGAGCGCGGCTGTGATGTCGGGCCAGGCATAGCTGTGGCCGTCCGTGACGAAGTAGGTCTGGCCGACGCTCCGGACGTCCTCCGCGACGAGGATCAAGGCCTCGACGAGGTCGTCGACGTCGATGAGGCTGGTCCGCGGACGGCTGTCGCCGACGGCGGGCACGATCCGTTTTCTGAGGAGAGCGAGGGCCCTCTCCAACTCCCTGGATCCCGGACCGGTGACGTTCGGCGGCCGGACGATCGTTACCGGCATCCGGTCCGCGACATCCAGGACGAGCCGCTCGGCGCGGAGCTTGCTGCGCCCGTAGTCGGTGACCGGACGCGGCTCGTCGCTTTCCGCCCTGGGGCGATCCGGTCCGCTGGGACCGGCGGCGGCGATGCTCGAAACGAACACGAAGCGCTCGAGGGACGGCGCGAACAGGAGGCATGCTTCGAGAAGATGCCGCGTGCCCTCGACGTTGCATCGTTCGAACGACGCGCTCCGGGCCGCTTGGACGACCGCGGCCAGATGGAAAACGCGGTCGCGGCCGGCCACCGCGGCTTCGAGGGAGCCCGGGTCCTGAAGGTCGCCGACGACCAGCCGGACGCCTTTGCCGTCCAATCCGGCCGTACGGCTGGTCCGCCGCACGAGGCCGACGACATCGTGGCCGCGGGCGGCCAGCTCCGCCGCCAGGCGCCGTCCAATGAAGCCGCTGGCCCCGGTCACCAGCGCGTTCATGATGTCCTGTCCATGCTTTTGTCTGCGCGAGATAGTCCTTTTTGGATTTTAGCAGAAGTGCGGGACCGAAGGAAGGACGCCGGCCCCGGTTGACGCTGAGCGGAGAGCGTGGGATAATGAGGCGACCA
>CAZIQR010000029.1:0-20615 GCA_964541055.1 uncultured Eubacteriales bacterium
GCCCGCGGCCGTGCCCGTCAGGGCGGCGGTTCCGGAGCCAAAGCCGACTCCCCCGCCCCCCCCGCCGGCCGCCCCGAGGCCGATGCCGATGCCCGCGCCGGCCAAGCCGACCGCGGCTCCGTCGTCGTCGGACATGAAGAACACCCTGACCCCGGGCGATCCCGGCTCGGACGTCTCGCCGTTCTTCGTTCCCGAGAAGTCCAAGCCCGCGGCCAAGCCGGTCGAGCGGACGGAGACGCCCCGGCACAATCCGGCACATCGCGAGCCCGAACGGCGGGAAGCGGAGAAGACCGCGGCTCCGGCCCTGGCGCCGGCCGCCGCGCCGGCCGCTTCGCCCGCCCCGGAGCGGAGCGAGGCGAGCGTCATTGCCTCCGCCGGGCTCTTCCAGGACGCCGCGGTCCCGACGGAAAAGAAGGGCTTTCCCAAGGTCCTCGTGGCGGTCCTCGGCGTCGCTGCCGTCGCCGCCGTTGCCTTCATCCTCCTGAAGCCGAAGCACCCGGCCCCGCCCGTCCAGCCGCCGGCGCAGACCACGAACCAGGCCGAAGTGGCCTCCCCGCCCGTCCAGGAAGAGGCGCCCGCGCCCAAGCCTGCGCCCAAGAAGGTCCAGCCTCAGGTCAAGCCCGCGGACGCGGGCGTGTCGGCGATCCTGCCGACGGAAACCTCGGCTCCGGCCCTTCCCTTGCCGGGGGCCATGAACGGACCCGGGAACGGCGGTCCGGCCCCCTCGGGATCGAACCCGGCCGGTCAGGAACAGGCCACGCCCAAGACCGAAGAGGCCTCCCCGCCCGCCGTCAAGACCGAAGGCAACCCGCCGCAGAACGCGGCCACCGAGACGGTCTCGACGACCGACGCCGGAACCGCTCCCGCCGCGGCCCCGGCCGCCGCTCCTCCCGCCGCCGCGGCCAGCACCGGCGACCTCGTCGAGCTCGCCACGGTGACCGAGCAGCCGCGGCTCATCAAGAGGACCGACCCCATTTACCCGCAGGCGGCCCAGAGGATCGGCCGGGAAGGCAGCATCACCGTCAACGCCCTCGTCGACGAGAAGGGCAACGTCATCGACACCTCCATCCTCAAAGGCATCCAGGACGACAAGGGGCTGGCCAAGGCCGCCGAGACCGCCGTCCGGAAATGGAAATTCCAGCCGGCCCTTAAGAACGGCGTCGCCGTCAAGGTCTGGAAGCCTTTTGTGATCGTATTCAAGGCCGAAGCGAACCCGGCCAAGTGAGACATAAAGGAGACGCAAATGGGTCTCAGCAAAGAGCAAGAGGATCTTTACAAGAAGACCATGGCCGAGGTGAAGCACCAGCTGGAGCATCTTGACGAGGAAGTCGAGAAGGAGCTCCAGAAGGTCCGCAAGCGCCTGGCCGAGCTTCAGGAGTCCAAGAAGTCCCTGAAGATGGTCTACGAAGGCACGGCCAAGCTCCTCGGCATCGAGCTCGAATCCGAGGAGGAAGGCGCCGACGAGGCGGCCTCGATCGCCAAGATGTGACGCGGGGCCCGTTCCCGCGCCTTTGTCATCAGCCTCCGTACACCTTCTGTCGTCGGCCGTTCCCTGCTTTCGGATTGACGGCTCCGGGGTTTTTGGTATAGATTTTTCGTCGCCATGTTCGTTCTTCTTGGCATCTTCTTCGGCCTGCTCGCCTCCGTCCCGCTCGGGCCCATCAATTTCTTCGTCGCCTCCCAGGCCCTCAAGCGCGATTTCGTACACGGCCTCCTCGCCGGCCTGACGGCCGCCTTCCTCGACGCGGTCTTCTGCTTCATCGCCCTGGCCGGCTTCTTCCAGATCAAGCTGAACCTGCCGCCCTACGCCATGGCCGTTCTCAAGGTCATCGCCGCCCTCATCATCCTTCTCCTGGCCCGCAAGCTGATCCAGGACGCGAAGACGTTCGAGATCCCGCAGGACCGCGACGAGGTCCCCTCGGCCTCTCCCAAGCCGATCCTCGGCGTGATCCTCCTCTACGTCACCAACCCGACGCTCTATATGTTCTGGATCTTCGTGGCGGGCGTCGTGACGGGCCACAACCTGCTCGGCAGCAATCTCGTCCGCTACGGCACCTGGAACGCGGTCGCCTTCGCCGTTGTCGTCGGGCTGAGCTCGTTCGCCTGGTATTTCGGCATGGTCCGCTTCGTCTGCTACCACCAGACCCGGATCCACCAGAACACCTTCCGCAAGATCCTCTATTATCTGGGCCTGGCCCTGATCGGCTTCGCCATCTACACCCTGGCCTCGGTCTTCTTCTAGGCGCCGATGACCAAGCGCGAGCGGGTCGAGCGGGCCTCCGCCTGCGAACCCGTCGACAGGATCCCCTTTGTCCCCGCCGTCTACGAGCACAAGGCCCGCCTGATCGGCCGGTCGCCCTCGGACGTCTGCCGCAGCCCGGATCTCCTCCTCGAAGCCCTGGAGAAGGAGCTTGTGGTCTACGACGCCGACGTCCTGACGGTGGGGATCGACGTCTATAATGTCGAGGCGGAGGCCGCGGGCGCGTCGGTCCGCTATTTCGGGAAAGACGCCGGCGTGCCGGCCGTGGCCGGCCCTCTCCTCCGCGTCCCCCGGGACCTCGGCCGGCTGCGGCGGCCGGACCCCGGGCGGGACGGCCGGATGCCACTCTTCCTTGAAGCCGCCGCCGAGATGCAGCGGAAGAAAGGAGGCGAGCTCGTCATCCGCGGCGCCGTGACCGGGCCGTTCTCGCTGGCCTGCGCCCTGGCCGGGACAGAAGAGGTCCTCGTCGCCACGGTCGAGGCGCCGGCCTTCGTCCGCGAGCTCATGGCCTTCGCCGCCCGCGTGGCCGTCGATTTCGGGACGGCCTTCCTGGGGAAGGGCGTCGAGCCGGCGCTGTTCGATTCCAAGGCTTCCCCCGCCGCGGCCTCGCCCCGCGTTTTCCGCGACTTCGTCGCTCCGGTCTATCGCGACATCGTCGTCCCGGAGCTGCGCCGGGCCGGCGCCAGGACCTTGCCCCTCATCATCGGCGGCGACACGACGCCGATCCTCGGGGACCTCCTCGCGACCGGCGCCGGCCAGCTTCTGTGCGACGCCGGGGCGGACCTCGGCCTGTTCATCAAGAGATGCGCGGAGGAACGGCGGGCGGCCCGGGCCAGCGTCGACGCCAGGCTCGTCCACAGGGGCCGTCCGGAGGAGATCCGGCGCGAGGCCAGGCGGATCCTCGGCCTGATCTCGGGAAGACCGGGCTGGCTGTTCGGCTGCGGCGTCGTCGCTTACGACTGCGACCCGGCCAACGTCATCGCCCTCCGGGAGGCCCGCGACGCCTTTGCCGCGGCTTGATCTCGGGGTCTCGCGGCCTCACGGACGGACGGCCCGCCTTTTCCCCCCGGGCTTTCATCAGAGCTTCGACGGCCCTGGCCCGGACCGCCGTCGTCGTCCCGACGCCGGTCGCGCAGACCGCGCCGCAGGCCGAGGCGTAAAGAAGGATCTCCCCCCATTCGTCCGCGGTGAGACCGTCCGCCGTCCGGCCGCGGCGCAGCCGCTCGTAGGTCTTCAGGATGATCCCGGCCGAAAAGGCGTCCCCGGCGCCGGTCGGGTCCACGACCTTGATCCTGAAGGCCGGGATCCGGAGGAGGCCCCCGGCCACGGCAGCGACGGCGCCCCGGCCGCCCAAGGTCACCAGGACATGGCGGACGCCGAGCCGGCGGATCGCCTCGGCCGCCCGGGCGGCGTCGCGGAGGCCGACGAGCGAGAGCGCCTCATCGGCGTTGCAGTGGAAGATGTCGGTGAAGGGCAGCGCCCGGCGCAGAAAGGCCCAGCTCCCGCCGTACGGGCTGACGGCGTCGACGAACGTCAGGGCCCCGAGCGCGCGGGCCTGGCGCAGGACCGCGGCAAGTCCGCGATCGTAGCCGCCGAGAAGGCCGGCGCCGCCCGTGTAGAAGATGCGGGGCCGTTCCTTCCGGAGCAGGGCCATGACCGGGGCCGCGGTCATCTCCAGGTTCGCCCCCGGATCGACGTGATAGCGCCGGTCCTCGCCGCGGGCCACCAGGATGAGATCGAGCGAGGTCGCCGCCTCGCGGGCGAGAACAGGAACGGCCTTCACGCCCCGGGCGGCGAGGCGGCCGGCCACGAAATCACCGAAAACGTCCCGGCCGACCGGGAAAACGGCCCGCAGCTGCGACGGTTTCAAGCCGAGCCGGACGAGGTCCACCGACACGTTGCAGGCGTGGCCGCCGATCGTCGGACGCACCGCGCAGAAGCGGAGCTCCCCGGGCTCGGCGATCCGGACGAGGCCGCTCGCGATCAGATCGACGACGGCGATTCCGCTGACGAGGACCACGGCGTCACCCCCAGCCTAGGCGAAATGGGTTTTGAGGAGCTCGACGCGGCGTCCGATATCGATCCGCCCGCGGCAGCGGGCGACGCAGGCGGCGCAGGTCAGGCACGCGTCGAGCCCCCGTCCGGCCGGCAGGCCGGCCAGCGTGTCCCGGGCCTGGAAGACGTTGGGATAGCGCAGATACATGTGGGCCCGCATGAGCGCCGGCGTCTCGACCCCCGACGGGCAGGTACCGCGGCAGGCGCCGCACTGGACGCAGTGGGCCATGGCCAGCCGGATCTGCCGGTCGGCCAGAAATCTCCTCTCCTCGTCGTTGAGGGTCAGATCGCGGGCGACCGAGATGTCCTCCTCGAGCTCCCGGAAGGTCGTGAAGCCGGGCACGGCGCAGGCGAGGTTCGGATTGTGCAGGGCCCACTTGAGGACGGCCGTCTGGACGATCGAGCCGCCGTAGAAGGCCTGCTGGTCGGCCGGGAGCTCGTCGCGGTACCAGGATTGCATGCATTGGGTCTTCATGGCGACGAGGCCGATCCCCTTGGCCGTCGCGGCCGCCATGGACGTCTTGAGCGGCTCGTCATCCTGGAGCGCATAGTTGTAGGCGATGAGCAGGACGTCATAGAGGTCCCCGGTCAGGGCTTGGCCGATGCACGCCGCCATGTTCTGGTGGCACGAGAAGCCGACGAAGCGGGTTTTCTTCTGGTCCTTGAGCGAGGCCAGGGCCTCGAGGAATCCGGGCCGGGTGACATCCTCGACACGGCTGACGTCGTGAAGATAGAGGATATCGACATAGTCGGTCTTCAGGCGCCGGAGGCTGCCTTCGAAGACCTTGAGGAAGGCGGCCTTGAGCTCCGCGGCCGACAGGGTTTCCCTCTGGGCCGGCGGGATGTTCACCTTGGTGGCGATGATCGTCCGGGAGCGGGCCCCCAGGTCCTGGAGCACGGTGCCGATCATCTCCTCGTTCTTGCCGCGCCAGTAGCCGGCCGCCGTGTCGAAATGGCGCATGCCGAGCTCATAGGCGCGCCGGACGAGCTCGGGATTATCGGCGTTCATCACCCCCATGTTGACGACCGGCAGGACGATCCCGGTCTTGCCGAGGGTCCGGGTCATGAGCGGCCGCTCGGCCGGCGCCGGGCCCGAAGAGGAGGCCGTCTCGGCCCCGGGCTTCTTGGCGCAGCTCCAAAGCGTGACGGCCCCGGCGCCGGAAAGCGTCCGGGACAGGAAATCCCTACGGTTGAGGTTGCGTCGGGAGGATGTCATCGGCGGCTCCTTTCCCGACCATTCTACCGAACTTCCGGCCCCTGCGTCACGTATAATAACGAGAGGAGACGCGCGATGAAAATCCTGCTTTGGCTCATCCTTTTCGTGCTCTGCTGGCCCCTGGCGTTGCTGGCCCTTGTGCTCTATCCCATCGTCTGGCTCCTGCTTCTCCCCTTCCGGCTCATCGGCCTCACGGTCACGGCCGTCTTCGAGCTCTTCAAGGCCGTGATCATGCTGCCGGCCCGGCTGCTCCGGGGCCCCACCCGCGCCTGAAACCGCCGCAGGCGCCGGCCGGTTGCTTTCGGGCCGGTTGAATCTCTATAATCCCTGCGCATGGAGACCCGGGAGCATTTCTACGCCGACGATCCCCGCCGCGGGCCGGCGGACGTCAAGACCACTCTTCCCGGCGCCGCCTATTTCTTTCTGGGCAACGGCCGCATCCAGGCCGCCATTCAGATCGCCCCGGCCGGCGGCGCCACGCCGGCGGGCCTGCTCCTCATGGACCCCGAGCGCCTCGGGCCCAAGCGGGCGGCTCTCAGCTTCGACCCGGATCGCGGCCTCGAAGCGACGGCCTTGACCGTCGAGGACCGGATCGGGACTTTCCGTCCCCGGCCCGGCGAGGTCAAGGCCGCGTGGCGGCGCGGCTCGGCCATCCCCTGCGTCGAGGTCGTCTGGCGGGGCGGTCCCTACTGCGTTCACGAACGTTGGTCCTGCCCCGACATGGACGCCGCCCGGCTGCTGCGCCGGGTCGCGGTGACGCGGACGGCCGCCGGGCCGTCCAGGATCCGCCTGAAGACGGGCCTCCTGGCGAAAACGGTCGAAACGGAGCTCTTTCTGCGGCGCGGGGCGGCGGCTGCGCTTTTCGAATACCGGATCGTCCGGTCCGGCGGCCGGATCCGGGCCAACGTTCGCGCCGCCGCCGAGCGTGGGAAGGACATCGAGCCGCCGGCCGCGTCCTATTGGCGGGGAACCGCCCAATGCCGGTTCCATGATCCCGTGCTTGACCGGTTTTTCGAAGCCGCCAAGTCCCAGCTCCGGGCCGCGGTCGGAGCCTCGGGCCGGCTCGACGGCAGCGTCTGGCAGTACAACCTGGAATGGGTCCGCGACCAATCCCTCAACGCCCTGGCCCTGGCCATGTCCGGCCAGCCGGGGACGGCCGGGACGATCTTCGCCCGCCTGCTCCGCGATTTCGTCAGCGACGAGGGCGCGACCATGGACTCGTCGCGCCAGCGGCCGCTCGAGGAGAGCGAGGTCGACCAGAACGGCGTCCTGCTCTTCGCCCTCGAGTCCTATCTCGATTGGACCGGCGACGAGGGCCTCATCCGGCGGAACTGGGGCGTGATCGAGAGGCTCGCCGCCTTCCCCCGCCGGCCCGAGTTCCGCCACCGCCCGTCGGGCCTCATCGTCAACCGGCGCGAGTTCTGGGAGCGTCACGACATCTACGGCATCCGGCCCGGCATGGAGCTCGCCCACCAGCTGTTCGTGGCCAAGGGGCTTTTGGCCGCGGGACGGATGGCCGGCCGCTTCGGGCGGAGCCTCGAGGCCGTCGAATGGACCGAAGCGGGCCTGGACCTCCGGCGGGCCATGCTCAAGGACCCGCGTTTCTCGCTCGTCGACCGCGGCGTGTTCATCAAGCGCCGGGGGCTCGACGGCCGGGTCCAGCGGGAGGTCCGTCCCGACCCGCGCTCCACTCTGCCCCGCGAGGCCCCGCTCTTCCGTCCCGGGCGCCATCTCCTCGACCCCGACACCGCCGCCGTTCTCCCCGTCGCCTGGGAGCTCGTCGATCCCGGCAGCCGGCTGGCCGGAAGGACCCTCGATTCGATGGAAACGCTCTGGGACCAGAGCTGGACGGGAGGCGGCTACGGCCGCTACAACGTGACCTCGGAGGCCGACTCGCCGGGCCCCTGGCCGTTCGCGTCGCTCTTCGTCGCCCGGGCCGCGCTCGAGGCCGGCGACCCGGCCAAAACGCGGCGCGTCCTCGACTGGCTCGGCCGGCTGCCCGGAGCGCCCGCCGCCTCCTGGTTCGAGTTCTATGGGCCGAGGCCGGTCCCGCCCTATCCCCAGGTCGGGATCATCCCCTGGACGTGGGCCGAGCTGATCTTCCTGTTCGTTCATCACATGCTCGGCGTAAGGCCGGGGGAAAGCGCCCTGCGCCTCAGTCCCAAGCTCGTCCCCGGCGTCAACCGCATGGAGGCCGATCTCGCTCTCCGCGGCGGACGTCTCGAGCTCGACATCCGGCGCGCCCGGCGGGGCGAAGAGCCCGGCTTCCGGATCGGCCGTCGGAAGATCCCCTATCATCGCTATGGCCTGGGGGTCGAGCTCAACCGCCCCTTCGAGCGGCTCGCCGTCCGCGCCGTGATCCCCAGCCTGGATTATGCACGAACCGAGGCGGCTCCAGATGCGAGGCCCGAGGGGTGAAGCTGTACTCTTTGGTACTGCGAATCCCCGAGAACGAAGCAAATGGGGCCGGATCGGTTTGCCCGGAGGGTAAAACGCCCGTAAAATAAGAGATGGAGAAAAAGGGGCGTTTTATGAATAATTCAGGCTGAGAAAGGACCGCTAATGCCCCCACGCAGGATCCACCTCGTCTCGAACGCCCACCTCGATCCGGTCTGGCTCTGGGAATGGCAGGAAGGGGCCGGCGAGGCGCTTTCGACCTTCCGCCAGGCCGCCGAGTTCTGCGAAACGCGCCCCGGCTATGTTTTCTGCCACAACGAGGCGGTGCTATACCAATGGGTCGAAACCCACGAGCCCCGGCTTTTCCGCCGCATCCGGAAGCTCGTCCGGGCCGGGAAGTGGCACATCATGGGCGGCTGGTTCGTCCAGCCGGACTGCAACATGCCGAGCGGCGAGTCGTTCGTCCGCCAGGCCCTTCTCGGCCGGCGCTATTTCTCGGAGAAGTTCGGCGTCGAGCCGCGGACGGCCGTCAACCTCGATCCCTTCGGCCACACCCGCGGCCTCGTCCAGATCCTGGCCAAGTGCGGCTACACCGCCTATCTCTGCTGCCGCCCGGGTCAGCGCGAGTGCCCGCTCCCGAGCGACGCGTTCGTCTGGGTCGGCTACGACGGCTCCGAGGTCCTGGCCAACCGGGCCTCGGCCCATTACTGTTCGACCGGCGGCGGGGAGGGGGAACGGCTCAAGAGCTGGCTGGCCGAGCATCCCGAGGGCGAACCGCTCATCCATCTCTGGGGCATCGGCAACCACGGCGGCGGGCCCTCACGGAGGGATCTCGACGATCTGGCCGACCTGGCCAAGGCCCGCCCCGACCTCGAGCTCATCCATTCGACGCCCGACGCCTACTTCGAAGAGCTCGGCCGGCGCCGCGCCGACCTGCCGCGCCGGGCCAAGGACCTCAATCCCTGGGCCGTCGGCTGCTACACCTCGATGTCCCGGATCAAAAAGGGCCACCGCCGGCTCGAGAACGAGCTCTACTCGACCGAGAAGATGGCGACCACGGCCTGGCTTCAGGGCCTCATGCCCTATCCGCAGGACGATATCAAAGAGGCGATGCGCGACCTGGCCTTTGTCGAGTTCCACGACATCCTGCCCGGGTCGTCCATCCCGGCCGGAGAGGACGGGGGCCTGCGGACGATCGGCCACGGGCTGGAGACGCTCTCCCGGCTCAAGGCCCGGGCCTTTTTCGCCATGGCGGCGGGCGAACCCAAGGCCGCGCCCGGCGAGATCCCGATCTTCGTCTTCAATCCCCACGCCCACCGCGTCCGGGCACTCGTCGAATGCGAGTTCGAGCCGCTGGAGCCGAACTTCGAGAAGACCCGTTGGGAGCCGCGGATCACGTCGAAAGGCCGCCGGCTGCCCGCCCAATCCGAGAAGGAGGAGAGCAACCTCAGCCTTGAATGGCGGAAACGGGTCGTCTTCGAGGCCGCCCTCGCGCCGGGGCGCCTCAACCGGTTCTCGTGCCGGCTCGAGAAGGCGTCGTCACCGGGGAACGGGACGCCGGCCGAGTTCAAGGACGGGCTCATCGCCGTGACGACGCCGGACCTCGCCGCGGCCGTCAACGCCGGGACCGGCCTGCTCGACGTCTATCGGCCGGGCGGGCTCGACCTCCTCGAGCCGGAAGCCTTCGCCCCGCTCGTCGTGCGCGACAATGCCGATCCTTGGGGCATGAAGGTCCGGAGCTTCCGGGCCGTGGTCGGGCGTTTCGCCCCGGCCACGCCGGAACAGGCGGCCCGGCACTGCGGCCTCCGCGAGGGCGCCCTCCCTCCCGTCCGTGTCATCGAGGACGGCCGGGTCCGGGCCGTGGTCGAGGCCATCCTGGCCTACGGCGATTCGCGGCTGGTCCTCCGCTACAAGATCCCGAAGCGGGGCGCGGAGATCGAGATCGACGCCCGCGTTCTCTGGCTCGAGCGCGACACGATGCTCAAGCTCGGCCTGCGGCCGCGATTCGGCGCGGCCCGGTTCACGGGCGAGGTCGCCTACGGCGCCGACGAGCTCCCCTCGAACGGCGACGAGGCCGTGGCCCAGAAATGGCTGGCCCTCGTCTCGGAAGCGGAGGGCGCGGCCATGACCGTCATCAATGACGGCACCTACGGTTCGGACTGGGACGGCATGGACCTGCGGCTGTCGGTGCTGCGTTCGCCGGCCTATGCCGCCGACACCTGGGAAGACCGGCTGGCCGTGTCGCAGGAGCGGTTCATCCCGCGCCAGGACATCGGCGAGCGCACCGTCCGCTTCTGGCTCAACGGCGGACCGCCCGCCGAACGGCTGGCCGCCGTCGGCCGCGAGGCCCTGGCCCACAACGAGGAGCCCTACGTTCTGGCCTATTGCCCTCCGGGCGGCGGCAAGCCGGCGGGGGCGGGCGTCGCCGTGGACGGGGCCGCGGTCGAGGTCACGGCCTTCAAGAAGTCCGAGGACGGCGAGGACATCATCATCCGGCTTTTCGAGCCGACGGGCCGGCCCCGCCGCGCCGTCGTCAAGCTCCCGGCCCTCGGGGCCCGCGCCCCCCTCCGCCTCAAGGGTTTCGAGATCAAGACCCTCCGCTATCTCCGGCAAAAGAAGGCCTTCGTCGAGACCGATCTCCTCGAACGGCGGATCAAGAAGCGATGACCTCCAAGGAAAGGGTTGCCGCCGCGCTCGAGGGCCGCATCCCCGACCGCGTCCCTTACGCCGAGTTCGCGGTCGATTTCGACACGGTCGAGCGGCTGCTCGGCCACGAGACCTATCTCCGGGCCAAGGCCAAGTCACAGATCGCCTTCTGGGAAGGCCGCCGCGACGAGGTCGCCCAGAGCTGGCTCGAGGACCACATCGCCCTCCAGCGGAAGCTTCCCCTCGACATCGTGACCTTCCCCATGGCCACCTGGGAGATGCCGCCGGAGACCGGCGATCCGCCGCCCCGTCGGATCGACGCCACGACCTGGGAAGACCGCCGGGGCCGGGTCTTCAAGCTGTCCGAAGCGACCCAGGACATCACCTGCGTCCGCGATCCCGTTCTCGAGGCCAGGGTCTTCACCGCGGCCGAATTCGAGGCCGGCGCGGCGCCGCCGTCCCGCCCGGACGAGCGCTCCTGGAAGATCCTGGACACGGTCATCCAGACGTTCAAGGCGGAGAAGTACATCTGCGGGCCGTCGGGCGGTTCGATCGGAATCGTCCTTCTCGGCGGCATGGAGCGCGGGCTCCTCGAGCTGGCCGCCAATCCCGAGGCCGTCCGCGCCGCCACCCGGGCCCTGGTCCCGCGCCAGAACGAGGCCGACGCGGCCTTCATCCACCCCGATTCGGACGCGGTGATGTGGGCCGAGGACCTGGGCTTCAAGACCGGTCCGCTCATCGGGCCGGCCATGTTTAAGGACTTCTTCCTCGAGGCCAACAAGGAGCGGGCCCGGAACGTCAAGCTCCGGCACGGCAAGAAGATCCTCAAGCACTGCTGCGGTAACGTCAACCTGCTCCTCGACTACTTCCTCGAGATCGGCTTCGACGCCTACCAGTCCATCCAGCCCACGGCGGGCATGGACCTCTGCCGCCTGAAAAGGGACTATGGCAGCCGGCTGACGCTTTGGGGCGGCGTCGCCGTCGAGCACCTCGTCGGCGGCGCGCCGGAGGACGTCCGGGCCGACGTCCGCAGGGCCATGGCCTGCGCCAAGCCGGGCGGCCGGTTCATCCTCGGCTCGAGCCACAGCGTCGCCGTGGGCACGCGCTACGAGAACTTCATGGCCCTGCTGGACGAGCACTCCAAACTGTGTCAGTATTGATTTCGAGGAGCCGATGATGGCAGAGCCCGTATCGCTGGTCATGGTCGGGGTCGGAGGCATGGGCGCCGTTTATCTCGAGGCCCTGCTTGCCCGCAAGGACGAGGGCCTCTTCCGCATCACGGGCGCGGTCGATCCCCAGCCCAACCGCTGCAAGCAGTACGTCGAGATGCGGGCCATGGGCGTGCCCTGCTTCGTCAGCCTCCAGGATTTCTACCGGAACCGCCAGGCGGATCTGGCCGTCCTCTCCTCCCCGATCCAGATGCACATGACGCAGACGACGGCCGCGCTGGCCAAAGGCAGCCACGTGCTCTGCGAGAAGCCGGCCGCCGGCACCATTCAGGAGGTCCGGGCGGCCATCGAGGCGGAGAAGGCGTCGTCCCGCTGGGTGGCGGTCGGCTACCAGTGGTCGTTCAGCCCGGCCGTGCAGGCCCTCAAGGCCGATATTCGGGCCGGGCTCTTCGGCGCGCCCCGGCGGTTCAAGTGCCTTTACCTCTGGCCCCGGGACGAAGGCTATTATGCCCGGAACGATTGGGCCGGCCGGAAGCGGGACGCCGAGGGCGCCTGGGTCCTCGACAGCCCGGTCCAGAACGCGATGGCCCACGACCTCCACAACATGTTCTACGTCCTTGGGCGGGAGACCGGCACGAGCGCCCGGCCGGCCGAAGTCGAGGCCGAGCTCTACCGGGCCAATGCCATCGAGAACTTCGACACGGCGGCGGCCCGCATCAGGACCGAAGAGGGTGTCGAGATCCTCTTCCTCGTCAGCCACGTTCCGGAAGAGGACCGGGGGCCGGTCGTCCACTACGAGTTCGCGAAGGCCGTCGTCCGCTGCGACAGCCGGACCTCGGGCCTGTGGGCCGAGTTCCCCGACGGCACGCGCAAGGACTACGGGGTCCCGGACGACGAGCCGATGAACAAGCTCTGGCGGTCGATCGCCGCCGTCGGCGACGAGGCGCAGCGGCCGCTCTGCGGCCTCGAGGCGGCGGCCAGCCAGACCCTGTGCATGAACGGCATCCAGGACTCCATGCCCGAGATCCGGGAGTTCCCGGCCGAGCTCGTCCGCAGGGTCGAAGGGCCGGGGTCGCGCCGCCTGGCGGCGACGGAAACCCCCGGCGCGCGCCGGCGGATCGTGGCCGGCCTCGACGAGGCCCTGGCCGCATGTTACGACGCCTGGACGCTGCCGTCGGAGATGGGCTTCGCCTGGAGCGCCAAAGGCGGGCGCGTCGACCTCAAGGAATACGGCTCGTTCCCGTCGAGATAGGGAGCGGCGCAGGACGCCGGTCGTCATGGTCATACAGATCGAGAAGATCGTCTATCCCGGACGCCGTCTCGGACTGCTCGCCGGCAAGGTCGTCTTCACGGACCGGGGGCTGCCGGGGGAGACCGTGGAGGTCGAGATCCTCAAGGACCGCCGGAGCTATGCCGAGGCCCGGACGGTCCGGATCCTCGAGCCCTCGCCGGCCCGGGTCGAGCCGCGCTGCGGCCATTTTCTCGCCTGCTCGCCCTACCAGGACATGGATTACGGCCTCGAGGTCGAGATCAAGAGGACCCAGGTCGCGGAGATCCTGGCGAGGGAGCTGAGGCTCCGCCTGCCGGACTTCAAGATGATCGCCTCGCCGGAGGTGTGGGGTTACCGGAACAAGATCGGGCTGAGGGTCCTGCGGCAGAACGGGAAGGCCGAGTTCGTCTATCACCAGCCGCACGAACAGGAGGCGTTCGTCGCCGTCGACCGGTGCCACCTCGTGAGCGACGCGGTCAACGATCTCATGGCCGCGCTTTTGGAGGCCATCAACGGCGGGGCCTTGTCCACGGTCGAGGGGATCGAGATCAAGACGAGCCGGTGGACCGGCGACTCGCTTGTCCTCTGCGAGCTTTCGTCGGGCGCGGAGAAGGACACGGTCACCGAGGCGCTGAAAGCCTTCCGGAAAACATATCGGCTGGCCGGGGCGGTGGCCGCGATCGGCGAGAACGGCCGGTTCCGGGACGAGAAGCTCTTTGGGCGCGACTTTATCGAAGAAAAGGCCGGGGGGCTGACGTTCCGCGTCGGGGCGCGCTCCTTCTTCCAGGCGAACCTCGGGATCCTCGACGCCGTCTTTGCCGACGTCGCCGTGGCGGCGGGGCTGACCCACGACGCCGTCATCGCCGACCTCTACTGCGGGCTGGGGACGTTCGGCCTGTTCCTGGCGAAGAGGGCCCGCGAGGTGTTCGGCGTCGAGCCCGAAGCGGGCAACATCGCCTTCCTGAAAAAAAACCTGGAGATCAACGGCATCGGGAATTTCGCCGTTTGCGAGGGCACGGCCGAGGAGTGGCTGCCGGAGATCCTGGAGAGGGCCCCGGCGGTCGTCATCCTGGACCCGCCGCGGCGGGGCGTCTTTCCGGGCACCGTCGACGAGCTCGTCCAGGACCCGGTGCCGCGGATCGTCTACCTGTCTTGCAACCCGACGACGCTCGTCCGGGACCTCAAGGGCTTCCTCAAGGCGTACGACCTCATCGACGTGCGCAGCTACGATTTCTTCCCCCACACACCGCACATCGAGACCCTGGCCGTCCTCGACCGGCGCCGGCCCTCGATCGTGACGCTCTGATCCGGGCCGTTCACAAGCCGGGACGGCTGCAGAAGGGGTCCGTTCGGATCAGCGCCAGATGAGAACGTCGGCGGGACGAAGAGGATTGCCCCCCAGGAGGATGCGGGCCCCGGCCTCGAGCGGCACGGTGTACGGCCGCGACGAATAATTGACGGCGACAAAGAAGCCGTCCCGCCACTCGACGTAGACGCCGGGCGGATAGGACGCCGGCGACGCCCCGGCGCGTTCGTAGACCCGCCGCAGGACCTCCCGCTCGAGCGACCCGTCGATCGAAGCGGCGCCGACGTAGGTCACCGTGCCGCGGCCGAGCCGGCGCGTCGTCACGGCCGCCTGGCCGGCGTAGAACTGGTCGGCATAGACGGCCAGCGTTTCGGTCCCGCCCGCGGGCTTGAGGACGTCGGCCCAGACGTTCCAGGCGTACCCCTTCCCTGCCAAGTTGACTTTTCCTTGATCGCCGCCGGGGAGACAATCGAAGAGCTCGACTTCGGCGCCGATGAGCGGGGCGATGAGCCCGGCCCAGGGCTTCTCCGGCAGCTGGCCGCTCTTGGTCTTCTGGCCAGTCCGGCAGGTCAGGACGAGATGTCCGCCGTTCTCGACGTAGCGGGTCCATTTGGCGATGAGGTCCTCGTCGACGAGCTGATAGGCCGGAGCGACGAGGAAGGGATAGGCGCCGAAGTCGTCGGCCTCGCCGACATAATCGAGCGGCGCGCCGGCGGCCTTGATCGCGGCCATGACCTTGAAGCGATGGTCCCAAGTGTTCCAGAGCGCTGTCTGCTTGTGGGTCTCGAGGTCCCAGAGGACGTCGTGGCTCCAGAGGAATGCGGTGCGCCGGGCGGCCAGCCGCTCCGGCAGGCGGGCCGCCGGATCGTAGACCCGGCGCAGCTCCTTCATCTCCCGGATGACGCGGGCGAACTCGAGACCGCCGCGCGAGGGCGTGACGCCGTCGGGGCCGACGATGCCGGCATGATAGAGCTCGCTCCCGTAGAGCGGCTGCCGGAAGCGGTAGGTGCAGGCGAACGACAGGCCCCCCCCGAACGCGTGCCAGAGCCACATCCGCACCGCCCCCGGCTCCGGCTGCGGATTGATGGGGGCCCAGTTGACCTGTCCGGGCTGAAGCTCCATGACCCCGGTGACCCCCTTGAAGGAGCGGAAATAATCGACGGCCATGGCCAGGCGATACGGGTTGCCGAGCCGGAAGCCGAGCTCGCCGAGGTTCCTCTCGCCGCGCACGGGGTACATCGTGAAGGAGATGAAATCGAGCCGGTCCGTCCGCCGCGGATCGGCCGAATCGGTCACGTTCATGTAGTTGGTCGTGATCCACTGTTCGGGGCGGGCAAGGCCGCGCAGAATGTCGTATTGGAGGTGGAGATAATCGGCCTGCGTGTCGGCGGTGAAGCGGTGGAAGTCGAGAACGGCGTGCGGGCTCAGGGCGTCCTCCCCGAAAAGGCCTTCATTGGGGATGAGCACCTGGCCGAACGCATCGTACTTGGTGCTCCAGAAGGCGCCGCCCCAGGCCGCGTTCAGCTTGTCGATCGTGCCGTACCTGCGCTCGAGCCAGGCTTGAAACTTCTCGCGGGAAGCGGGGCTGTAATCGGCCGGACCGTACGGCTCGTTGTCGAGCTGCCAGCCCCAGACGCGCGGGTCCCGGCCGTAGCGCTTCCCCAGCTCGACGACGATGCGCTTCGTGTAGCGGATAAAAACATCGTTCGCCAGCGAGCCGTTGGCCCGGGTGCCGTGCTCCAGGCGCCGGCCGTCGGCGCCGACGCGATAGATCTCGGGGTGCTTCTGGCCGAGCCAGGCGGGCGGGCAGGGCGTCGGCGTGCACAGGATGACCTTGAGCCCGGCCTTGGCCGCGAGATCGACGGCCCGATCGAGCCAGGCGAGATCGAAGCGGCCGTCCGACGGCTCAAGGAAGGCCCAGGCGAACTCGCCGAAATGAGTGAATTCGAAGCCCATCTCGGACATCTCGCCGAGATCGCGGGCCCATTCGGACTCGGGCCATTGCTCGGGGTAATAATAGACGCCGATCTTCATCAGGTCGGCCTTGGGGAAGAAGCGGTGGGCGGAGGCGGCCGGCGCCGAAGGGCTCTGGCCCGAGGCCGGGAGCGGCGCGGCCGGGACCATCGTCAACGACAGGATCAGGAGCCCGGCCCAGGCGAGCGGGCGGACGAGCCGCCGGTCCGTCACGGACTTGATCATGGCTTTCTCCTTGAGGCCGCGTCGGCGCCTTTCTCCAGGAAACGGCCGGCCAGCTGGCCGCAGGCCGCGGCGATGTCCGCCCCTTTGGAGAGGCGCACCGTCACGCCGACCTTGCGCTCTTCGAGCCAGCGCTCGAAGCGGTCGATCTCGGCTTCGGCCGGGCTCTCGAAGGCCGTCCCCTCGACGGGGCTGTAGGCGATCAGGTTGACCTTGGCCCGGAGACGGCGGGCGATCGCCGCCAGGCCGTCGGCGTCATCGAGGGCATCGTTGACGCCGCGGATGAGAATGTATTCGAGGGTCAGCATCCGGCCGCCGGACCGGACGTAATGCTCGGCCGCGGCGATGAGCGTCTCGAGCGGGAAACGGCGGTTGATGGGCATGAGCCGGTCCCGCATGCGGTCGGTGGCGGCGTGGAGCGAGATCGAGACGTTGATCTGGAGGTCGAGCGCCTCGAGCCGCGGGAAGGCCTCGACGAATCCCGCGGTCGAGACCGTGATGCGGCGGGCGGCGATGGCCAGGCCCTCCGGCGCATTCATGATGCGGATGGCCTTCTCGACGTTCGTCCAGTTGTCGAGCGGCTCGCCCATGCCCATGAAGACGTAGTTCGTGAGCGGCCGGCCGAGGGCCTGCTCGAGGAAAAGGACCTGGCCGAGGATCTCGGACGGGGCCAGGTTCCGCTTGAAGCCGTGGCGGCCGCTGGCGCAGAAGGCGCAGGCGAATTTGCAGCCGACCTGGGTCGAGAGGCAGACGGTCAGGCGCGGCCCGGCGGGGATGAGGACCGACTCCACGTGAGCGCCATCGCTCAGGCGGAACAGGAACCGCGTCGTGCCGTCGGCCGACGACCGCTTCTCCGCGAGCGCGACCGGATGGAGGCCGAAGCGGGCGGCGAGCTTCTCCCGGAGCGGCTTCGGCAGGCTCGTGAAGCCCTCGAACTTCGCCGCCCTCCTCTTGTAAAGCCAATCAAAGACCTGCCCCGCCCGAAACGCCTTCTCCCCCATCGCGGTGAGCTCGGCGCGGAGCTCCTCCAACGTCAGGTCGCGGATATCGGTCACCGGATGTTCACCATGACCCAGAGAAGGAGGACGATCACGCCGACGAGAACCCAGCAGCCGGCGAAGCCCAGGATGTCGACGGCCTTGGGCTTCATGATCTCCCAGCTCGAGCCCGGCCGGAGCTTGCGGGCCTCGATCTCCTCATAATGCTCGACGGCATGCCGCAACGCCCTCTCCTCCCCTTCCGGTGTGGGCTGGATCGGGGTGTGGACCCGGGCGAAGAAGCGGTCGAGGTCGGCCTTGGCGGCCGGTCGGGTGAAAGCGCTGAGCAGGAAGAGGAGGACGAACGGGAAGAGGGCGTCGAAGCCGAAGCGCACCGCGCTCAGCTGGGCCTTCGAAAAGCCCGAGAAATCGATCCCGAGTCCGCCGAGGAGCCAGAGCTCGGCATGGAAACGGCCGATGCCGATCTTGGGCGACGACGGGTTGCCGGGATCGGTCAGGGCGACCTTCTCGTAGAAGATCCCCTCCGGCGGATTGACGTGGGCCTTGCGGATGACCTCGCCGACGGCCGCGGCCCGGCCCGCCTCGACGTCCTCCCGCACGGCCTGGGTCGTGATCATGACCGTTTGGACCCGCGTCTCACGGAGAAAGGCCGCGTGCGTCCTGGACCATTCGAGCGATTGGAAGACGTTGGGGATGAAGGCGTAGATGGCGAAGCAGATGACGACCTGGGCGATGACGGCGCTTTTCGTCAGCCGGCGCCACAGGAAGCCGAGCCAGATCGCCGCGCCGAAGATGGCCGGGAGGGAGATGAAATACTTGAAGAGGTCGAGGAGGTTGCCGATGAAGAGGGCCACGCCGACGCCGCCGAGCAGGGTCACGCCGATGGCGACGCGCCCGACAATGAGAAGGTGGCGGTCCGACTTCGGGGGGACGAAGGGCTGGTAGAGGTTGCGGATGAACAGGGCCGAATAGGAGACGCTCGATCCGGCGAGGCTCGACATCTTGGCCGCCAGGACGCCGGCCATCATCAGGCCGATCGCCCCCGGGAAGAGCAGGTCCATCGTCATGTGGCCCCAGATGAGGTCCGGGTCATGGAGCTTCCCGGAATAGAGGGCGATGGCCAGCAGGCCGGTCAGGGCCCAGAAGATCATGACGAAGCGCTTGAAGAACATGCCGCCGATCATGCCGAAGCGGGCCGTCATCTCGTTCTTCGCCGAGCCGGCCGTCTGCATCCCGGTGGCCACGGCAATGATCGAGACGAGGTTCGCCAGGACCATGGCCAGGACGGTGTACCAGGCGTACTCGCTCGTCGCCGCCGAGCCGAAGAGCTTGAACATGAAGTCCGGCACGGCGGCGTGAAGGCCGGCGAAACCGCCGACGCGGTGCAGGGCGATGGGGATGAGCATGAGCGAGAAGGTCGTCAGCAATATCCCCTGGATGACGTCGGTGATGGCCGCGGCGAAAAAGCCGCCCATCATCGTGTAGATGGCCACGATGACGGTGTAGACGAGATAGATCGAGACCGAGTCGGTGTAGGAGATGAAGGCCTTGAGCTCGCCCTTCTTCTGCCGCTCGCCGAGCTCGGCCAGGCGGGAGGCCTCGGCCGGGGCGAGCTCCTGCTTGTCGGACTTGGCCTGCAGGGCCCGGAACTCGTTGAAGAGATCGACGCTCTGCCGCTCGGCGACCGTGTATCTCACGGCCGGCTTCGGGGTCAGGGCCATCATCGTCTTGGCCGCGACCATGTAGCCGACGCCGTTGCCGAGGAAGGCCATGAACAGCGTGAAGACGGCGAAGGCGGCCCCCAGGAACCGGCTCTTGAACCGCTCCGTGAAGAAGTCGCCGATCGTCACCAGGCGGACGCGGCGGAAGAAGGCCGTCGTGAACCAGTAGAACGGGGTCAGGAAGAGAACGAGGTATTGGATCCACATCCCGCCGATGCCCTGGCGGTAGACCTCGCGGGAGACGACGATGGCCTGGTCGGCGTTGGTCGAGGTCCCGAGGTTCAGAAAGAACTGGTAGAACTTGCCCAGGCGGCGGCCGGCGACATAGAAGTCCTCGGTCGTCTTGGTCCGCCGCGAGGCCCGCCAGCCGAGCCAGAGGACGAACGCGACAAAGGCGACGACGATGGCGAAATCGAGGACGTGCAGGCCGAAGACGGTCAACTCAGAAGGCCCCGGAGTATTTGAGCCAGAGATCGCCGCCGAGCTTCCAGTAGGCGGCCACGGCCTTGCTGGCCATTTCTTGGGAATATTTTGTCAACATCTCCCCCGCCTTCTTGGGGTCCTTCTGATAGACGGCCAGGACCTCCTCCTCGAACTTGGCCTGGCCGGCAAAGGCCTGGTCCTCGATCGGCTTCCAGACGGCCTCGATGTCCTTGGAGATCTCCTGATAACGGAAATTGGCCAGGCGGCTGACGGTCCGGAAGGCCCACCAGGCGCAGTCCCGGCTGAAGGCCCAGCGGCCGTCGATCATGTAGGAAGCCGGCATCTGGGAGATGCCGATGTAGAACGGCAGGTGGGGCGTCGTGGCCGGGTTGTCGTAGCCGAGCCAGACGATGCCGCCGATTGGCCCCGGCAGCCAGTCGCGCGACTGGGTGATCTGGAGATAGGTCGCGGCCGGCGAGCAGATCGTGCGCTCGCGCTTGAGGCGAAAGAGGGCCAAGGTGTCGCCGTTCATGAACGGCGTCGCGACGGGGCTCTTGACCGTCTCTCCCTTGCGGTTGACGGCGGTCAGGGTCCGGGTCATATCGTACTCGGTGCCGCCGTAGGTGTCGCGGAAGATGGCCAGGAGGTCGGCGA
The DNA here is from genome assembly GCA_964541055.1 of uncultured Eubacteriales bacterium. Classification (GTDB taxonomy): domain Bacteria; phylum Acidobacteriota; class Aminicenantia; order Aminicenantales; family Saccharicenantaceae; genus RBG-16-66-30. The sequence continues at coordinate 20,312 of CAZIQR010000029.1, forward strand.
CCGTGACCTTCTTGTCCGGCTTGACCGAGAAGGGATAGTTCTCGGACTCGGGATTGAGCTTGAGGGACGGCGCGAGCAGGCTGAGGACGCGCCACTCACGACGCCGGCAGTAGAGGCTCGTCCGCGAATCCGGGTCGTAGGCGTAGGTGAACTCGAAGGGCTTGCCGCTCGCCTTCGACCAGAAGCCCATTTCTTCGGCCAGGGCCGTGACGTTGGCCGAGGCCATGAAGAAGTCGGGGTTCCCGAGGTCGATCTCGCGGATCCGGCCGGCGTTGGCCGAGACGCCGATCTCGTCGTCGGGGAC
>CAZIQR010000030.1:0-19795 GCA_964541055.1 uncultured Eubacteriales bacterium
CTGACGGGCACGGCCGCGGGCTTCACCTGGACGGGCGCGGGAGGCGCCGGCGCGGGGGCGGGGGGAACGGGCTTGGCGGCCCTGACCTTGTCCTTGTCCAGATCGAGATCCGCCAGGGCCGATTTGAGGAACTGGTCGATGTCGGGGCCGGGGCCGCTGTTCGTCCCGTTGCCGTTGCCGTTACCGCCCGCGGGCTTGGGCTTGACGATCTTCGGTGTCGACGATTCGATGAGGACGGCCTTGAGAAGATCGTCCGCGAGCGCGTCGAACTTCCGCTCGTCGGACGGCTCCGGACGGACCGGAGCAGGCCTGCGAACCTTGGGCAGCTCCTTGCTGAGCCGGTCGAGGTCCGCCGGCAACGCAAAGATGCTGTCGTCCGACCTGGCCCGTTCCCGCCGGCGCGCCTCGGCCGGCGCGGGACGGATCCCGGGGGCCGGCGGGGCCGCGGTCGCGGCGGCGGCCGGCTGTGGCGCGGGGGCCGCCGGCGCGGGCCGGGTTTCCGCGGGCCGAGGCTCCGGCTTGCCGAGGACGGCCTCGACGGAGGCCAGAAGCTCGGCCATCTTCAGGGGTTTCTCGAAATATTCCGAAGCCCCGTAGGTCCGCAGGGCCTCGGTCCTATAAACGCGGTCCTTGTAGACGCCGGTCATGATGAAGACCGTCGCCTGCGAGTTGCGCTCGGACGTGATCCTCTGGCAGAGCTCGAAGCCGTGGACCCTGGGGAGCATCGCCTCCATCAGGACGAGGTCCGGCGATTCCTTGTTATACTTGTCCCATCCGGCCTGGCCGTCGGCCGCGGTCACGACCTGGTATCCCAGACCCGCCATGATCCCCTGGAGGGACGCGAGCGAGTTCTGATCGTAGTCGATGATGAGGATCTTCTTCATACCCATGTCCTACGGCATGACGCCGCCTCACAGAGACCGGACGGCGCATCGCTTCGCATAGGTCTATTTTTTATCACCCCCAACCAGGGTCAATCACCCCTCCCGGTGATTCCGGGGAGGATTTCCCCCCCGTTGCCGGGGGACGGCCCCATAAACCCGCCCGGCCGGTTTGCGTACTCGCAGATAGAAGAAGGAGGGACCCATGAACGAAACGAAAAGGCGGGGCCTGGGCTGGATCCCGGACCTGCCCGACTACAGGGACTTCACCGAGGAGACCTCCGGCGTCCGCGAGATCCTCGCTCCGACGGGCCTCGTCTCGATCCGGGGGAGATCGCGCGGGCGGGACCGCCTGGCCTCATCGATGGATCTGCGGGCCTGGGCCTCGCCGGTCGAGGACCAGGGCGGCCTGGGTTCGTGCACGGCCCAGGCCGGCGCTGGACTCATCGAATACTATGAGCGCAAGTCCTTCGGCCGCCACGTCGAGTCGTCCCGGCTCTTCCTCTATAAGGCGACGCGCGATCTCATGAAGTCGAAGGGCGACTCCGGGGCCTATCTTCGGACGACCATGGGCGCCATGGCCATCTTCGGGGTGCCGCCCGAAGCCTACTGGCCCTACACGGACGACGAGGCCGGCTTCGACAAGGAGCCGCCGGCCTTCTGCTACGCCTTTGCCCAGGGCTATCGCACGGTCCTTTATTATCGCCACGACCCCGCCGGAACGCCACGGGCCGCCGTCCTCGAGCGGGTCAAAACCTACCTGGCCGCCGGCCACCCGGCCATGTTCGGCTTCACGGTCTACAGCTCCATCGACCAGGCCGACACGACGGGCCTCATTCCTCTTCCTTTCGGCCGGGAGCGGATCGAGGGCGGCCACGCCGTCGTGGCCATGGGCTATGACGACGACAAGGTCGTCGCCAATGCGCATGGCGGCGGCCCCTGCCGCGGCGCTCTGCTCATCCGCAACTCATGGGGACGGAGCTGGGGCGAGACGGGTTACGGCTGGCTGCCCTACGCCTATGTCCTCAAGGGGCTGGCCGAGGACTTCTGGTCGGTGCTGAAGAAGGACTGGATCGACACCGGCGCATTCAAAATCTGAGCCCTTTCCGGTATAATCGTTCTTCGCACTCTGACCCGAGGAGGACTTGATGAAGCTCCGCATATCGTCCATGATCGCCCTGATCCTTATGGTCGTTGCCGCGCCGGTCCTGGCCCAGGAGACCGAGCCCGCGGTGCCGGCCCTCTCCGAGTTCCACGAAGTCATCTATCCCATCTGGCATACGGCCTATCCCGAAAAGGATGTCGCCATGCTCAAGAGCCTCGTGCCGCAGGTCAACGAGCTCGCGGCCAAGGTCTATGAGGCCAAGCTCCCCGGCATCCTGCGCGAGAAGCAGGCCAAATACGACGCCGGCCTGGCCGAGTTCCGCGCCGCCGTCGACGCCTACGGTGCCGCCGCCAAGGGCGCGGACGACAAAGCCATGCTCGATGCCGCCGAGGTCCTTCACGCGAAATACGAGAAGCTCGTGCGGACCCTGGCGCCCGTCCTCAAGGAGATGGAGGCCTTCCACAAGGTCCTCTACGTCGTCTATCACACGGACCTGCCGGCCAAGGACTGGGCGGCCGTCCGGGCCGCCGCCCCCGACCTCAAGGCCAAGGCCGAGGCCGTGACCGCGGCCAAGCTCCCGGCGCGTCTGGCGCCCAAGTCCGAGGCCTTCGCCAAGGCCTCCGTCGAGCTCCTCAAGGCCGCCGGCGCGTTGGCCGGCCTGGGCGAGAAGGCCGACGGAGCGGCCGTCGAGCAGGCGGTCCAGCAGCTCCACAGCCGCTACCAGGAGCTGGAGAAGATCTTCGACTGAGCACCGGTAAATCTCCGAAACGAGGGCATTTTTATGAATGGGTCAGGACGCGGTCCTCGATGAGGATCTGCAGCACTTCGAGCTCGTCCGCGTCGAACCAGATCTTTTCGCACGACAGGCACTTGTCGACCGGCACGAAGTACTGATAGTTGTACGGCCGGGCGGCCATCCGGTAGCCGCAGGCGGGGCAGGGGACGTCCGGGGCCAAAGCGGATTCGATCTTCTGCCGCCGCAGAGGATTGCGGACCGACGTCTCGCGGAAGTGCCGGGCCTTCTCCCGCAGCCCGTCCGAGAACGCGACTTCGCGCCGGGCCACGATCTTGTCGACCGAGGCGGCATCCACCAGCCGGCCGCCGCAGCCGGGGCAGACCCGGATCCCCACGCCCTCATAGAACGTCTCCGCCAGCGGCACGCGGCAGCGCGGGCACAGGTTCTGACGGCCGGGCGCGAGGGGCTTTTTCCCGGCCAGGTTATGCAGGGCGATCCGGATCTGGGGGAACTCGCGGGCCCGGGCCTCGACCCCTTCCTGAAGGTTCTTGACCCGCATGATCGGCGAGAACCGGGGCCGGGCGAGCAGCTCGGCGACGGAAAACGGCCCCTCCCAGGGCGGCTCGGCCGCGCCGGCCAGCATCCAGACCCGCGGCTCGTCCCCGGGCGCCGGCGGCTCGGCCGACGGCGGCGGGCCCGGGAAGAGCTCCAGCTGATGCTTGCGGGTCTCTTCGTACGAATGGAGGACGCCGCGGGCGGCCTGGCGGGCCCTCTCTTCGGCCCAGACCGTTTCGATCAGGCTTTCGGGCGTCTTGTGGACCATGGCGCCCAGCGCCGCCAGCCGTTTCATGAGCGGGGGATGGGAGCTGAAGATCCGGCCGGCCAGCGTGTCCGGCGTGTCGCGCGCATCCGGGCGAACGATGAACAGCGGCGCGTAGCTCAAGGAAAAATCGCCGACGAACGAGTTCTTGAGGTGGGCCTTGATGATGATGCGGGCCAAGGCCTCGGGTGAACGGCAGAGCTCGACGGCGGCCGCGTCGGCCAGGAGCTCGCGCTCCCGGCTGACAAGCATGCTCAGCAGGCGCATGATCAGCGCCGAGAGGGCCACGGCGGCGCCGAACAGGAAGGGCGGAAAGCCGCCGCTCCGGCGCGCCTCTTCGCCGTCCGGCCCGTCATCAGCGGCCGCTCCCAGCGCGTCCTTGAGCGTTTCGAAAAGATTGGCCAGCGAGCAGACCAGGGTCAGGTAGAAGGCGTCGCCGCGGGCGATATGGGCGATCTCGTGGGCGACGACCGCCTGGAGCTCGTCGCGCGTGCCCTCGGCCAGGAGCCCTTCGGTGACGGCCACGGCGGGCGTGCCGTCCTCCTCGATGACCGCCAGCGAATTGACGGCGAAAGAGGGCAGGACGTAGGTGTTGACGCGGGGCAGGCCGGCGGCGATGCGGATCTCGTCGACGATGTTGAGCAGCTGGGCGTGATAGCGGTCGGCGGCGTCCGGCGTCTTGGCCTGGAGCCGCCGCAGGATGACGCGGGGCCCGTTCCGGCGCGCGTCCTGAAAATGGAAGGCCGCGACGACGGCGGCGACGGCGAGATCGACGGACAGGAACCGCGGCCAAAAGGCCGGCGAGCCCAGGAGGCCGGGCGCGAAGAGGAGGCCGAACGTGGCCAGGAAGGCCAGGCCGATGAGGCCCAAAGCCGCGAAATGGAAGGCGAGGACGGCGGCGAAGAGGAGCAGGCTGCGGCGGCTCTGGCGTTTCTGGACCTCGTAGAAATCGCGCGCCGGCTTGGCCATGCTCGGCCCATGATAAACGAATCGGGGCGCGCCGGTCAACGCGTCCGGCGGGCCCGGCCTCTGACCGGCGGCTCCGAAGAAAAAAAAGGGCCGCGCCCCCGCCTTGCGGGCCAGGGCCGGGCCCCTTCGTTCGCGGACCGATTATTTCTGCTTGATGGCCGACTGCAGGCTCTTGACGAGCTTCTCGACCATCGCTTTGTCGACGGGCGTCCCCGCAGGGGGCGCGAGGCTGACGGACATCGAGGGGCCCTCCTCCTCGAATTCGGATTCCGTGATCTTGTATCCTTCGGGAAGGTCCCTTTTGAGAGCGGCCAGGGCCCGTTCGTAGCCCGCCCGGTCGAGCCCGGCCTGGGTGAGGACGACCGTGATCCCGCCCTTGCCGGCCTCGACCGCCCGGACCTTGACGGCGACCCTATTCGGGGCCGTCTTTCCGGCCTCCCCGGCGACAGGCTTGCCCTCGACGACGACCGCGAGCTTCCCGCCCTTATCCTCGACGATCTCTTTGCCCACCACGAGCGTTCCCGTCTCCCGGTCGAATTTTTCCTCGAACGTCTTCAGCTTCTCTTCCTTGGCCTTGAGCTCGGCCTCCATCTTCTTCAGCGAGTCCTCGAGGGCGCTGAGATCGAGCTTCTTGGCCTTGATCTCGTCGAGCTGCTTCCGCAGGGTTTGGATCTTTCCGAGCATCTCCTTGTCCGCCTCGATCGAGAAGGCCAGGGGCTTGCCGTCCCGAACGGCGGTCCAGGCCCTGCCGGGCTCGTCCGCCTTCGTCGTCCAGCTAGAGGTCATGGCTTGCTTATCCGGGCGTGGGGTGAACATATAGGTGACGTTCTTGCCGTCCTTCCCGCTCAGGATGATGACCTTCTCGCCCTTTTCGCCGTCCTTCCTGAAGAACTTGACCGTCGCCGGCTCGCCTGGCTCCGGCGTCTCGCCCTCTTCGAGGACCTCGAGCCGTCCGCCCTTGATCTCGAGGGTCAGGGGCTCGCCCTTGAGGACGATAGGCTCCTTTCCGCCCGGCGTCAGGATGAGCACGTCGCCGTCCTTGCCCTTGGTGATGGTGACGGTCTTGTCGAGGACGAGCTTGCGGGTCTGTCCGTCGCCCGTGATGGTGATCTCGATCGGCGAGCCTTCGCCTTCCTTGCCGACGACCACGATCTTCTTTTCGATGACCGTCTTGTCCTTCTCGGCCTTGGCGGCCTCTTTTTCCTTGGCCCTTTCCTGTTCCTTGGCCTTCTCCTGAACGGCCGTCGCCGTCTGCGGTTCCGCCGGAGCCCCGGCAAATGAGGCGGGAGCGGCCGCTTCGGGCAGGGCCGTCTCGACGAGGACCGTCCCCGCTTCCGCGGCCTCGCGGCCGGCGGCCGGCCGGGCCGTTCCGACGAGGACGACGGCGGCGGCGAGGGCCAGACCGAGCATGATCTTGGTTTTCATCTTGACCTCCATGAGTGTGATCTTCTGTCTGAGGATGGCCGCCAAGCGCTCCTGGAACGACGACCGGCCCAGCAGGCCGAGCAGGGCCGCCGAAGGATTCCAGCGGAACCCGGCCGAGCGCCGGAAGGCCAGCAGGCTGGCGGCATAAGCCGACGGCCGGATCCCCGCGCGAAGGACCAGCTCGTCGCAGGCGTGCTCCTGTTCCTTGAGGAGCTTGCGATAAACGACCCAGCCGAGCGGATTCCACCAGAAGAGGGCCAGGCTCGTGCGGACGAGCAGCATGACCAGGAAATCCGCCCGTTTGACGTGGGAGAGCTCGTGGAAGAGGGCCGAGGACCTCTCGTCGTCGGTCCAATCGCCCGAACCGTCCGGCATGAGGATGACCGGCCTCCGCCATCCCCAGGTGAGGGGCACGGCCACTTCCGGATGGCTCTTGAGCCCGACCCTGCGCCGGATGGAGACGACGGCGAGGAAGCGCTCGAAGAGGGCCCGCCAGCCCGCGTCATCGAGCGGCGTCCCCTCGGCGGTCAACCGGACCGCTCCGGCCAAGCCCATGGCGAGTCTTAAAAGAAGGATGAAGAAGCCGGCCGCCCACATCCCGACGAGCGCCAGGCCGAGCCGTCCGGTCCTCGGGCCGCGGGCGGAGGAGGGCGGGACGGCCTCGGCGTCTCGATCTTCGGCCCGGCCGGGCGAAGGTGAGGCGATGAAGATCAGGTTGTCAGGTTGAGCCGCCGGCCGGTCTTCGGACCGAAACGTCCCTTGAGAAGAGGCGGACCCGACGGCCGACGGTCCGTCAGGGCGGGCCTTTGGCGACGGCGTCCAGGTCCGCGCCGACATCCACGCCGGAAGCAGGTCCGAACGCCATCCGGCGGGGCCGAACTCCAGAAGAGGCAGGACGAGGAGCCCGACCAGGGCCGAAGACAAAATGAAATGGCGGACCGCCGCCGGCCGGCTTCGCGAGACCGCGACGGCCAGCAAGGCCAGTCCCAGGACGGCCGACGTCTTGATCAGGCACCCGGCGATGAGCCCGGGCCAGGCCGCCGCGGCTCCGGTCATCTCAGCGCCCCTCTTTGCGGGCCCTGTCGATGAGGGCCGCGAGGCGCGCGTAGTCTTCATCCGAAAGGTCGTCTTCGGACATGTCGAGGAGGGCGGCGACGACTTCGGCGGTCGAGCCGTCGAAGAAGGTCCGCTTGAGATGGGCGAGGGCGCTCTTGCGGGCCTTGTCCTTGGCCAGGCGCGGCAGGTAAACGTAGCGGGGGCCGTCCGGCCGGTGAAGGAGATGGCCCTTGTCCTCGAGGACGCGGAGCAGGGCCCGGACGGCCGAGTAGCTCGGCGGCGAGGGGAGCCTCTCCAGGACCTGGAGGGCCGTGGCCTCCTTCATCTCGTAGATGATGTCCATGATCTGCCGCTCGCGGCGGCTCAGGCTCTTCTCGGTCCTCATGCGCGGCTCCTTGGGCCCGGCGTGATCTATGCTAAGAAAATAGCATGCTAGATTATTAGCACCCTGGGACCGGCTTGTCAAGGGGTCCTGCTATATTTTTAACATCCACGTTCTTCCAAACCGCCGTGGGCGTCCGGGGGTTGCATCCGGCCTCTTTTTTTTTCGCTTTTCCGATTTTCGGGACGTCCGTTCGTGTTGACTCGCCGCGGCTCGTCCGACTAATATCAATATAAGGAAAAAGCGGGGTCGAAGCGCCTATGAAATACCGGACGCTGGGGAGAACGGGGCTCAAAGTCTCCGTCGTCGGCATCGGCGGCTGGCAATTCGGAGGGGAGTGGGGGAAGTCCTTCACCCAGCCGGAGGTCGACGCCATCCTCGACCGGGCCGCCGAGTCGGGGATCAACCTCATCGACACGGCGGAGTGCTACGGCGACCACCTCTCCGAGCGGCTGATCGGCGACTATCTTTCGCGCCACGGGCGGGACCGCTGGGTCGTGGCCACCAAGTTCGGCCACCGCTTCACGGGCTTCATGGGCCGGGCCGATGAATTCCGGGCCGACCAGGTCCGGGCCCAGCTCATCGCCTCGCTCCGCGCCCTGCGCACCGACCGCATCGACATCTACCAGCTGCACTCGGGGCCGGACGAAGCGTTCCTCGACGACGGCTTGCAGGCGGCGCTCGAGGACGCCCGTCGCGCCGGCATGGTCCGCAACCTCGGCGTCTCCGTCCCCGGCGCGGGCAGCGAGGTCCAGGTCCGCGAGGCCTTCGCGCGCGGCTTCGGCGTTCTCCAGGTCGTCTATAACAGGATCTCGCCGCGGGCCGAGGCCGATGTCTTTCCCACGGCCCGGCGCTTCAACTTGGGCATCCTGGCCCGGGTCCCTCTCGCGAGCGGGCTCCTGACCGGCAAGTATGAAACGTTCGCCAAGTTCCCCCCCGATGACTACCGGTCGACGCTCGGACGCGAGGAGGTCGCGCGGCGGGTCCGTGAGGCGGAGAAACTGGCCGAGGAGGAGCTCCCTCCGGGCGTGTCACGCGCCCGCTGGGCCCTGGCCTGGTGCCTGCGCGATCCGGTGGTGACGGCCGTCATCCCCGGGGCCAAAAGCCCGGACCAGGTCGCCGAGAACGCTTCGGCCTCCGACCTTCTCTCGGAGCGGATGCCTTAAAAGCAGGCCGCCTTGAACTCGGCGGCGAACTCCTCGATGTCCTTGGCCAGGAGCGCCGTCTTGCCCTGGGCGAGATACTCGTTGAAGAGCCGGTTGAAGCAGGACTGGAAGCGGAACCGTTCGGTGTGGCCCTTCTCGTCCTGGACGGGCTCGTCGTAGAGGCGGACCGATGTCAGGTCCTCCCGGTCCTGGGTCACGTCGTAGACGTAGTTGGCCGCGGCGAAGCAGCTCTGGCTCGTCGCCTCCAGGTCCTGGTTGGGGACGAGGTCGAGCTTGACCTCGAGCGAGAGGCCCAGGAGGTCGACCGGCGTGAGCTCCCGGGTGTAGAAGAAGTTGTCCTCTTCCATGCGCTCGTTGATGATGCCCCCGTTGCAGGCGCTGCCCTCGTCCCAGCGCCGGACGAGGCCGAGCCGGCTGCCGGTCTTCTGGATGAGCACGATGTTGTCGATATCGGCCGGCTCGCCCTGGTTGAAGGTGACCGACACGACGTAAAGCTCGGCCCCGCTCGAGGCCGGCGCGGCGAACGCGGCATAGGCGAAGAACGGCGATCGCCCCGTGGCCAAGTCCTCCTCGAAATCGGCGACCCACCAGCCGGGTTGGTCCTCCCACTGCCGGGCCTGGAGGTTCGTCTTGAACGCCGCCAGGTCGATCTGTCCGGCCGGCGAACGATAGAGGGCGCTGATCGCGGCCGGGTGGATGGCCGTGCCGTGGAAGGTGAAATCGCCGGGGACGTCGGCCGGGGGCTTCGACCGGCAGCCGGCCAAGCCTCCGACGAGGGCCAGGCCGGCGAGGACGGCCAGCGGGATCGCCCGGGCTTGGCCGATGCGGCCGGCCGGGCGCCTGAGAGCTTCGGCGTGGGGCGATGGCATGGCGTTCTCTCCTCCTCCTTTTAGACGCCGGCCGGCCGTTTTTCTGCCCGATCCGGACAAAATCGGCCCTTGCCGAGGCCGGAGAGGAACCTTTTGAGGGGCTCGTCCGTAATACCGGTTGAAAATGAGGAGACTGAGATGAGAAGACCCGGCGCCCGGCCCGCGGCCGCCTTCCTGACGGCTTTATTGCTGATCCTGGTCCTGGCCGCGCCCTCGGCGGCGGCCGCCGCGGCCTCGAAGCCGCCGGCCTGGGGCCGGGTGGACCCAGCCCCGCTCGTCCTTGGCAAGGCCGAGGCGGCGCCCGCCATCGACGGCGTCCTCGACGATCCCGTCTGGGCGACCGCTCTCAAGTATGACGGTTTCAAGACCTTCAAGCCCGATTTCGGCAAGGAGGCCAGCCAGAGGACCGAGGCGTACGTCGCTTATGACGCCGAGAACTTCTATTTCGCCTTCCGCTGCTACGACAACGAGCCGTCCAAGATCAAGGCGGTCATGAGCAAGCGGGACAACATCTTCCAGGACGACGTCGTCTTCGTCATGCTCGATACCTTCAACGACGCCCAGAGCGGCTTCAGCTTCATCGTCAACCCGCTCGGCATCCAGGGCGACGGCATGCTCGACGTCAACGGCAACCTCGACGCGAGCTTCGATGCCGTCTGGTACAGCAAGGGCCGCATCGACGACCGGGGCTGGACGGTCGAGGCCCGGGTGCCGCTCCAAAGCCTCCGCTTCCCCGGCAAGGCCGTCCAAACCTGGCGGATCATGTTCGTCCGTTTCTTCACCCGGACGTCCGAGCAGGCGACCTACCCGCCCCTCGACCCGAACTACGGCTCGATCATGGGCCAGGCCCAGAAGTTCCAGGTTTCCGGGCTTCATTCCAAACGGGTCGTCGAGGTCATCCCCGCCGCCACCAGCCGGACGACCTACGAGCGCCAGGGACCGAACATGGCCCGGTCCGAGCGCACGCCCCTCAAGGACGTGGCCGGCCTGACCGCCAAGTTCGGCCTGACGTCGGACCTGACTCTTGACGGGACCTACAATCCCGATTTCAGCCAGGTCGAGGCCGACGCCGGCCAGATCGACTTCAACCGGCGATATTCGCTGTATTATGAGGAAAAGCGGCCGTTCTTCCTCGAGGGGAACGACATGTGGAAGTTCGCCGGGAACGCGGAGGAGGCGCCGCTCCAGTCGATCGTCTATACCCGGGCCATCGTCAACCCCGATTACGGCTTCCGGCTCACGGGCAAGATCACGCCCCGCGACACCGTGGCCGCGATCTACTCCCACGACAGCCTGCCGGACGACACGGTCGACGTCCATCCCGACTTCGCCATCGCCCGCTACAAGCATTCCCTCAAGGACGACGCCTATGTCGGCGCGTTCTATACCTCCCGCTTCGCCGGCTCGTCCTACAACCAGGTCGGAGGGTTCGACGGACGTTTCCGGCTCAGCCAGACGCAGGTCGCCTCGTTCCATCTCTTCGGTTCGCTGAACCGGGAGCCGGACGCCGGCAAGGCGAGCGCCGACCACGCCCTGGGTCTGGACTACAACTTCAATAACCGGCGATGGGCCATCGACCTCGGCTACCAGGATATCTCCGAGGGCTTCCGGGCCGATTCGGGCTTCGTCCTGCGGACCGGCCTGCGGCGGATCTCGGCCTTCGCCATGTACAACATCTACCCGAAGTCCAAGTTCTTCCAGAAGATCGAGCCCTTCTATTGGAGCTATCATCTCTACGACACGATCTACAATATGTGGGAGACCGTCAACCTCGTCACGCTGCGCTTCCGGCTGCCCCGCAGCACGATGGTCCGCTTCGACGGCCTGCTGGCCAACGAGATCTATGCCGGGCGGCGGTTCGACCTGAGCGGCTACGGTTTTCGGGCCGAGTCGCAGCTGGCCAAGTCCGTTTACCTCGAGTGGTTCATGCGGCGCACGGGCAGCACCTATTACGATCCCGCCGATCCGTACCAGGGCTACGGCACGCGGATGATGGGCGGGGTCGTCTATCAGCCCGTCACCCAGCTCGATTTCGCCTTGAGCCTGAGCTACGTCGATTTCTACCGCAAGCTCGACCGGACCAAGGTCTACGACTACATGATCCTCCGCAGCCGCAACACCTTCCAGATCAACAAATATCTCTTCGTGCGGGGCATCGTCGAATACAACGACTTCTACAAGCGGATGACCCTCGACGGCCTCGTCTCCTTCACCTACATCCCCGGCACGGTCATCTTCCTGGGCTACGGATCGGCCTTGGAGAAGCAGGAGTGGGACGCGAGCCTCGATGGCTTCGCGCCGAGCAGCCGCTTCCACGAGATGCAGCGCGGCTTCTTCTTCAAAGTCAGCTACCTGTACAGGTTCTAAGGGGGGTCTGACCCCAGCTTCGGCCATATTTATCAGCAATTTAGGCACTGGAAAAGGCCAGTTTTCGGCCTTATCTCCTCGTTTTTTGCCCAAAAAGCGAAGGCTTCGTTTCTAACCCGAATTTCCCTTACAGATAACCGTCCTGTATAGTCGTCGTGAGGAGGGCAGAGAACGATGGCCGGACGGCTGTCTCTCTTCGACGCGGTCAATATCTCTCTCGGCTCGATCATCGGGGCCGGCATCTTCGTCGTCCTCGGGGCCGCGGCGGCCCTCTCCGGCCCGGCCCTGGTCGGCTCGGTCCTCATCGCCGCCGCCGTCTCGCTCCTGACGGGTCTTTCGGCCGCGGCGCTCAGCCGGCTCTACCCGCGGAGCGGCGGCGTGTACGTCTTCACCCGCGAGGCCATTTCGGACTTCGCGGGCTTCGTCGTCGGCTGGGCCTGGCTGTTCTCGAACATCGTCGGCGGGGCGACCGTGGCCGTCGGCTTCAGCTACTACATGTCCTTCTTCGTCCCGGCGCTCCCCAGGGCCGTCGGCATCGTGGCCGTCGTCGCTCTCACGGTCGGGATCCAGCTCCTGGGGGCTAGGGAATCCAGCCGCTTCAACAATGTCCTCGATATCGTCAAGATCGCTGTGCTTCTCTTCTTTGCGGCCGCCGCCTTTTCCCACTTCCAACCCTCTCATTTCCGCCCCTTCCTGCCGTTCGGCGTGAAAGGGCTCTGGGCCGGGGCGGCGACCATCTTTTTCGCCTACGGCGGCTTCGCCCGGGTGGCCGTGATCGCCGACGAGATCGAGGATCCTCGCCGCAACGTGCCCCGCGCGACCATCCTGTCCATCCTGATCGCGACGGCCATCTATCTCGTCGTGGCCGTGGCCGCCGTGGGCGGGGCCGGCGCGTCGCTCCTCGCCCGATCCGGTTCGCCCCTCGCGGCCGCCATGTCCGGCATGGGCTTTCGATCGGGCGCCCTCATCGTGGCTTTCGGAGGATTGGCGGCGACGAGCACGGTCCTTCTGGCCTCGGTCTGGGGTCTCTCCCGGCTGGCCCAGGTCATGTCACGGGACGGCGAGCTGCCCCGGTTCGTCGGCCGGAGCGTCCGCCGGGACGGGGGAGAGGTGCCGCGGAACGCGATCCTGATCAGCGGCGCGGCGATGCTCGCGCTTTCGTTCGCCTCCGACCTGCCGCACATCGCCTATATCAGCAGCTTCTCCCTCCTTCTGTATTATGCGGCCATGAACCTCAGCGGCCTCAAGGTGCTCAAGGGGGCGCAGCGCCTGGTGACCGGCCTCGGCCTCCTGTCCTGCCTCGTCCTCATGATCAGCCTGCCGATGCGGTCCTGGATCGCCGGGGCCGCGGCCATCGCCGCCGGGGTGCTGTTCTATGGGATCCGGAAAGCGGCAATAAAACCGGTCCCCGAGTGAAACATTTCGAGGCGTCCCTTCGTCTATATGGATGGAGACGGACGATGAAAGACAGAACGCACAGTGCTTCGAGGATAAAGACGCTCCGGATCTCTCTGAGGCCCGGAGCGTCCACGATCACCCAGCTGGCCGCAGCGCTGATGAAGCCGGGCCGCCCCCGCGCCGAGATCATCTCCGTGGCCGGCTTTTTCACGCCTGTCCCGGTCCCTATTGGGGTCGGACCCCAGCGAACGAAATAGGATCATTGACTTTGACCCGCCCTGTCTGAATAATCCCCCTTGACCATCGAGGAGGGACGATCATGAACAGGAAAGAATTCCTCAAGATAACGGCCGGGCTGGCCGGCGGCGTCGCCGGACTGCCCCTTTTAAGGAAGCTGGCCTCGGGCTCGATCGCGGACTTCGCCTCGCAGGCCGCCTCCGCGCCCGGCGACGAGGCCCTCTGGTCGCTCATCCGCGGCCAATTTATCCTCGATCCGGCCTGGACCTATCTCAATTTCGGCGGGCTCGGCTCGTGCCCCGTCCCCGTCCTTAACGCCCTCGTCGAGTTCACCCAGGCCGAGGAGCGTGCCCCGAGCGCCGGCCATGACGAGAAGCCCTGGCAGGACGTCAAGACCAAGTTGGCCCGGCTCCTCGGCCGGGCCTGCCGCAAGGAGGACGTCGGCCTGATCGGCGGCGCGACCGAAGGCGTCAACGTCATCGTCAACGGCCTGCCGCTCAAGCGCGGCGACGAGGTCATCACCACGACCCACGAGCATGTCGCCGTCCACTCGGCCCTGCTCAACCGAATGCAGCGCGACGGCGTCGCCATTCGCCTCTTCGAGCCGGACATCGTGCGGGCCGCCGGCAACGTCGACCGCATCGCCCGCTTGATCACGCCCCGGACGCGCCTCATCTTCATCAGTCACGTCACCTGCACGACCGGCCAGCTCTTCCCGGTCAAGGACATCGCCGCCCTGGCCCGCGCCAAGGGCATCTGGTTCGCCCTCGACGGCGCCCAGGCCCCGGTTTGTGCGCCGTTCGACATCGTCGAGACGGGCGTCGATTTCTACACCTGCAGCACTCACAAATGGGTCATGGGCCCCAAGCGCACCGGCTTCATCTACGTTCGCCAGGGGATGATCGACACGCTCCGGCCGCAGACCGTCGGTGGCGGCTCTTCGGTCCGCTACGACGCCGCAAAGGGCGAGTTCGTGCTCAAGGACACGGCCGAGCGGTTCGAGTCCGGGACCCAGAACGACGCCCTTTTCTACGCCCTCGGCACGGCCCTCGATTTTGTGAACACGATCGGCGTCGACCGCATCCAGGCCCGCTGCAAGCCGATGGCCGAGCGCTTCTACCGCGGCCTCGGCGAGATCCCCGGCGTCGAACGCCTCTCGCCCGAGGAGGAGGCCAACCGCACGCTCATGATCGGCTTCCGTATGAAGACACATCCGCACACCGAGATCATGCAGCAGCTGGCCAAGGACAAGCTCAAGGCCCGGCCTGTCTCGGAAGGCGGCCTCAACTCGGTCCGCGTCTCCTTTTATCTCAACAACCGCGACGAAGACGTGACCGCGGCCCTCGATTCGCTGAGGAAGCTGGCCTAATACCGCCCGAACTCGTCGGCCAGCTGCGCGACGCGTCGGATGCGGCTCTCCAGTCCGTCCGGCGGCACCTGGTCCGCGACGCCGAGCACATAGCGCGGTTCTTTGCGCATGACCTCCAGGACGGCCCGCGCGTGCCGCTCGAACTCGGCCTCGGGGACCTGCTCCGTGAAATAGACCCCGGGGATCCCGCCCCAGAACACGGTCTTTGGCGAATCGGGACACCACGCGGCCCAGCCCTCGACCTCGAGATCGCCGACCGGGGCCGGGGTCATGGCCTCGATGAAGGTGAAGCCGGCGCCAGCGACCTGCCGCAGCAGCCCCTTGAGCGTCCCGTCGAGATGGACGCAGGAAAACTTGCCGGCCGCGGCGATCTCCCGGCACCACGACTCGTGATAGTCGCGCATATAGCGTTCGTAGAACCGCGGCCCGACGACTTCGCTGGACAGGTTCTCGGGGATCATCAGGACCTCGGCCGGGCTGGCCACGGCCAGGCGCGCGGCCCGATCGTGTGAGGCCCGCACCACGGCCAGCGTCTCCGCGAGCTCCTCGGGCCGGTCGGCCGCGATCTCGGCCACGGCGGCGATCCCGGCGTCGAGGGCGACCATCTGCATGAACGGGCTCTTCGGCAGATAGCAGAGGACGATCCCGGTTTCGCCGACCTGGCGCGTGCGGCGCTCGGCGAAGGCATAGTCGGGCTCGTAGCGGGTGTGCGCGAAAAGCCAGCGGTAGGCGGCCAGATCCTCGGCCGACTTGACCAGGTGCTCGGTTGGGGCCTCGGCGAACGACTCGGGGAGCCACGTCCACGTCTCGGTCAGCGTCCCGGCCGGTGTCTCGATGCGGCGGCGGCGGGCCCGGCCCTCGCGCCATTCGCTCACCCGGCACTCCTCGACGGTCGTCCGGAACGGGAAATAGCCCTGGAGGTAGAAACCGCAGCGCAGGTCCCGGTGCCAGTCGATATAGGCGCCGCTCTCTTTGAAATCCGCGGGCTTCTGCCCGCGTCCGATGAGCGCCGTGGCCCAGTAATCGAGGTCGCCGAACCAGGGGACGCGGTCGGGCCGGCCGCCGGAAAGAAGCGTCAGTGCGCGCTCGCGGTCGGTCATCGGGATCACGCGCCCGCACTATATGCCCGGGCCGCGCGGCCTGTCAACCGAACCTGCCGCCGGGCTACGCTTTCGTCTTCGCGATCCAGTCGCGAAACGCAATGGATGGATAATCAGCGCTTTGCCCCCGCCGTGGGACTCGGGTAAAATAGGCGGGATGGACAAGAGAGCCGCCGCCCGGGCCCGCTTCGAGGCCTGGCTCGCCGCCCGGGCCAAGAACGTGCCGCGCGTCTCCTACCCGCCGGAGCTTCCCATCACGCCGCGGGCCGAGGAGATCGTCGCCGCCCTGCGCTCGCCGCGCCGCCGCGTCGTCATCATCTCGGGCGAGACGGGCTGCGGCAAGAGCACCCAGATCCCGAAGATGTGCCTCGAGGCGGGCCGCGGCATCGCCGGCCGCATCGGCGTCACCCAGCCGCGCCGCCTCGCCGCCGTGACCATCGCCCAGCGTATCGCCGAGGAGCTCGGCGAGCCGCTCGGCCGCTCGGTCGGCTACAAGATCCGCTTCCAGGACCGGACCTCGCGCGACGGCTACGTCAAGGTCATGACCGACGGCATCCTGCTCGCCGAGACGCAGGGCGATCACGGCCTCCACGAATACGACACGATCGTCATCGACGAGGCCCATGAGCGGTCGCTCAACATCGACTTCCTGCTCGGCATCATGCGCCGGCTCCTCGACGAGCGCCCCGACCTCAAGCTCGTCATCACCTCGGCGACCCTCGACACCGAGAAGTTCTCCAAGGCCTTCAAGAACGCGCCGGTCATCGAGGTCAGCGGCCGGATGTATCCCGTCGAGGTCGAATACCGCGTCCCCGACCGCGAGGAGGCCGAGGACAAGGACTACGTCGACCAGGCCGTCGAGGCCGTCGAATACCTGCGCCGGGAGAAGCCGCCCGGGGACGTCCTGGTCTTCATGCCGACCGAGCAGGACATCCTCGAAACCCGCCGCATGCTCGAGGGCCGCAAGTGGCCGGCGGTCAAGGTCCTGCCGCTCTTCTCGCGCCTGCCGGCCGGCGAGCAGCGGCTTGTCTACACCGTGACCCTGCCCAAGATCGTCGTCGCCACCAACGTCGCCGAGACGTCGCTGACCATCCCCGGCATCCGCTACGTCGTCGACACGGGGGTGGCCCGCATCGCCCAATACCAACCGGGGACGCGCATCAACTCGCTGCCGATCTCGCCGGTCTCGCGGGCCTCGGCCGACCAGCGCAAGGGCCGGTGCGGCCGGGTCAAAGAAGGGCTATGCGTGCGGCTCTTCAGCGAGGTCGAATACGAGTCGCGCGACGAGTTCACCCAGCCGGAGATCCTGCGCTCGGACCTGGCCGAGGTCATCCTGCGCATGACCGACCTCGGCCTCGGCGATCCGCTCCAGTTCCCGTTCGTCGACCGGCCCGCGTCCAAGGCGGTGCACGACGGCTACGACACGCTGGCCGAGCTCGGCGCCATCCGTAAATCGGGGATACGCTGGGAGCTGACCGAGACGGGCCGGGCCATGGCCCGCATGCAGGTCGATCCGCGCCTGTCGCGGATGCTGATCGAGGCCCGGACCGAGCGGTGCCTGCCCGAGGTCACGGTGCTCGCGGCGGCGCTGAGCATCCGGGACCCGCGGGAGCGGCCGCCCGACAAGGCCCAGCAGGCCGACGCCGTCCACGCCGCGTTCAAGCACCCGGACTCGGACTTCCTCGTGCTGCTCAACATCTGGAACCGCTACCACGGCGATTTCGAAAAGCTCGGCTCGCTCGTTCAGAAGCGCCGGTTCTGCCACGAGAACTTTTTGTCGTTCCCGAGGATGAGGGAATGGGCCTACCTTCACGCCGAGATCGAAGGCGCCCTCCGGGAGCTCGAGGCGGGGCCGGATCGGACGCGGGGACCCCGCGGGCGGGGGAAGTCCCCGATTTTGCACGCCGACGTCTCGCCGGCGCTATACGGCGCGATCCACCGCTCGATCCTCAGCGGCTATCTCTCGAACATCGCCGCCCACAAAGAAAAGAACGTCTACGCGGCGGCCAAGAACCGCGAGGTCACGCTGTGGCCGGGATCGGTCCTCTTCGGCAAGGGCGCCGGCTGGATCGTCTCGACCGAGGTCGTGCGCACCTCGCGCCTCTTCGCCCGGACCGCGGCCCGCATCGACCCGGCTTGGCTCGAAAAGCTCGGGGGGCCGCTCTGCAAGCGGTCCTACTCCGACGCCGTGTGGGACCGTTCGCGGGGCGAGGTCACGGCCAAGGAGCGGGTGGCGCTCTTCGGCCTCGAGATCATCCGCGAGCGGCGCGTCTCATATGGCCGCATCGAGCCCCAGGAGGCCCACGAGATCTTCGTCATGAACGGGCTCGTCGAGGGCGAGATCGACGACCCGCCGCCTTTCCTGGTCCACAACCTCGAGCTGCAGCGCCGGGTCGAGACCATGGAAGAGAAGCTGCGGCGGCGCGATATCCTCGTCGCCGAGGGCGAGATCGCCGAGCTCTATTCGAAACGGCTGCCCGGCCTGTATGACGTGAGGAGCCTGCGCAAGCTCCTCAGGGACGTGAAGGAGCGGGGCGGCGACGATTCGTTCCTGTGGTTGAAGGAGGAGGACCTCCTGAACGACCGGCCCGACGATGCGGCGGTCGGCGCCTTCCCCGACACCGTGGAGATCGCCGGCCGGCCGTTCCGCGCCGTCTACAAGTTCGCGCCGGGCGACGAGGAGGACGGGGTCACGCTCAAGGTCCCGCCCGAGCTCCTGAGCGCGATCCCGAGCGCCCGCCTCGAATGGGGCGTCGAGGGACAATACCGGGACAAGATCGAGGCCCTCATCAAGGGGCTGCCCAAGCGCTTCCGCAAGCTGCTCGTGCCGGTCGGGGAGAAGGCCGAGACGATCGCCCGCGAGATGCCGAAGGCGCCCGAGGACGAGCCCTTGTTCAAGGCCGTGGCCGCGTTCGTCAAGCGGCGGTTCGGGGTGGACGTGCCGGCGAAGGAATGGGCCCTGGCCGACGTGCCCAAGCACCTGCGGATGCGCGTGGCCGTGGTCGATGCCGCGACGGGCCGCGTCATCGACGCCGGGCGCGACGTCGAGCTGCTTCGGAAGAAGCTCGGCGCGGCCGACCAGGCCCCGTCGAAGATGGAATCCCCTGCCTGGCAGGAGGCGCGGCGGGCTTGGGAGAAGTCCGGCCTGACCGAGTGGAGCTTCGGCGACCTGCCCGAGAAGATCGCCGTCGGCACGTCCCTCACGGCTTACCCGGCCCTCCAAATCGGGGACACAATACTATTTTCCGAATTTCCGGCTCCTGGGCAGGCCGCCGGCCCTATGGGCGCCGAGACGATCTCCATCCGGCTTTTTCCGAACCGAGCCGAGGCCGTGGCTGCTCACGTCAAGGGCGTCCGCGCGCTCCTCATGCGCAAGTTCGCCAAGGACCTGGCCTTTGTCCGCCGCTACCACAAGATCCCGGCCGAGCTCGAGAAAGCGGCTCTTTTCTTCGGCGGCCGGGATGCGGTCGAACGCGCGATCGAGGAGGCCCTGGCCAGGGACGTCTTCGAGCGGCAGATCCGGGCCGCCGTCGAGTACCGGGCTTACGAGGCCGAGGTCGGCCGGACCCTTTTCGACCGCGGCCACGCCTTGACCCAGACCGCGATCAAGACGATCGAGCTCGACGCCAAGCTGAGGGCGGAGCTGGCGAGAGAGCGGGCAGTGGTTTCGTCCGGCGGCTCGCTTGAAAACCCGGGTCGCGTAAAAGAGCTCAGGCGCACAATCGCGCGGATATTAACGGTCGTGAAAGAAACTCAAAAGAAAGAGGGAGGTGAGAAATGAATTGGTTCAAGAATCATCTGAACTGGACATTTTTTATCGCTTGGTTAGTCGGAATCGGTCTATACCTGGCAACCATACCAATAATGGTTGACTCAGAAGGTCCGGAGATATTTATCCTGTTCTATTCCCTGTTC